>JAPPEF010000289.1 GCA_028875335.1 Gemmatimonadota bacterium
CAATCGCAGGAGCAATGGGGCATCTCCGGCGACCAAGTCCCAGCCGTCGCGCTCGAAATCGTCCCCGGAGATGTAATCGTCTTCCAGCACAATCTCAAACACGCGGCCTTCGGCGGCAGTGGCCGTCGCCGCATGTTCACCATCAACTGCATGGTGCGCGTGCCCGACGAGCAGATCGACCTCGTCAAACAGGACATCGCAGGACTCGCCCGCTTCTGGGCAGAGCGCGCGTACGGCGAGACCATGCTCGCCACGGCGAGCGAACGCCGCATGGTACACCTCGAACAGCGTATGGCCAACGACGGCCACCTCAAAGAACTAGCGGCGAAGGCGCGGGCCGAGATGCCCGAGCCTTCGCGGGGATAGGAAAATCATGAGCGACCACTACGAATTCAAAATGGGGATGTACCTCGGAGAGTTGCAGCAGCCCTTCGAGCAATCGCTGGCCACGGCGCGCGATCTCGGCGCGCACTACGTCTGGTGCGGCACCCACTCCAATAACCGCAGCCTCTACGAGCTTGCCGACGCCGAGATAGATCAAGCCGCCGAACAGGTCGCCGCACACGGTCTCGAGTTTTTCCTGCTCGACGGCGCTGGGCTGTTCAAGACAGTGCACCTCGCCGAGCTTGAGCCGGGCAAGATGCTCGAACACGCCCAGTTCAAGGATCACTTCACCAAGTTAGAACGGTCGATGGAGATTTCAGCCCGCTTGGGAATCGGCGCGGTCGGCTGCAGCAACTTCGCTTGGCCGGCCGAGTACACCGGCGGCAAGCCCACTTGGCCCATGCGCTGGGCAACGCGCGGCGGCATCATCTCCGACGGCGACATGGAAAAGCTCGTCGAAGCGTTCTCCATGTTCGCCGACATCGCCGAAAAATACGACGTCGATATCGCCTTCCTGATGATGCAGTGGAACTACGGCAACACTAGCCGCAACTTTCGCCGCATCGTCGAAGCCGTCGGCTCGCGGCGCTTCAAGGCGCTCTGGTGTCCAGCGGACAACTACAATTGCGGCGAAGTCGATAATGCCACCGCTGGCTTCGAAAACCTGCGCCCCTACCTGCACGGCGTCCACGCCAAGGATCTGCGCACCATAAACGGCTCAACGCTCGAATTCGAGTACACGCCCATCGGCGAGGGCCACGTCGATTACCCGACCATCCTGCGCAACCTGCGCGACAATCGCTGCGACGTCGTCCTGTCGATCGCCACTCACTTCCTGCCGGCAAGCGGCTCACGGCTCGAAGCCATGCAGACGAACTACGCCAACATCCGCAGGCTGATCGGCGAGTTGGCGTAATCTTTACGTGAGTTCGGGTTAAACAGTTGACGACGACGCCCGGTCGTGAATCGGTGGCGGAGAAAGAGGCTTTCAAAGGCTTGGCAAAAGTCATCGACGTGGCAAAATAATTCTTATTAAAGACCATATATGGCTTTTTATTCAATTTGGACTTTATATGGTCTTTCCCCCGAATAGAAATACCCCCAAATAATATCCTCATATTGTAATATTTTCTTGACACTTTCTTTTTATGGAAATTATATATCTGAGTATCCATGAATTTCCATGATCAAGTAGGCTGAGTGCGTTAGGGCCGTTACCAACGGGACATCCTCATTAGACGAGGCTTATCCCGAACTCACGTTAATCTTTACTAGATAGGCTATGAGAGAGGTTCCCTGATGAAAAACATAGTTTTCAATCGAAAACCTATCGCGTCGATTCTCGCAGTGATGCTGGTGATGTGTGCCTTACCAGGCATTAGCTACGGTTCTGACGATATTTCGGTGGCCGCCTCCACGGACTCTCCGTTGACCGAGGCGACGCTGCATGAAAGCGTCGTTACCCCACCCTCAGCGGAAGGACGTATGCACGTATCTTTGACATCAGGGATGCGGTGACCGTAGCTGGCATCCCAAGCGTCACGGTCGGAACTTTCGCCATCAAATGCGTCAGCGACACGGAAGTCACTATTGAACTGGAATTCGACGGCAGCATCGACACCGATGCCACCCTCATCTTCACCGTCGGAGCCGACGCCATAGCAGGATACAACGGCCCCTCACTGATAGCACAAATATCCGTTACCGCAACAACCGAAGCAGAGGATCCGGTCACGGAAGACGAGGGGCCTGACGGCGGCCAACCGCCGGAGCAACCTGAACAACCCGAACAACCACTCGTCACTCGGTCCTTGACCCTTGAGGAGTATAGAAGTCCGGTCCTTTCCGTGGCGTTTTCGCCCGATGGGACGATACTCGCCTCCAGAGCAGGGGATAATACGGTCAAGCTATGGGACGTGGTAACGAACACCAATATCGCCACCCTCGAAGGACATATTAGCACTGTCACTTCGGTGGCGTTTTCACCCGATGGGACGATACTCGCTTCCGCGTCAAGGGATCGAACAATCAAGCTGTGGGACGTGGACAGCGGTAAACCAATCGTATCCCTCGAAGGCCATATGGATGTAGTCTCTTCAGTGGCGTTTTTATCCGATGGAACCCGGCTAGCGGCCAGATCTGGTTACTCTTCGGTGGCGTTTTCGTCTGATGGAACCCGGCTGGCTACCGGGTCTGATAACGCAATCCTAGTGTGGGACGTGGAAAGCGGTGACCAAATCACTGCCCTCGGAGGTCATGCGCTTTCACCCGATGGAACGCGTCTAGCGGCCGTATCAGGGGATGGCAAAATTCTGCTGTGGGACGTGGAAAGCGGGGAACGGACCGCCACCCTTGTCGAAGGCCGCCGTTTGGGCGGGCAGTGGGGGAGGTCTCTTCGTTGGCGTTTTCACCCGATGGAACCCGGCTGGTGGCCAGTTCTGGCAACACAATTCTGCTGTGGGATGTGGACAGCGGCGACCAGATCACCACCCTCAAAGGACATACGGATTGGGTCAATTCGGTATCGTTTGCGCCCAATGGAGCCACCCTCGCTTCCGGGGGCGGGGACGGCACGATTCTGCTGTGGGATGTGGCCGAATGGACGAACTCGGGTACTGCCGTCGCGGCAAACAAGTTGATCGGCCTGCCCGACGAACTCCAGTTACTACAGAACGCGCCCAACCCGTTCAACAGCCAGACGATCATCTCTTACTTCCTGCCGAAATCGGGTCCGACGCGCCTAGAAGTGTTTTCAGTGATCGGACAACGGGTGGCTGTCCTGCGCCAGGGACCGCAGCAGGCCGGCTACCATCGTCTCCACTGGAATGCCCGCGACAGCGCAGGCCGTCCCCTAGCCAGTGGTATTTACCTGTACAGGCTGGTGACAGACGAGGGCATCTTGACGCGCAAACTCACCCTGCTACGCTGATTGCGGCGACATGGCAAAGCTCGTCGCAGCGTTCTCCATGTTCGCCGACCTCGCCGAGATTGAACACCCCATGCAGCTTAATCCGGTAATGGGACTGATGCGCAGTCCGGCCACACTTGTTGTGGCCGCCAACCAAATCAGCAGCGTCATGATCTCGCTCAAACAGAGGTGACCGGCACGGCGGCGACGGTGACCGGTCGTTAATTGATAGATTTTTTCTTGACAGTTATGTACCTTTTCTTTACTTCTACGGCACTTCTGTAGAGTACAGTCTAGTTGCAAAAAAAGGAATCCCTTATCCCGAACTCACAATACAAAAGATAAGTCATGTGCTTCCAACCAGTTTGAATGATTTCAAATGAATACACTACCCCTCTTCCAACTATACATACTTATGGGAATAGTGGATAAAGATTCATAAACCCATGAGGGTACCTGTTGCATACCAGCCTGGATACGAAAAGGCCCGCGCTTCCAACCGCGAGCTTGCTGATAAGTACATTAAGCACACGCTCATCGGCGATCCCGAAGCCGATGCCTTGGTCAATGCAATAGCTGCCGCTGACCAAGATCAGCAGGCCGAGTTCATCAGGGCTGGGATGGAAGAGGATGCGGAGGCATTGCGCTCGGTGCCGCCGGCAGTGAGAGAGTTCTTTGATGGAGTTGGGACGCCGCCGGAGTGGTTCGATCCCGAGGTAGTGTATGCCGGATGCCGCAAATTCCACGCCTATTCAGACCTATTTCTCACCGCGTTTGTCACGGATATCATCGTCCGGGGTTTCACGACGCTAATCAGCCAATCGTTCTTTATCACGGGGAGGCTGACCGATCGGGGGGTGCGGCGGCTGCGGCAGAATATCCGGCATCTCTTAGAGATCATGTTGCCAGGCGGCCTAGAGCG
>JAPPEF010000248.1 GCA_028875335.1 Gemmatimonadota bacterium
GTTCACGATTCGGGTGGATGGTATGCCTCGCTTCGACGAAACCGTGTCGGAGCAAGTCACCTTTGCCGAAGGGCAGACGATAGATCCTTGGGTGTTGCCCTCGGCTTCGGGCGGCAACGGCGAGGTGACGTATGAGTTGGCCGGGGAGTTGCCGGAGGGGCTGAGCTATGATGGGGCGACGCGGACGATTTCCGGTACGCTGTCGGCGGATGCGACGTATACTGCTGAGAGCGAGGGGTATGTGGTGACGTATCAGGTGACGGATCAGGATGGCGATGCGCCTGCGGCCTTGGAGTTCACGATCGTGGTGCATGGCATGCCCAGCTTCCACGCTCAGGTCATAGACGACCAGCTGTACCAGGCGGGCAATGAGGTGAGCTTAGGTTTGCCGGAAGCGGTCGGTGGGAATGGCGCGTTGACGTATACGTTGGAAGGGGAGTTGCCGCCAGATCTTTCGTTTGATGGTGCGGCGCGGACGGTTTCCGGTACGCTGCCGGCCGATTACTTGTATGTTGCTGAGGGCTATGATTTGACGTATCGGGTGACGGATGTGGATGGCGATGCTGTGACGTTGCGTTTCACGATTGCGGTGAATGGCATACCTAGCTTCGGCGATCAGGTCGTAGAAGATCAGCAATACACGGCGGGTGAGGCGGTGAGCTTAGAGTTGCCGGAGGCGGTCGGTGGGAATGTGGCGTTGACGTATTTCTTGGATGGGGAGTTGCCGCCGGGTCTGGCGTTTAACTCCACGGCTCGGACGATTTCGGGTGAGTTGTCGCCTAATGTGTCGTATTCTCCCGAAGGCTATGCGTTGACGTATCGGGTGGCGGATGTCGATGGCGAAGAGCCGGCCCCGTTGACCTTCACGATCTCAGTAAATGGTATGCCCTTCTTTGAGGGATCTATTACGAATCAGTGGATTCCTGAAGGGGAGGAGATGGCTCCGTTGGAGTTGCCTGCGGCTTTGGGCGGTAACGGCGAGTTGACCTATAGCTTGAGTGAGGAGAATTTGCCTCCGGGTCTGGCGTTTGATGCCGCGTCGCGGACGATTTCGGGTACGCCGGAGCTTCATGTGTCGCATCCCGCCGAGGGATATGAGTTGACGTTTCGGGTGGAAGACGAAGATGGCGATTCGGCTGAGTTGAGCTTCTTCCTGACAGTCGACGGTAATCCTACCTTTTTTGACGCGGTCATTGAGGATCGAATCTTGCGTCAGAATGAGGCGATGGATTCGTGGGAATTCCCTGCGGCTTCGGGCGGCAACGGCGACTTGACATATACTTTAGATATGAATGTGCCGGGTCTGAGCTTCGACGCTGCGTCTCGGACGCTTTCGGGCACGCCGACGCACACTGGCGTGTATCGCTTGGTTTACCAGGTGGAGGATATCGATGGCGATTCGGCTGAGTTGACCTTTCACATAACGGTAGATGGCGCGCCCAGCTTTAGCGGGGACGTGGCCAACCAGACGTACATAGATGGTGAGGCGATTGAAGACTTGGTGTTGCCCTTGGCTTCGGGCGGCAACTTGCTCTCGCTAAGTCCGGACGGCGAGGTCGTGTTTGGAGAGTTGACGTATACCCTAGATAACGTGCCGCCGGGTCTGACGTTTGACCCCAACCCCATGTCGCCGATGCTTTCGGGCACACCGACGGAGGTCGGAACGTATACGTTGACGTACACGGCCCACGATTCCGACGACAATATGACTGCTGAGGACGCAGCTATCCTTAGCTTCGAGGTTCGAGTGGAAGAATCGGCTACGGACCGTTTTGCGGAGCTCAACGAACAGATCTTGTCCAAGTACGCATTGGCTATTGCCGATGGAACGAATCGCGCCATCGAAAATCGCCTTGAGCATATGGACAGAGCCGGCGATGTGAATAGGTCTTTTAGCTTCGCCGCTGAGTCTGCCCTTCACGACATGATTCAATCCGGCCGGATCTTTGAGAATCGCCCGGTCAATATGTCACAGGTTGTGAATGGCTCGTCCTTCGCAGTTCCGTTCGGTTTCGGTAGAGGATGCATTGTTTGTCCCGGCAGTCCTACATTCTGGGGCCGGGGAGATTACGGCCAAATGTCTAGCGACGACGGTTCGCTGGATTGGGAGGGCAACCTAAGCCGTGCTCAGATTGGTTTGGACGCCCGGCCAGGTGCCGAAATGCTAACCGGTTTGGCGCTGTCTTGGGCCCAAGGAGCGTTCGATTATACCGCCCCGTTGCTCGGTGAAGAGCGAGTCGACGGTACCTATGAGACTCGCATGTTGAGCCTGCATCCGTACGTCGGGTTCTCGCCAGGGCGGTTGGGGGTATGGTTGACGGCGGGCTTAGGGCGCGGCAACCTTGATATTGACGACCAACAGGGAACCGTAGGCCAGCAGTCGAGCGATACGTCGCTGCGGACTGGAAGTGTAGGGGCTAGCGGTGACTTGCTCTCCGGTGGGCCGACTCAGTTGCGGATCAAGGCAGCGGCTACAACAGCCCAAGTCGAAATCGAGGGGGGAGCAGTCGAGAATGGACAAGGAAACCGGATCGCCGAAAAGACGGTGAGTGCTAACCGCTTGAGGCTGGCACTCAAAGCCTCCCATGCTTACGAAGCGGGTATGGATGGGCAGGTGACACCCGAGTTAGAGGTCGCCCTGCGCCAAGATGGCGGCGACGGACTGACCGGGTCCGGCGTAGAAGTTGGCGGTGGCCTGCGCTATGAGGGCGGTGGCTTCACGCTGGAAGCTATGGCGCGGAGTCTGGTAAGTGACGGCGACGACGCGGTCGAGTACCAAGAATGGGGTGCGCATCTGTTGCTCCAGCGCTCGGCTGGCACCGGTGGTCGAGGGTTGTCGTTGCGGGTGATGCCGACCTACGGTACGCAGGCGAATAGTCTGACGCTGTGGGAGCGCAGCGTAGCCGAGATAGCGGACCGGGGTGTTGCAAACGCGCAAGGCCAGCTCAGAGCCGAGGTCGGCTACGGTTTAGCCGCACTTGGCGGTCGGGGAGTATACACTGTATACAGCGGGATGACGCAAGCGCCAGAGCGCATGCAGTTGCGCTTAGGTACGCGCTTTGAGGTGGATTCGTCGATGTCGGTGAGCCTCGAGAGTTCGCGCTGGCAGCGCATGGCGGGTGCCTCGCATGGACTTCTGTTGCGTGGACGTCTGGTCTTTTAATTGATTCATACACATGTAGCACAGTATACGACACACGCTTCCGGAGCTAGGCTTTGGGAGCGTGTGTCGTATTATGCTGTGGCCTGTCTTTCTTTACTTTGTATTCTCATTCGACCTCACTTCCGCAGCCGGACGAGTACATAACTATTGTGTCCGGGCTGCCCCGTTCTGGTACCTCGATGCTGATGAAGATGTTGGCTGCGGGTGGCTTGCCGCCCCTAACAGACGGTATCCGCAAGGCCGACGCTGATAATCCCGGGGGATATTACGAGTTCGAGAAGGTCAAGCAGCTAGAAAAAAACACTACATGGCTCGAATCGGCGAGAGGTAAAGCTGTCAAGGTCATATCCCAATTGCTCGACCAATTGCCGCTTCACAGGACATATAAAATCGTGTTTGCCCTTCGGAAAATGGACGAGATTTTGGCTTCGCAGCGGGTGATGTTAGTGCGGCGAGAGCGGCCCTGTGACCGGATTTCTGACGCCGAAATGGCCGCCGCCTTCGGTCGGCACTTGAATGCAGTGCAACAGTGGTTGGCGGAGCATCAGCAAATGGAGGTGCTTTATGTCGACTACGCCGCTGTCTTGCGCGACCCGCTTACTACGAGCCACGAGATCAAGACCTTTCTCGCCCTCCCCTTAGATGTGCGGCAAATGGCTAGCGTGGTAGATCAGAGCCTGTATCGCCAGCGTATATCCTGACTGCTTGCCGAATCCTTTCCACTAACTTTACCGACCAAACCGTATGAGTATCGTGCAGATTCGCAATTTCTCCATCATTGCCCACATTGATCACGGCAAATCAACTCTAGCGGACCGCCTGCTTGAAAAAACTGCGACCCTGACAGCTAAACAGATGCAGGAGCAGGTACTCGACAGCATGGATTTAGAGCGGGAGCGGGGCATTACAATCAAGGCCCACGCCGTGCGAATGCACTATCAAGTGGCCGACGGTAGCATTTGCCAATTCAACTTGATCGACACGCCGGGGCACGTGGATTTTACCTACGAAGTGTCGCGTAGTTTGGCCGCCTGCGAAGGGGCGATATTGGTCGTCGATGCTACGCAGGGTGTGGAAGCCCAAACCGTGAGCAATTTGCTGTTGGCGCTAAATAGCGACTTGGTCGTCATCCCAGTGCTCAACAAGATCGATATGCCCGCTGCTCAGGCCGCAGCGGTGCAGCAACAGGTGCTCGATCTGCTAGGGGGTGAAGCCGAGGATATTTTGCAAATCAGCGCCAAGGAAGGGATTGGGATTGAGGAGGTGATGGAAGCTATTGTCGACCGCATACCAGCGCCGACCGGGCGTCAGCAGGAGCCGTTACGGGCACTGGTTTTTGACTCGCTCTACGACCAGTACCGAGGCGTAATTTGCTTTATTCGAGTCGTTGATGGACGCATTCACAAGGGGCAGAAAATTCGCTTCTACTCCACCGGACGGCTCTACGAAGTCGAAGAAGTCGGCCATTTGATCTTAAACCGGGTGCCAGCCCAAGCACTTGAGACCGGTGAAGTCGGCTATTTCATCGCTGGAATCAAAGAGCTGGTCGAGGCTCACGTCGGTGATACGGTTGTTGATGCAGAGGCTGAAGTGGAGCCATTGCCTGGATACCAACCGCTCAAACCTATGGTCTTCAGCGGTCTTTACCCCGTTGTCCCAGAGGACTATGAGGTGCTACGCGACGCCTTAGAGCGGCTCAAGCTCAACGACGCCGCGTTCTCCTATGAGCCGGAAACTTCCCCCGCGTTGGGATTTGGTTTTCGTTGCGGCTTCTTAGGGCTGCTGCACATGGAAATCGTCCAGGAGCGCCTCGACCGCGAGTACCAAGTCGAAATCATCACGACCCTGCCCAATGTGCTCTACGAGATTCTGACCAAGGACGGGCAACTGATTGATGTGGACAATCCCTCTTTGTTGCCGCCTGCTACTGAGATCGACGAGGTGCGCGAGCCGATTCTCGCCGTCCAGATCTTGGTGCCGAGGGAATACATCGGTGCCGTGATGAAAATCTGCACTGAGCGGCGCGGGAGCTATTGCAACACCGAGTATCTCGACGGTAGCCGGGCTATCCTGAGCTTTGAGATGCCTTTGGCCGAAGTAGTGATCGACTTTTACGACCGCCTCAAGTCGGTGTCGCGAGGCTATGCATCATTCGATTACGAGCATCTAGAGATGCGGGCCGGGTTACTATCTAGGCTCGATATTATGATCAATGGCGAGCCGATGGACGCGCTCTCGGTGATCATTCATCGCGACAAGGCCTATGAGTGGGGCCGGCAGCTCTGCACAAAGCTCAAGGAGTTGATTCCACGGCAGATGTTCGAAGTGGTCATCCAAGGGGTGGTGGGGAGTAAGGTGATTGCCCGTGAGGTGGTCAAGCCGTTCCGCAAAAATGTGACCGCCAAGTGCTACGGCGGCGACGTGACCCGCAAGCGCAAATTGCTCGAAAGGCAGAAGGAAGGCAAGAAGCGTATGAAGCAGTTTGGGAAGGTGGAAATCCCCCAAGAAGCGTTTTTGGCCGCGCTCAAGATGGAAGCCTAATTACGAGCAAGAGGCGTACTTACCGCCTCTGCGTCCCTTAATCCCCAAAAGCAAATAATGGCGTTGGGCCTCTATATCCACGTGCCGTTTTGCCCCCAACGCTGCCCCTACTGCGCCTTTGCCACGGTGGTTGGCCAAGAAGACCGCCACGACCTATATGCCGAGGCGATCTGCCGCGAAATCGAGTCTTGGGCCCATTTGTCGGGGCCGGTGGAGACCGTGTTCTTGGGCGGAGGCACCCCTAGCCAAGTCGCGCCGGTGCTCATTGGGCAGATGCTCAAGGTCGCTCAGCGGCATTTGGGTCTACACTCAGACGCGGAAATTTCCGTTGAAGTCAATCCTGGAACGGTTGATCGCGAGAAATTCGCTGCGCTAAAGGCACTGGGGTGCAACCGCATCAGCATCGGCGCGCAGGCTTTTGGCGATGCTGATTTGCGGCACTTAGGCCGACAGCATAGCGCGGCCGATGTCGAAAGGGCGTATGCAGCGGCCAGAGCGGTCGGTTTTGCCAATGTGAGCTTGGATTTAGTGGCCAATGTACCTGGAGTCTCAGAGGCCAATTGGCACTTTAGCGTCGAGCAGGCTATCGCCTTGGCTCCAGAGCATCTTTCGGTCTATAGCCTCACCATTGAAGAAGGCACGATCTTCGCCCAACGGCAGCGTCAGGGCCTGCTGAAATCGGTCGCGGACGACAGGCAAGCTCGCACCTTGGAATGGACTGATACAAAGCTGGTGGCGGCTGGCTATGAACACTACGAAGTTTCAAACTACGCTCGGCTTGGCTACCGCTCGTGCCACAATTGGAGCTACTGGACGGGAGTTCCTTACTTAGGTGTTGGCCTCGGGGCCCATAGCTTCGTCAATGGGAAGCGATTTTGGAATACACGCGATCTCAATGCCTATCTCGACGCTATGGCCCAAGGCCAGTCGCCGTGCACAGGGGAGGAGACCATAGCCCCGGACACGGCTCGTAGGGAACGTCTATGGATGGGTTTGCGCACCATAGAGGGGATTGAACTGACTGAAGAAGAGGTCGGTCGAGTGCAGAGCAGCAAGCGCTTTGACGATCTGGAGAAAGTTGGATACGTCGCGCTCGAAGGACAGAGACTGCGTTTGACCCGGGCGGGATTTTTACTGGCTGACGCCTTGGGCTTGGAACTGGACCGGATCGTGGAAGAGGAGCAATAAGTGCGCTTGGGTCTGGATCTTACAGTAAAAGAAAAGGCCGTCCCTGAAACGGGACGGCCTTTTCTGTATTAGTGGTGGGGGGAGCAGGATTTGAACCTGCGAAGGCATAAGCCAACAGATTTACAGTCTGCCCCGTTTGACCACTTCGGTATCCCCCCTCCGGCAGATTCTCAGGTGCCGCTAGCTAGCGTTTTAAGCACCTGGTGCCGCGAAGGATGGCGCAGCTTGCTGAGTGCCCGCTCTTTGAGCTGGCGGATGCGCTCGCGCGTGAGATTCATCATGTCGCCGATTTCCTCGAGCGTCAGGGCCTCGTTGCCATCTAGGCCAAAATAGAGCCTGATAATGCGCAATTCGCGCTCCTCGAGGGTTTCCAAGGCCGTCTCAAGCTGCTCTCGTGCCGATTCGCTCAAGATGTCGGCATCCGGGGCTGCAGCCGTGTTGTCGGCCAAGGTGTTGAGCAGGCTGCGCTCGTCGTCGTCAGTAAAGGACTCGTCGAGCGAACACACGGCGCGGGCGCTGAGGATGGTCTCTAAAACCTCTTCGGCTGGGACTTCGAGTTCAGCGGCGATTTCCTCTATGTCAGGCTCACTGGCGCGATGTTGGCCCAATTTGCGCGAGGCCTTGGAAATATCCTTGAGTAAGCTGACTTTGTTGAGGGGAAGGCGCACGGTGCGCACGTGCTCGGCGAGGGTTTGAAGAATGGACTGGCGGATCCACCAAACCGCGTATGAAATGAATTTGTAGCCCTTCGTGCCATCAAAGCGGTCGGCTGCCGTGATAAGGCCGAGATTACCGGCGCTAATCAGGTCGGAAAGGGACAAACCGCGGTTTTGGTACTTCTTAGCCACATCGACGACAAACCGCAAATTGGCGCTGATCATTTCTTCGCGGGCATGCATATCGCCATTTTTGATGCGATCGGCCAGTTCTACTTCGCGTTCTCTCGAAAGGGGCGTGGACTCAGCAATATCGTCGAAATAGAGCCGCAGGGTGTTTTCCTCGTCGTGCAGATTATGCATAGAGCCTCTCATCGTACAGGGGAGTTGCCTGCACAGCAGCGAAATACTCTCGGTGCAATGGCAAGCGTAGCATAGGTACAGGTGAAACTAACTGATTATACATAAGGAGTAGCGCTGCGTCAAGTTGTTTGCGAAGGCACTTGCGTGTCTTAAGCAAGGTGGCGGTATTCACCGGCCTTATCCCAATCCACTAAGCTGCGGCCGTTTAGGTCCCAGACGACTCGGCCCTCTCTCAGCGTTAGCTCGCATTCGAGTTTTTGCCGACCCCGCATGCGCGTCCGGCCCGAATCGACAAAGGCAAAATCCCCTTCATGCAGGACAAAAGCCGCCAGATCGGCTTCGGCTCCGACACTGAGGTGGCCTAGCTGTGGGTGCCTGATTACTTCGGCTGGTCTATGCGTCGAGCGATAGACAACCTCTTGGAAGGGCATACCGAGGCTTAGGAATTTGGACATAGTTATGGGCATGGTGGCGTTGGGCAGCATGCGGCTGGACTTGTGTAGATCCGTGCTAATGGTATCTGGAGGGAAGTCTTGGGCCATAGCGGGTACGGCAATGCGAAACCAAAAGGAGCCACCACCGTGCCCCGTGTCAAAGACAATGCCACGCTGTCGGGCTTGGCGCACGTAGTCTGCGATTTTTTTGTCCTCGTCTAGTAGAGGGATGTGGGCGGCATAGAGGTGCGTGTGGATGTCCCCTGGACTCATGCGCTCGAGCAATTCCTCGTACGTGCGGGTGGGGCGGGGGGCAAAGTCGATCATGGCAATGGAGTTGCTCTGTCGCGCTGCCTCGATCGCGCCGCCAGCCGACTCCCAACCCGGGCCGCCGAAGTGGGCCGACTTGGCTCCGACGACTTGCTCGCGGTACTGCTCAATCGCCGCGGCGCAGAGCGCGGGATCCATTTCGCTGACGTCTTGTTCGGGAGCACCGATCATGCCAGCGCCGACGATATTGACGAAGGCCAAGACGCGGGTCTGGGCGGGGTCGATGATGGTGTGCTTGAAATCGGCAAAATCCTTCCACCCAGCGCCGCCTGTATCTACTACGGTGGTCACACCGTAGGGCAGAGCGTGCTGGTCGGGGAAGAGCCAGCCCTGATATCCTCCATAGACGTGGACATGGATATCGATTAAGCCCGGGGTGACATAGAGACCTGACACATCGATGACCTTCGCTGAACTGGGCTCAATTCGCTCGGCGACCGCAGCGACTAGCCCGTCCTTGATGGCAATATCGGCTGGGCCGTTGAGGTCGTTTTTGGGATCAATGAGATGCCCTCCTTGGATGATGAGATCAAAGTCGCCGCTCATAATGGCCGTCCTTTCGCCCGTGGGCCTTGTGTTGGAAGAACCCGTAGAATAATCAGAGGGCCAAGGTATAGTCAATGGCTGGGCTCGCATTGCACAGAACGATTTTTTTTGGCAGATTTTCTCTGTCTAGAAACTGCCTTTTTTAGGAGGAATACATGGCACGCACTGTGAAAGTAGCCGTCACTGGGGCGGCTGGCCAGATCGGCTACGCTATATTGCCGCGTTTGGCCTCGGGCGAGGTTTTTGGTCGCGACGTCCGAATCTCGCTGCACTTGCTGGAGATTACTCCGGCGCTCAAAGTCTTAGAAGGCGTAGTTATGGAGCTCGACGACTGCGCCTTTCCACTCCTCGACGACATCGTGATCACCGACCAAGCTGAAAAGGCCTTTGACGGGATCAATTGGGGATTGCTAATTGGCTCCAAGCCGCGCGGCCCCGGTATGGAACGGGGAGACTTAATTCGGGAAAACGGTCCGATATTCGTCGGCCAAGGTCAGGCGCTCGCCCGAGCTGCCGCGGATGTGCGAGTTTTGGTGGTGGGTAATCCAGCTAATACCAATGGCTTGATCGCCATGAGCCACGGCCACAAGGCCGGCATCCCCCGAGACCGCTTCCAGGCCATGACCCGGCTAGATCAAAACCGCGCCCAAGCCCAACTTGCCAACAAGGCCGGAGCCAAGGTCTCGGCGGTGACCAATATGGCCATCTGGGGAAACCACAGCGCCACGCAATACCCAGATGCCGAAAACGCGCGGATTGGGGGGTGCCCAGCACACGACGTCATAGGCCATCACGCTTGGCTGCGAGAGGAATTTATCCAAATCGTCCAGCAGCGGGGCGCGGCCGTCATCGACGCCCGTGGCTTGTCGTCGGCTGCGTCGGCGGCCAATGCCGCACTCGACCACATTGTCAGTGTTGAAAGCGCCACGCTTGCGGGCGACTTTTTCTCGGCTGGCGTCTATTCGGACGGCAGCTACGGGATCGACGGAGGGTTGATGTTTTCCTTCCCCATTCGCAGCGACGGTCAAGGTGGCTGGGAAATCGTGCAGGGCTTGGAACTGAGCGACTTCGCCCGTGCGAAGATCAAGGCTACCGAAGACGAGCTCAAAGAGGAGCGTGCGGTCATCGCCGACCTCTTGGGCTGATATGTTTCAAGACCCTAAGCGCTACCAAGCCAAACATCACTATGTCACCGCCGCGGGTGCCGACTTGGTGGAAGTCTTGGCCCCTCAAGTCGGGGAACGCGTCCTCGACTTGGGCTGCGGCACGGGGCAACTGAGTGCCCGGATTGACGCAACCGGAGCTGAGGTCGTGGGTATTGACTTGTCGGCCGAGATGATCGAGGCCGCCCGCGAGCAGTTCCCGGGCCTGTTTTTTGCCGTCGGCGATGCGCGAGAATTTTCCTTTGCCGAGCCGTTCGATGCGGTTTTTTCCAACGCCGCCCTGCACTGGGTCAAGCCGCCGGAAGAGGCACTTGCGTGCATTGCCGCTTGTCTGGGGCAGGGTGGGCGTTTTGTCGCCGAGTTGGGAGGAGCGCGGAACATTGCTACCATCAGCCAAGGGCTGATTGACCAATTGGCCACTCGGGGCTTTCATCCGCAGTCGCCTTGGTATTTTCCCAGCTTGGGAGAGTACGCGCGGCTCGTGGAGCAGGCCGGGCTGCGCGTTGCTTATGCCAATCATTTTCCCCGTCCAACGCATCTAGAGGGCAAGAGCGGGTTGCGCGACTGGTTGGGGATGTTCGCCGAGGCACTTACAGCGGATGTTCCTCCCCCGATGCGCGAAGAGCTGTGGGACGCAGTGGAGGACGCTGTCCGCCCGGTATTGTATGGCGATGGGGGCTGGCACGCCGATTACTGGCGTCTGCGCGTAGTCGCCTACAAGGAGTAGGTTTACGACCGCTATTTATGAAGCCGCTTTGCTGGGGTTAAAAGGAGATACCCATGACTGAAACGTGGCGCGGAATCATGCCGATTGTGGTGACCCCCTTCACCGATAGCTACGCGCTCGACGAAGGGGCTTTGCAGGATTTGGTCGCCTTCAGTATCGAAGCGGGTGCCACGGGCTTGGTGGGACCGGCCAATGCCAGCGAATTTTCGACCCTTTCCGACGAGGAACGCCGCCGCTGGATCGAGATCGTCGTCGCCGCGGCTGATGGTCGAGTGCCCGTAGTGGCTTCCGTCACCTCCGGCCATGCCGTGCCGGCCGTGGCCCTCGCTCAGTTTGCTCAAGCCGCGGGAGCCGACGGGATCATGTCCATGCCGCCGCATGTATTGCGCGTTGACCAAGAAGGCTGCTACGCCTTTTACCAGCAGTTAGCGGACGCAGTCGAAGTCCCGATCTGCGTGCAGAATTTCGACGCGCCGGTCGGGACACCCATGAGCGGCGAGCTGTTAGGGCGGATGTGCCGCGAGTTGGCGGGCGTCGATTACATCAAGGAAGAGACCGTCCCCGAGCCTTGGCAGGTCAGCCGTACGCTAGCGCTGGCGGGCGCGGCCTGCAAGGGCGTATTGGGTGGCAAAGGGGGCGTCTATTTGCTCGACGAGTATCGGCGCGGTGCCTGCGGCAACATGCCGGGTTGTCACATGACCGACGCCATGGCGGCGATCTGGGATGCCCTCGAAGCAGGCGACGAGGTGACGGCGCGGGCGCACTTCTATCAGCTCCTGCCGCTGATGAATTACGAGCGGCTCTACGGGATTGCGATCTACAAGTGGATTTTGCAAAAGCGCGGGTTGATTCGCTCGACGGTTTGCCGGGCACCTGTGCCCGGCCTCGACGGCGACGCGCTAACCGAGTTGGAGATCCTTTGGTCCGGCGTCGCGCCGCTTATGAGAGGGTGAAGTGGCTACCTACAAACAGCGCATTGAGCGCGACGGCTTTTGCGTTATCGAGCAAGTGATTCCCAAGGCAGAAGTCGGAGAGATCCGCGCCGAGATCGTAGCTGCAGTCGAGCGCAATCGCCGAGATTCCGAAGCCGAGTTGGCTGCGATTCGCCGCCGTGGTCACCGGATCGGCAACCCGGGCGTGGCCCAGCTCAGACAAGTCATCAACCAGGTGCAATCTTTTGCTCCGTACTTGGCCGAAAGCCGGCTCCTAGAGGTGGTCGAGTCCTTTTTTGGGGCTTGGGCGCGGATTTCCTGCACGGACTGCGTGGTCAATCACCCAGGCAATGCGCGGGGCTATTGGCATGCCGATTGGCCTTACAATGCAACCAACGCCTCGCACATACCCGCGCCTTATCCAGACGCGGTTCTGCACCTTTCGACTATTTGGATGCTGACGCCATTTTCTGCTGAGACAGGGGGGACTTTCGTGGTGCCGGGCAGCCACCGCTGGCCGCGCAATCCCGCAGCTGGGGACATGCCCGAAATGGACCAGGACGCGCCCTATCCGACCGAGTGCCAGATCGAAGGGACGGCTGGCAGCGTCTTGGTGTACGACAGCAGGCTTTGGCACGCGGTGGCGTCCAACCAGAGCGAAAGGGATCGCGTCGCTCTCATCGTACGCTATGCTCCTTGGTGGCTGAACCTAAACCCCACGCTCATCGGCCGGCCCGAGCACGAGGCGATGGTGGTGGAGACCGGAGGCAAAAACTACGAGATGGTGCCGATTGAACGGGAAGTTTTTGACCGATTACCCAAAGAGGTCAAGCTGCTGTATCGCCATTGGGTTGCACAACCTGCCCAGCCTGATGAAGTGCGCGGGCGCTGACGCCCAAGACGCCGAGGAAGCCCTCGGAGTCGCGGTGGTCGAAATCGCCGATGGCCTCCATGGAAGCGGTGTCCTCGCTGTAGAGAGAGTGGGGGACGTCGCTGGCCGCGCAAAAGGCAACTTGGCCCTTGTAGAGCGAAACGGCGATGGTCCCAGTCGCCAATTGATTAAAATGCTCAATGAGCTTCCAACTCGCTTGGGTCGCCGTGTCAAACCAATAGCCTTGGTAGATTTGCTCGGCAATAAACCCAGAGACAACGGTGAAAATCCGCCTCGCACGGCGATCGAGAATGAGCTGGAGCAAGTAATCGTAGCACTGGCCGAGTAGTTCTAGGGCTGGTGCCTCATAGACACCGCGCGATTTGATGCCAACGAAGCGATTTTCTACCGCGTGTAAGCCAACGCCGACCCCGTGCCGCCCGGCAATGGCGTTGCTTTGCTCGATGGCTGTGATCGGGCCAACGGCATAGCCGTTGATGGCGATTGGGACGCCTCGTTCAAAGCGCACGGTAAAAGTCTCGGCGGTATCCGGAGCCTGCTGCGGAAAACAACCCATACCAGATGCGATGAGGCTGGCTGCGGTATCTAGGGCTTCGAGCTGGCCAGCTTCGTGCGTCAGACCGAGCATATTGGCATCCGTAGAATAGGGCTTGTCCTGGGTGGCGGTTATGGGCAAGCCGTGCCCCTGACAGTAAGCGATCATCTCGCTGCGCCCACCAAAATTTTGCAAGAAAGCCGGGTCGCGCCAGGGAGCGTATACCTCGATGTGTGGCGCGAGCATTTGCGCCGCTAGTTGGAAGCGGACTTGATCGTTGCCGCGTCCGGTAGCTCCGTGCGCCATTATTTGGATGCCGCGTTCTTGCATGTGGGGTAACATGCCGGCCACCGTCACGTGCCGGGCGATGCCAGTGGTGTTCCAATAGCCCCCCTCGTAGCGGGCCTGAGCTTGGACGAGTTGGATGCCGGCTTGACAAATAGCCTCTCTGCGGTCGTCGAGGATCATCTCAGCGGCTCCACAGGCCTGCATCCGGCTCCGTATGTCTTCGATGCGCTCCTCATCGGGTTGACCCAGATCGGCGGTATAGGCGACAACCTCTAGCCCTTGCGATTGAAGCCAATGGGTGATGGTACAGCTGTCGAGACCGCCGGATGCGGCTAGCATGACCTTTTGACCCTTTAGATCTGCGATGTTCATGGTTGCTCCTTTTGTGCTTTTGTGAGTAGGATAAATAATTTAATGAATAAAAATTATTTATCAAGAATAATTATTAATAAAAGCAATAGATAAATCTCACTTTATCTTGACAGTTTTCGCTCGCAAGAATATCATTAATAAATGCTTATTGACGCGCATAATCACCCCAATTGGCACGGCTTTAACGCTGCCAAAATCCTGCGCAACATGGACGAGCAGGGCATCGACCAAATGTGGCTTTTCTCGTGGGAGGTCCCTGCAGATGAATACTCGCCTTCGTATCACTCGGTGTTGCCCCCTACGGGCTTGGGGATTCCCTTTGAAGATGTGTTGGCCGTCGGCAGAGAAGCGCCTGATCGCTTTGTTCTCGGCTACATGCCGCATCCCAAGCGGCCCGATGCCATAGATCGGCTCAAGGCTGCAGTCGAAATCCACGGCGTGCAGGTCGCCTCCGAGCTGAAGGTGCGCCTGCCGTTTGACGATCCAGATGCGCTGCGCCTGTACGAGGCTTGTGGCGAGATGCGCTTGCCCATTACGATCCATCTCGACTATCCAATTGACCACGGCCGCGGCGCTTATCCTCGCCCCAACTGGTGGTACGGTGGCAGCCTCGACGCGCTTGAACGAGCGGTTGCAGCCTGTCCGCAGACGGTCTTTATCGGCCATGCCCCTGGGTTCTGGGCCCATATTTCCGGGGATGATCGCTACGACAAGGAGAGCTACCCGAGCGGGCCGGTGCTGCCCAATGGACGCTTGGCCCCAATGATGCGCCAATACCCCAACCTATATGCCGACCTGTCGGCCGGGTCGGGTTTGCGCGCGCTGCGAAGGGACCGGGACTTCGGGCGCAATTTTCTCCTCGAATTTCAGGACAAATTGCTCTTTGGACGGGACTACTTTGACACCCAACTAATGGATTTTCTGCGCACCCTTGAGCTACCTGCGGAAGCCTTTGACAAGATCGCCTATCAAAACGCCGAGCGCCTTTTGTCTTCCTACTTAGACGCGCCGTGAGGACGGCCAAGAGCTAAAAACTATGGGGGTATGGGAGGCAGCGGGCCTGATGGCCCTATCCTTCGTGCTGTTGGCCAAATGCGCCGACTATTTGGTGGAAGGAGCCATTGATATTGCGCGCTACCTCCACGCTCCGCCGATTTTGATCGGCATCGTCATCGTCGGCCTTGGCACTACTGCGCCCGAACTGGCGGTTTCCGTGACCGCCGCCCTTAGGGACTCGCCCGAAGTGGCACTGGGCAATGCTGTGGGGTCGGTTATTTACGACGATGGCCTGGCCCTGCCCATGGCTGCGCTTTTTGCTACTACGGCCATTGCCATCGACCGCATCGTGCTGCGCTCGGCGGCGATTTTTCTCATCACCGTAGATATAGTGGCTTGGTACATGGCTTTCGACGGGACGCTGGCCCGGGTGGAAGGCGGCGCGTTGGTGGGTCTTTTTGTCTTATACCTGATATACTCGTTCTGGGAGCAGAAGCGACGGCCGCGCGCCGAGATAGTCGAAGAGGAAGCCCCCTCGCGCAGCCTCTGGCTGGTCGCCTTGCTATTCGTCGTCGGTTTGGCTGGGGTGGTCGTCAGCAGCCACTTTATCGTCGAGGCCACCCCGGTAGTAGGGGAGGCATTGGGGCTGCCGAATGTGGTCATAGGCTTGGTGGTTGTGGCCTTGGGCACTTCGATACCCGAAGTCGCCACCTGCATTGTCGCCGCCCGCAAGGGCCAAGGGGCCTTGGCGGTGGGCAACATCCTCGGAGCCGACATCCTCAATATCTGCTGGATTGCCGGCGCTTCGGCTCTGGCCAATCCGCTAGTGGTTCCGGCCAACGTGGTCAATTTTATGTTCCCGTGGATGCTGGCGATCGTGTTGACGATGCTCGGGTTGATGCGTATTGGCTACGAGTTAAACCGCTGGAAAGGCCTGGTATTGTTGGCGTTGTGCATTGCTTATTTGATCGCGCTTTTCGCGACCAACCCCGGTGCGCTGGCTCCGGGCATCGAATAAAGGAGTGTAGTTTGGATCTAGGACTCAAAGACAAAATCGCCTTGGTGACAGGAGCGAGTCGCGGCATTGGCAAGCGCATCGCCGCAGCCTTGGCCGCCGAAGGTGCCCGGCTTTGTATCTGCGCGCGCGGTGCGGACGCGCTGGCGGAAGCAGCTACCGAATTAGTAGATCAAGGCGCAGAGGTGGAGGCTACCGCGCAAGATGTGACGACGCCGGAAGGCGCGATCGCTGTGGTGGAGGCTGCAAAAAGTCGCTTTGGCGGGCTCGATATTCTCGTAAACAATGTTGGTGGATCGAAGTGGACCCCCTTTGTCGAGATCGACGATGCCGAGTGGAACGACATCATCAACTTGAGCTTTCTTTCGGCCGTGCGGGTGAGCCGTGCGGCGATTCCCTTAATGGAAGCACGCGGGGGCGGCAGTATCGTCCACATTTCTTCAATTTTTGGCCGTGAAAGCGGTGGGCCTATCTCGTATAATGCCGCCAAGGCAGCGCTGATCAGCTTAGGGGCCAACTTGGCCATTGAAGCAGCGAAAAAGAACATCCGCGTCAATACCGTGGCCCCAGGCTCCATTCTCTTTCCCGGGGGGAGCTGGGAGCGGCGGATGAAGGAAAATCCAGCGCAAATCCAAGCCTTTATCGACGCTAATATCCCCTTTGGTCGCTTTGGCACGCCGGAGGAAGTCGCCGATGTAGTGGCCTTTTTGGCGTCCGACCGGGCCAAATGGGTGACCGGTGCCTGCATCAATGTCGATGGGGGGCAATCCAAGTCGAATATCTAATCCGCAGATGAGCGCAGAGGTAGGATGATGTTGCTCGGGAGTCACCTAGAGTTTTGAACGCCCCGATGTGTTGGTTGGCTTGGGCGGTGTGCGGAGTTGGCTGGGCTGCGGCCGCCGCGGCCGATGACGTGGTGGCACTCAGACAACAGTACAATCAGGTGTCCGCTAGCATCGACACCTTGGTCCGCCTCTATGGGGGGGATAAGCTGCGCGAATTGGCAAAGCGAAAAAAAGACAGCCGGCTATTGCCGGCCAATTCCAAACTGGTACTGATTTTCTGGGCTGACGACGAAGCAGAGCTGTTCCTCAATGGGCACCGGATTGGCGAGACGCGCTTGACCCCAATCCGAGTTGAAATTCCCGTTGTGTACCTGCTCAGGTCCAATATCCTACGTGCTCATTGCTGGGACACCGACCGGGTCGAGAGCGGCTTTATGGCCGGTTTGTACTTGCAAGACGGTCACGGTCGCTTGCGCAAGGTATTGGCTACTGGCGACGGTAGCTGGTGGGTGGAGGGTCAGCGGGCCGAGCCGCGTTTTTACAACCACAGCTTGCCCGACATTCCCGGGGCTGAGGTCATCTGGGGGATGAAGCTATTTGGCGAAGTCGAATTAGAGGTCCGCTTTGACGCCGCACAATTGGCCCACGCTGCGCGCCGACGCCCACTCACCGGCGCGGCGGCCGCGGCGCGGTACCAGCCTATGGAGACGCATATGGTCGTCAGCCGTCTGGTGTATCTGCAAAAACAACGCGATGAATTGGCGCAAAAACTCCAAGCGCGCCGGAGCGCGACACAGGACGTACTCTATCAGGGGTTTGTCCGCGGGCGGCTGGCTTTTTCCCTCGGGAAAGCGAGCAGATTAACCGAAGTCGAAAGCATAGACGCGGCGAAAAAGCTGCTCGCTTGGACCGAGGAACTGCCCGCCAAGGAACGCGAGTTGGTTTTCCCTAAAAAACAGGCCCTCAAAGGTGCAAGTTACGTCGTGCCGCAGCGAGCCTTGACTGGCGCGGCGAGCGGGGAAGCAGACCGCCGCCGAGACTACGCACCCCCAGCCGCCCGCGGCGCAGCCAAAGGTGAGGGTCGTTCTACGGGATTGGGGGGGGAGATACAGGAATCGTCTGCTCGGGGCGTCCGCATTGGCCGCAGCGCGCCGTGGGAGCTGTGGGCAATTGCGACCGGCCTGTTGTTCTATCTGGGGGTGGCAAGTCGGCAATGGTGGAAGCTCTTGAGTGCGAAGGGATGGACTTCTTGAACGACGAATTAGTATTAGGCAGTAGCATCCTGTTGACGCTGGCCGGCGGCGTCACTGTTAGCTGTTTGCACTTACGACGAGCCCGGCGTATGCACCGGCACGACGAAGCGTACTCTCTATACGTGTCCCGCCTGCGGTTCCTCGCTAGCAGTATCGGCTTGCTGACCGGGTTGATCGTTGGAGCACTGCCCGCTTATTACCTCTTAGTCAACCCGCAGCTAGCCAGTCCCTTTGCGTGGATTGGCCGCTTCTCATACGTGCTGATCGCTTGGTCGGCTGGCGGTCATCTGTTGAGCTTGGCACACATTAGCTTGCACCTCCGTCGCGAGGAGCGAGCTTGGGCGCGGCGCGGCGGTCCCGGCCCCAACACCTTGGGCCGCCAGAGAATGGAACAGCTAGCGGAATTGCAGCGCCAATCCGCCAGCTACAGCGACCTCAAGAGCAGAGACGAGGAGTTGGTGGACGAACTCGTGGGCTTTCTCGGCGACCCTTTGACGCACGTGCGCCGCGATCTGACAAGGATCCCTCTGTACGGCTACTTGGGCACGGTCTGCGGCATACTGCTGACCGCGCAGGAATTGAGTCAGATCGACGAGGCGACCCAGACCTTTAAGGCACTCAGCGCCATGGCCGAGGGCTTGGTTTTGGCCTTTAAAACCACGCTTGTCGGCCTTTTGGCCTACTTGCCGTTGCGCAAGATCGCCGACTACTTGGTCCAGCGGCTTTCCCGGCAGGAGGACGCTTGGGTCAGAGAGAGAAATAGAAGACTGTGAGCCGCTATCTCAAACGCCAAGCCGCCGAGCTCGAAGAGCACGATATTAGCAAGGAACTCTTCTTGGGCATTATGATGCTGATGTTGAGCTTGGGTATTATGATTCTCAACGTGACGCAACCGGTCTGGCGGGTACATCGCCATGACCCACAGCCTGGAGATCGGGTCGTGCTGTACACGAGCGCGGGCGTGGGGCTATCGCGCGATGGCTACACCATCGATAGCCCTTTGAGCGAGTGGGAGTTTCGCCGGATGGTGCGCCGTCTCGCAGCCGAACCCGAGGCTAGTTTGCACTTGTTTCTCAAAGGGGGTAGCCGCGAGCGGCTGGCCAAACACGCGTCGTTTGCCGACTCACTGCTCTCGACCGACCAAGCCGGAGAGAAGGTGCGCTCGGCGGTCTATGTTCACACTTGGTGAGTGTAAAGCTACTCCTTAAGTATCGCCAAGACACCCGTACCACCGGCCAACTCGTTGAGGAATGCGACTTGCACTCCGGCTTCGTCGAGTGTCATTTCGTAGTCGTCCCCCTTCCTGAGCTTACCGTAGTGATCGACGAGGGCCTCGACTTCTCCTGGTAGCGTGATGGTTTGGCCAATAGGCGCGACTTGGGTGCCCGGGCTGTCGCGACGGATCTGTTTTACCAACTCGTACTGCTTGCGGAACCCGCTGCCAAAGGGGCGGTGGGTTTTGAGATAGCCCTGCTCTACGAGCTGCGTCTCGTTGGCAGCATAGAGGTACACTGCGTTTTGCGCGGCTTTCTTGGCCTCGTCCAGTTCGGCCTTGGTCTGGGCCAACTCTTGCTCTAAGCGGCGGATGTGATCGCTCTGGCGACGGATGCTACTATGGGTTTCCAGCAGTTCGCCATTGAGGCGGTCGGTTTCGGCGCGTAGCTGGGAAATAGTATAGCGGTCCGCTTGCTTTTCCCTTCTCAGCTGCTCAATTTCGAGCTTTAATCGCTCATTGCTCTGCTTGTATTCGGTGGCCAGTTTGCTCCAGTGCCGCAGTTCTTTGTTGAGCTTTTGCACGTTTTTGAGCAGCTTGTCGTTAACCTGTTGGGTGCTGTCAACTTGTGCCCGCATGTCGTCGAGCAAGCGGTTGGAATCGTCGAGCGAGTACGTCAGCGAGTCAATAGCGGCGTTGGCGCGAACCATGTCGCTTTGTAATTGGAGGAGGAGCATCTCCTGCTCCTTATTGGTGCAGGAGGCAAGGAATAGGGCGATGAAAGGGATGAGAATGCGTTTCATTGTCGGCTCCTTAAGGCGGCGTTAGGGATGTTCTATTATACAGGCTGTCAACTTGTGTCATGGTTTGGTGGAAGTCATTGGACAGGGCGCTCAGGCTGCGGGCAAGCGCATCGAGCGTTTGGGCCGAGAGCGTTTGAGTCTCGCGGGCGGCGGTGATTTTGTCTATGATCGCTTGCTGATTGCGCTGTAGGGTCGCGGTTTGCTCTTGCAGGCGGGTCAACGCGCTGTTGAGGGGGTCGAGTTCGGCCTGCACGCTCGCCAAGGAGCGCTTGTGGGTATCGGCGAGTTTTTGGTAACGCCGATCTTCCTGCCGGAAGCGTTCTTCGAGCTTGCGGTCGGTATCGGATTGGTAGCGCAGCCGCTCTTTGCGCTCGGCTTCCATTTTGTTTTCCAGCGCGTTGGTGCGATCGATTTGGGTCGCTAGTTGGTTACGGGTGCGCTTGTGGTGATCCTTTTCGTTTTGCAGGAGGGAGCGGATCTCGAATTCAGAGGCGGTCAGATTGGCTTTTTCCTCCAACTGGCCAATGAGCCGAGTGCTCAGCTCGGAGAGGCGATTGGAGAAGTCCTCCATTTGCGCCTCTAGCTGATAGCGGTGCTCCTTTTGCCGCTCGTGATTTATAAAGAGTACCAAGCCCATAACACAGCCGACGACGACGGTGGTGTACACGGCGAGGATCAACACGTGTTTGCGCTCGAAGGGGTCCGCGATGCGGAGCAGGCCCAAAAACCCACCCCAAACCAAGAGGACGCCTCCTAAAACTGCCGCGATGATGACGTTCACAGGGCCTCGAATAGGGCGATAGACATAAAGAATAATTAAATATAACTAAATATATAAGTAATAGCAGCCCGTAGATGCGCAACCAGCACGAGAAGGAGGTGCTTATGCAGCGGAAAGTCGCCGCTATTGACGGCCGCGGTCAGGGAATATGCCTAGAGGAAGCCATGCCCGCACTCGGACCCGGCGAGGTAAAGGTGCGGGTGGAGGCTTCGTTGATTAGCCCTGGGAGCGAACTAGGGCGAGTGGGGGCCATGCGGGAAAACCCCCAACCCTACAGGCCACCGCGCCCTTTTGGCTACACCAACGCCGGCGTCGTCGAGGAGGTCGGAGCCGAGGTAGAGCAGTTCGCGGTGGGGCAAGGCGTGGCCTGTATGGGGGGTGGGTACGCCCTGCACGCTGATTGGACCTGTGTGCCGCAGAATTTGTGCGCGACCATACCCGAGGGCGTTAGCTTTGTCGAGGCCGCGTCTGTGCATCTGGCCGCGACCGGATTACACGCAGTGCGCCGCACAGCTCCTTTGTACGGGGAAAACGGGATCGTCGTCGGGTTGGGCTTGGTCGGCCAGTTCACGGCCCAATTCGCCCAGCTAAGCGGCTGCCACGTCTTGGGAGTAGATCGCTTTGCTCGTCGTCGGGATATCGCCCAGCAGGTAGGCATAGAGCGCGTCGTCGATCCGAGCGTGCAGGACATGGTCGAGCAGGCCGGGGAGTTTACTCAGGGGTATGGCATGGATTTCGGCGTCGTTGCCTTTGGCGGCGAGGCCACTGATGCCTTTGCTGCCATTTATCAGAGCCTAAAGCAAGCGCCGGATACGCATCGCATGGGACGCATTGTCCTCGTGGGGGGAGCGCAGGTAGCGCACGGCTTTGGGTCCGCGCTGGGCAACGTGGATGTGCGGAGTGCTGCGCGCACCGGCCCCGGCTATCACGACTCAGCGTACGAGCGCGGCCAAGCGTATCCCGAAGTTTTCGTCGAGTGGCCGACTCAGCGCAACCTAGCCGAGTGTCTGCGCGCCATGGCTGCCGGGAAGCTGCGCGTCCAACCGCTCTATACGCACGAATTTGCCCTCGAAGAGGTCGCCGAGGCCGTAGATGTGCTCGTCGAGTCGCCGGCTGAGGCGCTGGGAGTTGTGTTCAAACCGGCTCGCCGGTGACGAGGTTGCGCTTGCCCTCTGGATAGAAGGTCACCGGCGGTAGATCGATTTCCTCTCCGGCGATCATTTGTTCCAACAGCGCGGCGACCCCATCCACGGCTGGTCCGACTAGGGCCTCGCCCTTGGCGCGTGTGCCCAAGGCGGCGGCCGGGTTGTCGATGGCCTCGGTCTGGACGCGCTCCGGTGCTAGGTAGAGCATAGTCGATGTCTCGAATTCGTCGGCGTGTCCAGGCAGGCGTCCTCGCTCCATGTGTTGCTGCACGTAGTCGGGGTCATATACGTCCCAATAGGACTGGAAGCGGAGGTTGATGCCGAGTTTTTCCCGGTATTCGTCAATGCGGCGCATCATGGGTTTGACATTGCCGCCGTGGCCGTTGAGCACCAATATGTTCTCAACGCCGGCCCGCGCGAGCGAATGGCAGACATCGAAAACATATTCGCAGAAAATTTCCGGCCGTACGGTTAGGGTACCGATGTGTTCCATCCAGTGCTCGGAAACGCCGATGCCCACCGGCGTGGCTACCACCACTTGGGGCAGGAGCTTTTTGGCCGCGTGTTCGGCCATATAGCTGGCGTGGAAGGTGTCGTGGATCATGTGCAGGTGTTCATTGTGCTGTTCGGTAGCGGCGGTGGGCACGATGGCGGCCTTGATCGTGCCTGCTTGGATGCGCTCGCGGAATTCCCTGCGGGTCAGGTCGCCAACAAAGACTCGTTCATCAGCCATTGTAACAATCTCCTTTGCATTAGTTGGGGCCGGTAGCTTAACGGCTGTCCATCTGTGCGTCAAGTGGTAGGGTGCTCGGTTGACCGGAAGGGGGAAGCATACTTGAATTCACTACATCAACAAGGGGGCCGTCATCGCCAATCCTTTCGCAGAGTGGAATAAAAACTTCGCGCTTTTGGCCGTAGCCGTGGCTGGGACGGGGGTGTTTTTCGGGGTGCAGCTAACCCTGTTTAACAACTTCATCGTCGAGCGACTGGGCATTGAGCCGCACGAATTGGGCTACGTCGAGGCCCTGCGCGAAGTTCCCGGTTTTCTCAACGCGTTTTTTCTGGCACTGATCGTCCGCTGGGCCCCGCCGAAAGTTGCTGCGGTTGCACTGGTGGTGATGGGCATTGGGCTAGCCGCGTACGCCGAGGTGTCCTCGGTCTTCATGCTGGCCTCGTTCTCGCTGGTGTGGAGCTTGGGCTTTCACTGCTGGCTTCCACTAGAGCAGAGCATGGGCTTGGCCTACGGCCCGACTGCGGACAAGGGCCGCTGGCTGGGGCAGTTGCGCAGCATCAGCAGCTTGGCATGGCTAGCGGCGATTGGCGTGTGCATGGTGGGGCTGGAGTTTTTGCGCTACGAGGGGGTTTTTGTCTTGGCCGGAGTGTGTACGGCCATGGGCGGCTTGGCCCTGTTTTGGGCTGATAACCAAGACGCACCCGCAGGCGAGAAGCGCTTGGTACTCAAGCGGCGCTATCTGCTCTTCTACGCCTTGAATTTCCTCCAGGGCCTGCGCAAGCAGATGTTCATTACCTTCGCCATCTTCGCCCTCGTGAAAGTACACGGGATGCCGGTGGAGACGACTATGGTGCTGGTGCTGATCAACCAAGGGCTCATCACCTTAACGGCTTCGTGGATGGGCCGCTTGGTCGATCGCTTTGGCGAGCGGCGGATGCTCACGCTAAGTTATAGCGTGTTGGTCTTCGTCTTTTTGGGTTATGCAATCGTGGAGCATCGGCCGAGTCTGTACGCGCTCTATTGCCTCGACAACCTCATTTTCTTCGGCGGAATCGCCCTGACTACCTACGCGCACAAGATCGCGCCCCCAGACGAACTCAAACCCACGCTCTCCATGGGGGTAACCATGAACCACGTAGCCGCGGTGGCCGCACCCTTAGTCGGCGGCTACGTCTGGCTCTTTTTTGGCTACGAGATCATTTTTATTAGCGGCGCGCTCATAGCCCTTGTCTCACTGGTGGTAACCCAGTGGGTCAACCCAGATAAGCAGCGCCGCATACCCATTTAATCCAATAGAAGGGAACATACCATGAAAATCGGCACCCGCATGCCCCCGTTTTCCCATCAGATCGGCTTTGACGCCTATGCCGCGTGGTTGGCCGAAAACGGTTTTGGCTCGGTCGATACTCCGCCTTTGACCCGTCCGATCTCTCGCACCTGCGAGCGACTAGGTTTAGCCCTCGGTACTTCGGACGGCGGCGGCCAAGTCCTCACCCGCGACGCAGCCAAGCGCCGCAAGGGCTTGAGCGAGATCAAGAAGAGCTTGAGCGCGATAGCCAGACACGGCGGCCACACTCTCTTTACCGTACTCGGCCCAGACGACCCAAGCATGTCCAAGGCTGATACCTTTGAGATATTTGCCAAAGTCTATCCCCGGGTCGTGGCCCACGCCGAGAAGGTGGGCGTCAATATCGCCATCGAACCTTGGCCAGGCGGTCGGCCCTACTACCCCAATCTGGGCTGCTCGCCCGAGAGTCTGCGCTTGATTTTTGAAGCGTGCCCGTCGCCACGGCTGGGCATTTGCTACGATCCCTCCCACTTCGTGCGCTTGCAGATAGACTATCAGCGGCTCTTGCACGAGTTTGGCGACCGCGTGCGGCACGTCCATCTCAAGGATACCGAGATTATGCCGGAAAAGCTCTACGAATCCGGCAACTTGGGCGAGGCATACAGCTCGACCTACGTGTGCGGCGAGGGCTGGTGGCGCTATACCATCCCCGGCGAGGGCGAAGTGGATTGGAATTTTGTAATACGCCGACTTGAAGACGTGGGCTACGACGGCGTGCTTTCGGTGGAACTTGAAGACCACTACTTCTGGCAGACGCCCGAGTTGCAACAGGAAGGTTTGTTGCGCGCCAAAGACCATATTGAGCCGCTGCTCAGGGGATAGCAGTGGGTGCCCTGCTGCTCGTGCTCCTGCTGTCGGCAGCTAGCTATGGGCAGAGCCACTTCGTCGAGGTCGCCCGCGAATTAGGCATTGACTTCGTCCACGACAATGGGGCCTCTGCCGAGAAGAACCTGCCCGAAACCAATGGCGCTGGCAGTGCCTTTCTCGACTACGACGATGACGGAGATTGGGACTTGTACTTGGTCAACAGCGGAGACATGGAGCGGGGGCGGGGCGCAGCCTCTAACCACCTCTTTCGCAACGATGGGCGCGCCTTTGCGCGGGTGGACGGCGCAGCCGGCGCGCCCGGTTCTTCCTACGGCATGGGGGTGACCGCGGCCGACTACGATGGGGACGGCGACCCAGATCTCTACCTGACGGCGTGGGGGCCAGACCAGTTCTACCGGTGCGAACGGGGAGGCTATATCGATGCGACGACCGCAGTCGGCCTCGGCCACGCGGGATGGACGACCAGCGCCGTTGCGTTCGACTACGATGGGGACGGCGACCTCGACCTGTTTGCCGCGCAATACGTCCGCTTTGTCTTGGGGGAGCAGCCTTGGTGTGGACGCGAGGACATGGGGTTGCGCTTCTACTGCGACCCGAGGGTCTTTGAGCCCACTGTGGATATTCTCTACCGCAATGAGGGCTACGGCGTCTTTTCCGAGGTCAGTCACCAGGCGGGTATCACGGGCGAGGGCAATGGGTTAGGTGCGGTGGCTGGCGACTATGATGGGGATGGCGACCCGGACCTATACGTGGCCAACGATTTGACGCCCAATTTCCACTACGTCAACCAAGGCGACGGCACCTTTGCCGAGACCGGCTTGCTGGCTGGGACCGCGCTGAGCGCAGACGGAGCTAGCCAAGCGGGCATGGGCGTCGATGCCGGCGACCTCGACCAAGACGGCGACCTCGACCTCTTCGTCACCAACTACCAGTTGGAAAACAATGGGCTGTATCGCAACGATGGCTCGTTTTACTCCGAGATCAGCTTTAAAGCTGGCCTCGGCGATCTCAGCCTGAACTACCTTGGTTTTGGCACGGGGTTTTTCGACTCCGACAACGACGGGTACCTAGACTTGTTCGTGGGCAACGGCCACGTCCACGACAACATTGAACAGTACGACGAATTGGTGACTTACGCACAACAGGCACAGCTTTTTCGCAATGGGGGCAGGGGCGTCTTCCGCGAAGTGACCGCTGAGAGCGGCCCGGCTTTCTCCGCCTTCTACGTGGTGCGCGGCTCCTCCTTCGGGGACATTGACCAAGATGGCGACTTGGACATTGCCCTCGTTAACAACGGCCGCCGCTTCGCCCTGCTGCGCAACGACGGTCCTCGAGGTAACTATCTCTCGGTCGCGCTGAAGGGTCGGCAGAGCAATCGCGACGGCATCGGTGCCCGACTGTATCTATGGGCCGGTGGTCGGCGGCAGCTCAGGGAAGTAAAGGCGGGATCGGGTTTCCTCTCGACCAGTCAACGCGATCCCTCGTTCGGCTTAGGAACAGCCAAGCGCATCGAGCGACTGGAGATTCACTGGCCGGCCGGGGGGGTGCAAGTGCTCGAAGACTTGGCTGTGAACCAGCGACTACATGTGGTGGAAAATTGACGGTTACCGTGCTCCCGTCTATTATTCAGCCGACCAATTAGAGAGGAGCTAGAGAAATGATCGGATTTGCCGTTGTAGGACTGGGCATGGGGCGCAATCGCGCCCGGCAAGTGGTCGAGACCGAAGGAGCCGAGCTGCGCGTGGTCGTCGACCTCAACGAAGACTTGGCCCGCCAAGTAGGCGAGGAAATGGGTTGCGCGTGGTGTACAGCCCTCGAAGACGCCCTGGGGAGGAGCGATGTGGATGTCGTATTGGTGATGACCCCGAGTGGGCTGCACGCGTCCATCGGCGTTGAGGCACTCAAAGTCGGCAAGCACGTAATCACCACCAAACCCATGGACGTCAGCACGAAAGCCTGCGACGAGCTGATCGCCGCAGCCGACGCAGGCGGCCTCTTGCTCGGGGTCGATTACCAAAGTCGCTATGTTGACAACAATTACCGCGTTGCCGAAGCCCTCAAGCAGGGCTTGTTGGGCAAGCCCATTCTCGGCGAGGTGCGCTTTAAGTGGTTTCGCTCGCAGGAGTACTTTGAACACAGCGGCGGCTGGCGCGGCACTTGGGCGATGGACGGGGGTGGGTCGCTGGCCAACCAGGGGTCGCATCTGATCGATCTCCTACTGTGGTTCATGGGTGTGCCCAAAACCGTCTATGGCGAAACGGCGATTATGAGCCACGACATTGAAACCGAGGATATTGGTCAGGCCATTTTGAACTTTGAAAGCGGAGCCAAGGGAGGGATCTTGGGCACGACGACCTTCCCAGAAAGCCCCTATTTTAGCGCCGAGGTACACGGCAGCGAAGGGGGGGTGTTGCTGGACGCTGTGCTGTCGGGCGAGATGCGGGTCTTTGGCGATGGATTGGAAGAGAAGCTGCTGGCCATGGACAATCCGCTGGCCAACGTCGTCGAGGACGTGGTCTCGGCCCTAGAGAACGGGACCGACCTGCGGGTGGATGGCCGCGAGGGCCGGCGCACGGTGGCGCTGTTGGAAAACATCTACCGCTCGGCGCGGGAGGGAAAGGTGCTGGATTACTATGACGGATAAAGTATGTGCTGCTCTCGTTGGGCTGGACAACCCCCACAGCAAAGGTTGGTTGACCTCACTACAACACTGCGAGGCGGTGGGTCGATTAGTCGTTTGTACGGCCGAAGAATGCACTGATGTCGATCAGGTATATGGTAGCCTAGACGTGCTATTGGCGGACGAGAAGCTGGGATTAGCCATAGTGTGCACGCGCAATGATCACGCGCCAGACCTCATCGCGCAGCTTTTACAGGCCGGCGTGCCAGTCATTGCCGAGAAACCGGTCGCGCGCACGGCTGCTGATATCGCTCGTCTCAACGAAATCGCCGCCGCAAAGCAGGTCTTGTGGGCAACGGCCTTTTTGAATCGCTGTCATCCGATTGCTGGAAAAGCGCGTGAACTCGTCGCAGCTGGTGTCTTGGGCCGCATCGTCTCCATCGAGGGGCGGATGATCACCAGTACCGTCCAGCAGCGCAATCCGGGCCACTGGCTTTTCGACCGCGCACAGGCGGGTGGGGGAATCCTGCACTGGCTGGCGATCCACACGGTCGATATGATTCGTTATATCAGCGGCCTAGAGTACAAGGGCGTCAGCGCCCACAAGGCGACCCTGAGCGGCACCGGTATCGACGTCGAAGACGTGCTCGCCGCTTCGTTTCGCATGGACAACGGCGCGCTGGGCAGCCTGCACGCTGGCTATGTTCTGCCGCGCCGCTACGGCGATATCTACTTGTGTTTCAGGGGAACTGCAGGGGATGCAACTTGGGTGATGCAAGATTGGGAAGGACGCGGCGACCAGCTCGTCGTCCAGAGCCAAGCCGAGGGCTGGACCGAGGACGAGTACCGCCAATTCGACCTCTCGGTTGGCGAGGCCCCCGGGTACGGCGGAGCGGCCGGATTGGGTTTTATCGCCGACTTTGTCTCCGCTAGCCGTGGGCAGGGTACTTTTATAACCAATGGCGATGATGCTTGGCAGGCTATGCGTTTTGTCGAGGCGGCGTACAGTGCGGCTGAGCGAGGATGTCAACTCGAACTGTAAGAAGCAAATAGACGCACCGACCTAACTTCAGGAGGCAACTCGTGAAAGTCGTAGATGTCGAGCGGATCGTCGTCGAGATGCCCTTGGCAGCGGTTGTTCGCTCGGGCGCAGGAACATCCGGTGAGGGATCGCTAGCAGCAGCGTTGATTGTTACTTCATTTTGATTGTCATTTTTTATACATAACATTATGTGCGCCAAGAAAATAGTTGCTATCCAAACTTTTGAATTGTCGCCCCCGCCGCCGAGTGAGGAGGGTACCCGCCCGCTGCGCGAGCAGACGTGGCTTTGGGCTCCTGGGCAGGCCACGCCAATGGATAAATTCGCGCCCGAGGAACGGCTCATGCCCAAGCCGGGCGGAGTGATCTGGGTTAAAGTCATAGCCGAGGACGGCACCTTTGGTATGGGCCGCACGGATTCGGCCCATGCGACCCAGCCGATCATCGCCGAGTGCCTAGCGCCCCTAGTCGTCGGTCAGGAGGTGGGTGCCATCGACCGGTGCAACGATCGCATGTGGCGAGGGACGCTCTCCTTTGGCAACGAAGGGCTTACGGCGCGGGCGGTCGCCGGGGTTGATCTGGCGCTGTGGGACTTGTGGGGCAAAACCCTCGACGAGCCCGTCTATAGGCTGGCTGGAGGCCCGCAGCGCACCCAGATGGACGTCTATGCCACTGGCAACGATGTGGATTGGTACTTGGAGTTGGGGTTCAAAAAATTCAAGCTGGCTCGACCGCACGGACCCGTTGATGGCCAAGCCGGAATCGACGGCACGGTTGAGCTGATGGCCAAGTGCCGCGAGCTAATTGGCCCGGACGCCGACCTGATGCTCGATTGCTGGATGACCTTTGACCTCGACTTTGCCGTGCGCATCTGCGAGGCGCTCAAGCCGTATCGGATGCGCTGGATGGAGGAAATGCTGATGCCCCACGACTGGGAGGGGCATCGCGCCCTGCGCCAGCGCGTTCCTTGGCAGACGCTAGCCGACGGCGAGCACTGGTCTACTCGCCATCCCGGCATGAGGGCCGTTCAGGAGCGGCTCGTCGATTTGGTCCAGGCCGATATCTACTGGATAGGAGGCTTTACCGAGGCGATGAAACTGGCTCACTACGCCGATTCGCAAGGCGTCCAGATGTGCCTGCACACTGGGGGCAACGACCCGTATGGCCAGCACTGGACGGCGGCGATGCCCAATACCCCGCTGATCGAGTTTTTCGTCGGATCTCTGCCCGGGGTGCCGTTGGCGGAGTGTTACATCGGGACGCCTTCAAAATCGGGGCAGCGACACTATAAAATTCCGCCGGGGACCAACGTGCCACAAAACGGCCTGCTCGGGCTGCCCAAAGGCCCCGGCTTTGGAATCGACATTCCCGAGGACTGGCTAAGGGAGGTGTAATCGTGAAAATCACCCAGATCGAAGAGTTTGTCACCGCAGTGCCGCATATTCCCTCAATCGAAAAGAGTCGTCCCGGCCATTACTTGGAACAGCCCATCAGCCTGATTAAGGTGTATACCGACGAGGGCATCTGCGGAGTGGGCGAAGGGGGGCGCGGTGGCTCGTTGGCTAGCTTGGAGGCCGAGTGGGTCGGCGTCGATCCCATGCAGGTCAACTTGGGCGACAAGGGCGGAGCGATGATCATGGCCCTGTACGACATTGTCGGCAAGGCCCTCGGGGTGCCGGCCTGGAAGCTGATGGGGTCCAAGCACTGGGCCCAAGTGCCGGTGGGCTGGTGGTCGCCGCCGCTGGAGCCGCGTGAATTCGCCGCTATGGCCGAAGAGGGGGCCAAGCGAGGGTTTAAGACCCACAAGCTCAAGGCACGGCCTTGGAACATCGTCGAGACCGTCAAGCTGATGACCAAAGCCGCTGGCCCGGACTACGGCATTATCGTCGATCCGAATTTCTCCTTTGGCGATTTGAGCACGAGCCTGCGGCTGGCCGAGTCATTGGAGCCGTATAACATCGAGGCGTTTGAGGATCCCTTCCAGTACTTGCCGGGCTGGTATCAGTACCGCGACTTTCGCCGGCACACCCGCATCCGGCTCGCGCCCCATTTAGGCGATCCGCAGATGGTGCTGAGCGCGATCCGCGCCGAGGCGGCCGATTGCTTCAATCTGGGCGGCAACGTCGAGCGCGCGCAGATCTGCGCTGGCATGGCCGAGGCGGCTGGGATGCCGGTCTGGTTGCAGGTCGTGGGGCTGGGACTAGGTGTGTCAGGGGCGTATGGCACGCACGTCCACTCGACCATTCCCAATGCGACTATTCCCTCTGACAGCCTGCATTTCACGCGTGAAAATGACCTAATTGACGGTGCGCTGACGCCGGTCGATGGCTTCGTCACCGTGCCGGACGCGCCCGGGCTGGGCGTTGAACTGGACATGGAGGCTGTGGAGAAGTATCGCGTGGGGTAGGGCACCTTATACCCGGCGAGGGAATCGCACCGTGAAAAATCACCGCGAATTAGGGGCTGTTTTCTGGGCTTTGCTGCTCTGCGGCATGGTATATGTACCCACGGTGGGCGAGGAACTGCGGATTGGAACCAGCGCGGATTGGAGGGAGTGGCAGCGGCCCGGTGACGCAATCGAAATCAGCCTTGGAAAAGCCAACCCCAGATTCGTGCGGCGGAATATCGATGCGGTCGCCAATGCTGGTGATTTCGGCGGTGGCATCCGCGCTGCGGGATCCAACAGGGGCGATGCTGGCAACCTGATCGACGGGAGCTTGAGCAGCTTTTGGGCTCCCGATTGGGATGATGATCCCGAAAACATGTACGTCGAAGTCGATCTGGGCCGCGTGGTTTCCGCGCGGCGCGTGGTCTTGCGGCTTAGGAAAGATGGGCCGTCGCTGGAGTTGTTTCAGGTTCTGCTGTCCAATGGCGAGCGCTTTTTTGATTCGACCGGACTGCCCCTGCCGAGCATTGTGCGCTACAGCGATCGCGTCCGCTACAGCTTTAACCAGCAGCGGGAGTTGGTCATCGAATACGGCCTTAAACCGCTGCAATTCATCCGCATCGAAGTGGATTTGCCCACCGAGGGAGCGGGGATTAGTTCGATTGAGGTAGAGGCCGTGGGGGATAATATCTCGCTGGGGATGCGGGAACGCGGCGGCCGGGTCGATATCCTCAACGAAATCGGCACGCGGGCCGAAGGCTACGAGTCAACGGGCAATAGCAATGCGCTGATCGACGGCGATATCGTGTCGAGTTGGCGCTACTGGGGATTTTCCCAACCGGGCGACACGGAATTTACCTTTGATTTGGGTGCCCTATACTGGGTGGATCGCGTGCGGATTTTGGGCGATCTGGCCGGCATTGCACCCAGCAGCGTTGACTGGCGCTGGACCCGGCGCAACGCCATCCACTTCCCTTGGTATATCATCTGGGGGTCGGACGGATCGCTGGCGCCGGACGGATCGCTGCGCTGGCAGATCCTAGGGGAGTTGCCCGAACATCCCCGCAATTTGCGCGATATCGTCCATTTTGAAGAGCAGTTCTCGCTCCGGCCACTGCGCTATCTGCGGATGCGCTATCCGAACAGACAGTGTTGCATCACGGGTACGACAGCCGAATTCCAGGTCTTTGGCGAAGGCTATCCCGCCGGCACCATCATGCAATCCCCGATCTACGATCTGGGGACGGTGCGCAACGCCACGGGGTTGAGTTGGCAGATTGAGGCACCGGAGGGTACCCGCGTAGAAATTCGCTCGCGGACAGGCAACCTGTTACAGGAGTCCTATGTCTTCCAGGACAAAAACGGCAAGGAAGTAACCGAGAGGAAATACAACAAGCTCATACCGAGTTTTAAAGGCCGGATTGATACGGTCCGTTCGCCCGGCGACGATTGGAGTATCTGGAGTCAGGCGTACGAGCGGTCAGATCGGGGTTTTCTTTCGCCAACGCCGAGGCGTTTCGTCCAATTGCAAGCCTATTTGCTCAGCGACGACCCCATGCAGAGGGCGATCCTCGACGAGATGGTCCTCAGCTACGCCGAGCCGTTAGCAGCAGCAACGCGAGCGGAAATCTACCCGATTCAGGCCGAACCAGGTCAGCGCACGGAGTTCACCTATTATCTTGGTTGGGATGTCGGTGCCGGTAGCACGGGTTTCGATCAGTTGCTCATGCGTTCAAAAGCAGACATTGAGCTTGGCGAGATCCGCTCTGGGGGGCAGGTATTGAACGCGGAGGTCGCTCGAGTGGACGGCGGATGGGACATTACCTTTGCCGATCCGTTCGTCCGGGCCGGGTTGATCGAGCTTGACTTCGCCAGCACCATATATCGCCAACAGATGCCCTTTGAGTCCTTCTTGGCCAGCGGTCGGGGAGAGCGGATAAGGCAGCGGGTGGATGTGGGCGATGCCAGCGACGCGGTTGCCAGCGAGGTGATCGCCGTGTCGTTACCGGTCGGCCCCGCGTTGATTGACGGACTTGCGTTGTCGGCCGCGCTCGTGACCCCCAACGGCGATGGCATCGGCGATTTGCTGCAGATAGAGTTCGCCCTGTTGAACGTCCTCCAGCCCCGCTCGCTGCATGTGGCACTCTACGACCTGAGTGGACGGGAAGTCCGGGTGCTGCACGACCAACAGCAAACAGCCGGGCCGATAACGTTGAGTTGGGACGGCCAGGACGAATCCGGGCAGTTGGCCGCGCCGGGAAACTACATTTTGCGGGTTGTGGTACAAGGCGATGCGCAGACGCATAAAACGACCAAAATTATCGCTTTGGCTTACTGAATTTATAGGCAGGTACCGCTGGCCTAGGGCAAAAGCCTCCGCGTGGGGTAGGAAGTCTTGCGATAGATACGCAAACCGCTTATTTTGAATTAGATACAGCGCCAAAGAGCCTATAGCTCAGCTGGTAGAGCACCGGACTTTTAATCCGTAGGTCCTGGGTTCGATTCCCAGTGGGCTCACCAAGCAAAACAGGCACTTGCGACTCATCGCAGGTGCCTGTTTTGCTTGGTTTTGATTTTGTTTAGGTGAGCCGCACCACATCCTCCTTGACGACCTCCTTGACGTGGGTGTAGTGGGCTGGGGCCATCAACTCTATAGTCTGCGGCGACAAGCGGTCGTAGAGGACTTCCGGGACCGCGGCTTGGCCCTTGAATTGGGGCCGGTAGCGCAACACCAAGGTGCGGCGTAGGCGATCTTTGGGCTTCCATTGCAAGGTTCCGTGGGCCAGCATTTCCGTCATTACCACGGCGTCTCCGGCCCGCGGCATCACATTGACGACCCCAACAGGCAAATCCTCCAGATGGGCAATAACGCCGCCGTTGAACAGGCTGGGTGGACGCGCAAACGCCGCCTTGTGCGAGCCGGGGACCACCAACAAGCCGCCGTCGCCTGGGAAGACGTCGTCGAAATAGGGGAAGATGACGAAATCGTCGCAGAAGATGCGGTCCTCGCGGGTGTCGTAGCGCGTGCTTTGCCAGCCGAAGTCTTCGCGGGCACAATGCAGGCGCATCGGCTCGTGCTGGTGACTATCTATCAACAGGGTGCCCCGGGAAAAAGCAGGCTGATCGTGGGAGAACTCTTTGATGATGGGCCACAGGATCGGGTGGAAAATCAAGGATTCGAGCGCCTTGTCGAAAGCGAAGCCGTTGGCGTAGAACTTACCGTCGTCGGAGCGGCCAAAGCCCTCGGACAGCTCATCATCGGGCGTGGCCATATAGCGATCTATGGCCGCGCGGGCGGCCGCTAGTTCGCTGTCGCTGAGTACGTTAGGAAGGTGCAAATAGCCGTTGATGTCGAATAGATAGCGCTGTTCGGGGGTCATTTACGTATCAGCTTCCATCGGCAACATGGTCTCTAGGGTAAAAGCCGCCGCGTGCTTGTGCCCTCCACCGCCGTAATTGCGCGCGATGCGGCCCACATCTGCGGCCGCGTCCCCCTTGGAGCGCAGATTGTACACGACCTTGCTGTCGGGACGGATGAAGAACACCGCGGAAAAAGGATGCCCCTCGGCGAGGGCATTGCCGATTTCAGAGGTCAGAAACGTGGCATTGGTAATAGGGACGCGAAATCCGCTAATGGTGGTCCAACCGTGGTGCCGGACGCGCGGTCGGATGAGCCGGTGTTGGAAGCGGAGAATGGCTTGGCCTTCCACAGCGAGGGCTTGCGGTCCTCGCTCGGCGATTTCGTCCCACACGGTAAAGTCGCGCGGGTACGAGGCGAGGGCGGCGTTGACAGCTTTGGAATCAGGCAAGATCCATCGCCATAGGTCGCGGTCTTCGGTATAGGCCACTAGCCAGGGAACGTCGTCGGCACTGACCTGAGAGCGGGGGTCGAAAAAGTACTCCCAAGTCATGCGTGCGCCAGACTTGCCCTCGGCGAATACGCAATAATCGAGTCCAGCTAGGGCGTCCGCAGCCGTCTCATGATGGTCCAAAACCAAGAGCGAGCGGGCGTGATCGTGCATCTCCATGAGCTGCGCCCGCTCATAGCTAAAGTCGAGGATGACGACGTCGCGGCCAACCGTAGCCGGTGGATCGGTGTTGTATTGAACCGCCTTAAACTCGGTTTGCGGATTGACGTAGCGCCGGTAGACCCACGCGGCACAGAAGCCGTCGTTACAGCCGCCGTGGAACAAGACCAGAGGTTTCATGAATTAGGGGGCCCCTTCCTTGACAGGGATGAGAGGCAGGCGATATGTTTTCTCAATATATCGCGTCCCCTGTACATCGGAAAGGCCAAAGTGGAAGAGACTGCTCCTGTAATCAAAGCGTATCTCAATCCGTATTGCCCTTGGAGCCCGGGAGTGCGGACGGTACTCGATAGAGCCGGGTTACAATACGAGGAATTGGATATTACCAGCGACCGCAAAGCCTTTGAGGAAATGGTCGCCAAGAGCCGACAATACGCCTCGCCCTGCGTCGAAATCAACGGCGTTATGCTGGCCGATGTGGGAGGAATAGAGGTCGAAGCGTGGTTGCGGCAACACGGCTTGCTATGTTGATCAAGACCTGGGTTGGGGTGTTCTGCTTGGTGGTCTTGTGCGCGGTCTCCAGTTGTCCCGCCAATGCAGAGCCCATCCCTCTAATCCTCGATTTGCAGTCCGGGTTGGCTCTGGTCCAAGAAAACAACGAACGCTTGTTGCAAGCCCGCATTGACCTGCTGCGCGGACGCGAGGAACTCCGCGTGGCGCGGGCGGCAGGTTTGCCGCAGGTCGATGCCTCCTTCACGTATAGCCGCAACTGGCTGCTGCCTTCTTTTGTTTTTGCCGGCAATGCCGTCAGGATCGGCACTGAAAACAACCTCACGGGCGTCGTGAGCGTGCGCCAGCCGCTCTATGCCGGAGGTCGCATTCGCGCTACTGAGGACATGGCTCACCGCCAATTTGCCATGCTTGGCGAGACCGAAAGGCAGACAACACAACTCGTGGTAGCCGAGGTGGAGGAGCGCTTTTACGACCTGCTCCTAGCAGAGGAATTGCGCACCGTGTCGCACTTGGCGCTTGTGTGGGCCAGACGAAATCTGTCCGAGGTGGAAGCACGGGCGCAGGCTGGTCGGGCCGCTGAGCTGGACCAGTTGCGTGCCCAGGTGCAGGTCTCAAACATGCGCGCCGATTCCATTCGCGCCGAAAACAACCTGCGGTTGGCCACTATGGCCCTCAAGGATGTCGTTGGTCTAGACTTGGACCAAGCTATAGAAGTACGGGGAACGTTTCGCACGGAGACGGCGCTCGATCTCAATGATCTGGACGGGCTCGTCGCTTTGGGGCTATCGAAGCGGCCAGAGCTGGCACACGTGGAGCAAGCAATAGGATGGCACGAGCGGAAGATCGCCGCCGATCAGGCGTCCACCCGGCCTAGAGTGGAACTAGTAGCCGCAGGGCAAACCCAGTTCCAGAGCGACGGGTTCGACCTAGCCGATCGGGAGTGGCGTAAGAGTTGGAACACTGGGCTGGTAGTGCAAATGCCGCTTTTTGATGGGCGGCTCACCGGAGCGCGAGTAGCGCAGGCGCGGCAGGACCTGCGCCGGATAGAGTACGACCATCAACGGATCGCAAGACAGGTGCGGCTGCAAATCCAGCAGGCCTATTATGCCGTCGAGGAAGCTAGCGAGCGCATTGAGGCCCACCGCGATGCAGTATTGCAGGCCGAGAAGGGGCTGCAAGTCGCCGAGTTGCGCTATGCGAGCGGGGTTGGTACGCAATTGGAAAGTCTGGACGCGCAGTTGGCCCTAGTGGAGGCGCGCACACAAAGCGCTGTCGCTCGCCGCGACAAGGCGCTTGCCCTGATGCGGCTCGAGCAGACCGTAGGCGTCCTCGGTGAGTAGTAAATCACAAACACTTAACGGGAAGGAAAGTCATCATGAGCGATAGACAATACACGGTTAGGGCTTCGCATTGCCACCATCAAGCGAGTGAGGAAGAGATATACGAGGTCCTCAAACGGACTACCGATCCGCTGGAGCGCTCTTGGAAGAAGCTGGAAAAGGCGCAGCGGATCGTATTAAAATTCAATATGATCAAGCCGCCGGAGCGCATAGAGTACTTCGCCGGCCGCCGGAGGGAACTGGTCGATGACGCCGTGGCCCGCGCAGTGCTGCGCCTGCTGCGAGAGCGGACTACAGCCGAGCTAGTCGCCACCGACACCTACCCCTACGGCAACGGCCATGTAACGCCTGACGATTTTAATTACCGCTATATTCTGGACGATTTTGGCGTCCGCTATGTGGACTCGAATTTGCCCCCCTTTGCCACGTACGACGTGCCCGGTGGCGGCTGCATGTTCGACCGCTATTTGCTCAATGCCATCTTTGCCGAGGCCGACGAGGTGGTATCCATCGCCAAGATGAAGAATCACGCCTTTATGGGCATTACCTTGACCCTGAAAAATCTCTTTGGCCTGCCTCCGATGATCCCACCGGAAGGGCGGACGCGGTCGTATTACCATCATCTAATCCGGCTTTCCTACGTCCTGCCGGACTTGGGTATGATTACCAAACCCTGCCTCAATATCGTCGAGGCCCTTACCGGCCAATGGGGCCGCGAATGGGGCGGCGAGGGCCGGATTTGCAACGCTTTAATGGCTGGCGATCATCCGGTGGCGACCGACACCTGCGGCATGACCTTGATGGGCCACGATCCACTCTCCGATTGGCCGACCCCACCTTTCCGCCGCGACCGCAATCACCTGCTGATAGCTGCCAAGCACGGCTTTGGTACAGTAGATTTGAACGAGATCGATTTTGTGAGCGAGGTCGAGGCTCCGCTGGCCGAATTTGACTCCGTATCTACGGACTCAGACGCCACGGTGGCCAATTGGCGGCGCACTACTTGTGAACAGGGGCTGATCTACCAAGACGAACAGCGGGAGCTCATCGACCGCTATCGCGGGGAGTTCATCTATATGCAGGACGGCCAAGTGGTGTGGAACGGCATTGATCCGAGCAACCTCGGCAGCCGTCGCAAACTCAGCGGCGACAAGAAGGACAGCGCTCTTTGGCTCAAGTACGTCGATCCAGCAGAGGGGGAAGGGGAGCGCTTTGAGCGCTACAACGAGTGTTTGCGACTGGCGTCTTAATCCAGGAGGAGCAGATGATTAGAGGCGACAAGGAACTGTACGTAGTCGGTGACCGCGTGCTAATCCGGGTTGACGATATGGAAGAGCGCACGGCCGTGGGGCTCTATTTGCCGCCGACCGCCTTGGAAAAGGAGAATGTGCAAAGCGGGCGTATCGAAGAAGTGGGGCCAGGCGTTCCCTTGCCGCCGAAAACCGATGACGACGGTGCACCTTGGGAAGAGGGGGGCGAGCAGATGCGCTACATTGGCCTCCAGGCCAAAAAAGGCGACCACGCCATTTTTCTGCGCAAGGACGCAGTGGAAATCAAGTTCGACGACGAGAAGTTCATCGTCGTGCCGCAGGCGGCGATTTTGGTACTCGTTCGCGATATTGCTTGAGGGCCGCTGAGAGCGCAATCCATGACCTCAGCCGCCTTCAGTCAAGGTCCGCTCCTCTGGTCCGGCGAACACTGGATTCTCTATCTGCGCCCGCCCGGGAGCCAAGTCGATAGCGGACAACTCAGTCTGTACAGCGCCGCCTACAGTCCCGCGGGCCGGGGAACGGTGGCCTATATCGATATTCCCGGCTCTGCAGGACTAACCGCTGTCTGCACCGACAATTCCGACTTGGCCGATTTTATTACTGCCACCATGATTCGCGGCAGCAATAATCCATTCGACCGCGAGTTGCCGCAATGGCCGGCCACCTTCAGCCGCGCCGGCCGCATTGACCGCGATCCTTCTTGGACCATCCAAAGCGAACACCACACCCTAACTGCCACTTGGGAGCAATTGGAAAGTCCCCTAGTCGGCCCACCCACCATCAATCCCCACATCGTCTTCACGGTGCTGATTTTTGCCGCCGCTGGCCAGATGCAATTTGACGGCATGGCCGTACCTGGCCGTCCTTATCCCCGCGATGCTTGGAGCAAGAGTCTAGGTCAAGCCCGTAGCTCTTGCTGCTTTGCGCTGGCCGAAACCATGGTGGCGGACGATAGGTGACGTAGCAATATTGCAGCAATACAATCAGCCCGGATCGCTCAAGCGGTCCGGGCTATTGTCGTGAGATGCTGTAGAGGGTTTAGGATTTAGAAAAACGATCCCTGCTTGAGAAACTCTACCGGCGCTTCTTGGCCCCAACCGCGCGTGTAGTAGTCCTGCATGGTCAAGGCCAGCAGAATGCATAGCCAGAAGAAGCCGGCGACCGCGAAAAGCCCGATCAGCTTGGGGCTGTATTTCACGTGCATAAAGAACAAGATGACCAGCGATGCCTTTACTAAAGCGATAATCAGGGCGACCGGGGTATTCAAAAAGCCCATGTCGACGAAGGCGGCAGCCACCGTGATTACCGTGCCGATCATCAGGGCGAAGAAGATCAGAAAGTAGATCTTGAGTGGGACGACATGGTGTTCAGAGTGATGTTCAGACATTAGTGGCGTCCAATCAAATAGAGCAGCGGGAAGAGGAAAATCCACACGATATCGACGAAGTGCCAATAAAGGCCGCTGATTTCAATCGGCGTAAAGTACTGAGCCGAGATCTCGTTGCGCCGGACCTTGGCGATCATCCACAGCATGATGCCGACGCCAACGACCATGTGCAGCGCGTGCATCCCGGTCATCACGAAGTAAAACGAGAAGAAAATTTTGGCGTTGCCGA
>JAPPEF010000345.1 GCA_028875335.1 Gemmatimonadota bacterium
GCCCGCGAGCGCGTCGTCAACCTCGCGTGTATTCAGCCGCACCAGTGCCCGCTCAAAGGACACTTCTGGCCCATAGTGGAACACGGCGGGTTTGATCGGTTCCCTGATAGAGCGGAAGTGGAAGTCCGGTATGACGCCGATGACGGTAGGCGTTTTGCTCACGCCGTAGCCCCCGTACTCCGGTAGGAATTCCCCAACGGCATTTTCCCCCCAGCCGTAAGCGGCCGCAAAGCGCTGATTGACAACGACACTTTCCGTCCGATCAGCCAGCCGTTCGGCCGCAAAGGAGCGGCCGGATATGAGGTCAATGCCCAAGGTGGTGAAGAAGTCGGGGTCAACGGCATACACGAACACGCTCACGCGCTCCCCGTCCGGCCGCTTGATGTAATTGGTGCTGGCACTGAGCGAAAATTCGCGATCGGCCAAGGCCACCCCAGCGACACCCGACTGTGAAAGGGCTGCCTCCTTGAAGCGTTCGCCAAGCCGCGTGGGGTCCGCACCGCGCAGCTTGACAACGACGACCTGCTCAGCCTCGTATCCCAGATCGCGCGACTGAGCAAAATCCAACTGCTGACGAATCGCGATGGTGCAGAAGATCAGGAAAACCGCCATGCCGTACTGCAAGGTCAGGAGCGCACTCGTCACCCTACTTTTTCGCCACGGCGACACCTCGCGGACGACAGACGCCGGCTGCATCCGCGCCACGATCAGTGCCGGATAGCTTCCCGCGGCGATGCCGATCAGCACCACCAACAAGACGCCTCCGCCGACGAGAATTGGTAGCCCTAAATCGCCGAGCGACAGCCCGACCCAATGGTCAAGTCCATAAAGCGCGTTAAAGACAGGCAACCCCAACTGCACGAGGACCAGTCCGGCAATCAGGGAGAAAAAAGCCAGCAGGACGCCCTCTCCCAAAAACTGCAAGGCGATTTGTGCCTTGTTAGCGCCGAGGGCCTTGCGCACGCCCACTTCCGCGCTCCGGCCGATGGAACTCGCTACGGCGAGGGTGGTGAAGTTGAGGCAGGCAACAGTTAGGATGACGCCAATCAGAGCGCCGAGGGCGAGGATTGACTCCATGCTCACGGATTTTTCAGAGCTATAATAGGTCTGGGCCTGCGGATCGAGGTAGATCGTCCGTGCGTCTTCGAGTTTGAGTAGGAAGGCGTCTGGATCATCCTTCCAGCGCACGCCTTTGTAGCGTTCCCAGACCGGGGCGATGAACTCACGGGAGAACTCCGGGAGCTTTGCTTCGAGCGCCTTCCGCTCGGCAAGGGGCTGAAGCGTGACGTATGTAGAAGCCGTAGCGCCCCAGTAACTGGCCATGCCATACTTGGTTCGGTTCTCAAAGCGAATCACCGCGTCAAAGTCCAAGCTCCGCTTTTTTGGCAGATCGGCGAAGACACCGGCAACCGTGTATGCCTCGGGGCCCTCATTGCCGTGCAAGACGATCTGCCGGCCCACTAGTTCTGGGTAGTCCCTGAATTCATCTCCGAACATCCGCTCGGCCAGTCGCTTGGAAATGACGACTTGGTCGAGACCATCCAGCGCCGTAGCCGGATTACCGGCCGTGAGGGGGTAGTGGAACATTTGCAGGAACGGCGGATCAACCTCGACCACCGAGTGTTCGAGATGGCGCTCGCCTACTGTCATCAGGATACTCGTCGAGATGACGCGCGTGGTGCGGGCGATCTCGGGGAACGTCTCCGCGAGCGCCGCGGCGAGATCCTCGCTCTGGTACGCCGGGCGCTGTATGTGACCCGCAGAGCTAATCTCGCGTGCCACTACGCGGAAGAGACGGTCATCCTCGCGGAGGTTCCAATCCGCGGTCAGAGCGCCATACACGCCAAGGCCGAGGATGGCGCTGACGGCAATGGCGACGGACAAGCCCACGATATTGATGCTGGTCACCACCTTGTCGCGCATCAGGTTCCGCAGTGCGATTACGACGTAATTGCGCAGCATCTTGAACCTCCTTCATCTATTTCGCCTTCTCGATAGCGATTGCGCCGGCCTCGCTTTTGAGCACAAAATCCGCTGCCAGTATATCAAGGCCGCTATGCGCGTTCGACAGCACCATTACCTCGGAGTTGTTGGCCATAAGGGGAGGCTTGTCCTCAGCCTTATCCTCAAAGGCCGTAGATTGGACTTGGCCGCATAGCGTGAACGCAGTCAGATGCACCTTGTCCAGCAAAACCTCGTCGAGCAGGGCCTCTGCAAGCGAGAGATGGATATCGCCGGCGCACGATTCCAATTCGATGCGGCTGTCCGCGGCGAGTTGATCCTGATGCAACTGCGTTTGGCCAAAGCGGTTGTAGATCCGCACCCGGCCCCCCAGCCGCGCGGCCTTGATCTGCACGCTACCCACGTCAATATCCACGCCGCCGTGAATATCCTCTATACGACAATTTTCAGCCGCATGACGCCTGGCCGCGTGGCCCTCCATCCTCACGCCGAGGTATCGGTAGTAGCGCTGGTAGAGTTTGCCGCGGATATTGCGCGCCGTCTCCAATGCGCTGTCGAAGAGTTCCACATCGCCCTCGATATCGGCCACCTCCTCACAGGTCGATTCGATAAAACTAATTGAGCCTTGCAAACCAGAGGCGCGGACCTGCTTCCCTTTGATGACAGTCACGCGCTTGCCTTTGGGCACCAGCAACACTAAGCTGGCGGAACCAATCGGTCCATGGACCCTTTCGAGCGACGTGCTGTTGGGGCGAAAGACCTTTTGGACTTCTGCCGTAAGAGCCGAGGGCGGCAGGATTATGTCTTCGAGCTTTTCGCGATAGACCGTTATCCGCGTGGCCCGCCCTAACCTCAAACGCATATCAGCCGGCATACTGCCGCCGGTATATGCCTGCATCTGGGGAAAGGCATCTGTCGTCTTGACACCATTTGCCACACCCCACGGATGGCAACCCCCCAAGAAATAGGCTCGCCAGATCTGTCCGCTGCCCATTGACATAGACTCGGGTTGGCCGTTCTGCTCTCTGGTGCCCATGAATACCTCGCCCTCGTGTGGCCCGCTGGCAAAAAAATGGTCCACCCGATCGGCCCCAATCTCAATGTTTTCGACGCTCTCCCGGGCCTTTTCCCGCGTCAACCCAATTGCGCTGAGCGTCCCTTCGAGCACTGCGTCTTCGCCCTCGGCTTGGCGGATCTCGAGATCGGTGTCGAGGGCGCAGTAGAAGACGATACGCTCGGTATCCCCTAGCGGAATCGTCTCCTGCACCTGTCGGGTGGCGATTTGGCACACCACCTCTTGGACCTGTTCGGTCACGTCAATTGGCTTCATGGCAATCTCCTCGCGGTCGGGTTCGTCCCATAGCTGGCGCAGCCGGATGCGTCCTTGTTGCAATCGGCCGCACACCGTACTCAGGGGGACTTCCATCAACTCGGCGATTTCTCGGTAGGATAGGCCGCTCAGGTAGTACATCAGCACGGCCGAGCGGTAGTGTTCGGGCAACAGATCAACGGCCTCCTGCAACTCCAGCCGCCGCATCTGGTCGGCGTGCTCGGCCGCGGCCGCATTCTCCAGAGTCGTCTCTGCCGAATCCAACGGCTGTGTCCGCCTGCGGTCGCGTAACCAGTCCTTGCAGCGGTTGGCTACGATGTGCATCAGCCATCTCCCGAAGTGCCTCCTATCGCGCAGTTGCCCCAAGCGGCAATACGCCGCAACAAAGGCGTCTTGGACAATGTCTTGGGCATCGACCCGCGAGCGCACGTAGCGCAGGGCCGTGGCAAAGGCCGCGTTCTGGTAGCGCCGGACAAGCGGCTCAAAGGCTTGCGCGTTGCCCGCCAAGCAGCGCTCGACGAAGTTTTCGGGATGGAAGTTGTCCATAGGTTTTCAAATGCGGGACCGATGACGCCTATCAACCCGTCTGCAAGTAAAGACGGCCAGAGAGGGAAAAATTAAAAAGGCCCATACATTTTTTTTAAGAGCCTAGTTGCATTTCCGACCCGAGCCGATATCGACGTGCTTCTCGCCAAACTTCAGTTGACATTTGCCGATAATAAGAGTAGCTTGTACACGCGTCTGGGATGAGTCGCCAAGCGTCTCACCTTTAGGCTTTGAGCCTGAACCCCAGACGCTTTTTTTTATGTTCTGTTTGTACCTAATCCCCGTATAAACAATTACAGCAAAACTGGGCCATACATACACCTGACCGAGAATGAGCGAAAAAAAT
>JAPPEF010000169.1 GCA_028875335.1 Gemmatimonadota bacterium
AGAACGCGCGCACGACCCATCCGTCGTCTAACGGGTGCATACCCAAGGTCGAGAATACATCGTCGCATTCGCCGTGTACAAGGGCCTCTATGGTCTGTGGCGCAAGTGTTACTTGCATGGTCGCATTCGCTCAGAGTTGAACATGTAAAAGAAGATAGGTCAATATGGGAGAAAGGTATAGGGCGGCCACAAGGAGAGCAGGCTGTGCTGGACGGCGGCATGCGCAACAGGTAGCACTGGTTTTTGGGAGATAGGTTATATTTTTTAAAACTGACGTTACGCATGGGGGCTTTAGGTATGAGATGCTTCGACTCCGCTGCGCTGCGCTCAGCATGACCATAACAGGTACCACCCGACCTACTTCGGCTATTGGACAAAAAAAACGCCACTTCCGGCTGGGGGCTGTATCCGCTCGTCGCCGCCTCGGTTCAGCGCGCGCGCTACCTCAGCGACCTCGGGCGCGCCACCGCGACCCCGATTTTGCCCCAAGGCAATTGCCGCTCGTATGGCGACGCCTGCCTGTACGAGCGCGTCGTCTCCACCCTGCCCCTCAAGCACCTGCTCGACTTCGATCCGCAGCGCGGGCTTTTGCGCGCGCAAGCCGGCATTACCTTCGCGGAGATCATCCGCTTTGCCCTGCCCCAAGGCTTTTTCCCGCCCGTTACGCCGGGGACCAAATTTCCCACGCTCGGCGGCTGCATTGCCGCGGATGTACACGGCAAAAACCACCACGCCGAGGGGTCCATCGCCGCCTTTGTCGAATCGCTGGACATGGTGTTGGCCGATGGCTCGCTAGTGCGCTGCTCGCGCAACGAGCGCGCCGATCTGTTTTGGGCCACGCTGGGGGGCATGGGCTTGACGGGATTTATCTATGCGGCGACGCTGCGGCTGAAAAAGGTACCGTCGGCGTACATCCGGCAGCGCGCCATTAAGACGGCGAATTGGGCCGAGACGTGCCGCGTCTGCACGGAGACGCAGCATGAGTACACCTATTCGGTTGCGTGGATCGACGGGCTGCAAACGGGTCGGAAGCTAGGGCGCGGCCACGTGCTGTTGGGGGAACACGCCGACGCGCGCGAGCTCAAGGGCAAGCCGCCCTTTGCCATCCACGGCGATGGCCGCTGGGCCGTGCCGTTCTTCTTGCCCGGCGGCGTGCTCAATGCCAAGTCGCTGAAGGTGTTTAATTCTCTGTATTACCATCGCCAAGTGCGTCGTGTGACCGATGCGCTCGTTCACTACGATCCGTACTTCTATCCGCTCGATGCCGTCCGCGGCTGGAACCGCCTGTACGGTCGCCGGGGCTTTTTGCAGTACCAGATCGCCGTGCCCTATGCCGATGGCGCGGAGGTGATCGCCGATCTGCTCGGGCGCATCGCCCGCGAGGGCGTGGCTTCGCCCTTAGCCGTGCTCAAGACGTTTGGGCCGCCGAGCGAGGGCTTGCTTTCTTTTCCCATAGCGGGTTATACCCTCGCGCTGGACATTCCCTTGCGCGACTCTGGGACGATTCCCTTCTTGCGTGAACTGAACAAGACCATCGTCGAGGCCAAAGGCCGCGTCTATCTGGCCAAGGACGCCATTTTGGAAAGGGAGGATTTCGCCGCCATGTATCCGCAACTGGACCAATTCAAAGCGGTCAAGCGCAAATACGACCCCGAATGCCGCTTCCGCTCCTGTCTGTCCGACCGCTTGGGGATTACGTGAGGGCCTTGGTTTTGGGGGCCAAGTCGGCGATTGCCCAAGCCATCGTCGAGCGCCTCGACGGCTATGACTTTGCGCTGGCCGCCCGTGGGTGCAGCGAATTGGATCCTTTTGCCGCGGACTTGCGGCTCAGGCATTCATGCGAGGTGGAACTGTTCGAGTTCGACGCCTTGGACTTTGCGGCGTTGGCGCGCTTGCCAGAGCAGGTTCACGAGCGCGGCGGCCCCTTCGACTTGGTCGTCCTCGCCTTCGGCTATCTCGGAGACGAACGCGCTGCGCAGCGCGATACGGATGAGCTAGCCCACATCCTCAACGCCAACTTTACCGGCGCGGCCATCGCGTTGGCGCATTTGGCTAATTATTTAGAGGAAAGGGACACGCCGACTGGCATCATCGCCATCTCGTCTGTGGCCGGCGATCGGGGCCGCCAGGGCAACTACGCGTATGGGTCGGCCAAGGGAGGGCTGTCGATTTTTTTGCAGGGGCTGCGCAACCGACTGGCCGCGACATCTGTACATGTCTTGACCGTCAAGCCTGGGTTCGTCGATACGCCGATGACGGAGGGACTGGACGGGCTTTTTTTAGTCGCTCCGCCGGAGAGAGTGGCCGCGGACATTGTGCGCGCATATCGGCAAAAGAAAGACGTGCTCTACACGCCGTTTTTTTGGCGCTGGATCATGCTCGCAATCAAGAGCATCCCCGAGCGCATTTTTAAGAGGCTGAAGTTGTAATAGCTCCCAATCTCACGCGAAGATAGCTTAACTGCTCTCGAATGCGTCGATTGCCTCGGCCCGAGATTCGTAAATCGGGATGACCTGATCAAAGTCGCTGATTGCGAGAACATTGCGGATTGGATCGGAGAGGGTGCAAACGCCAAATTTCTTGCCCGATTCGTTGAATTTTCTGGAAATTATTAGACTAATTCGCAGCCCTGCGCTGCTGATGAAGAATACGCGCTCAAAGTCCAAGATCAGGGCGCGGTCTTCCGCATCAATTCCAGATTCTACGATGCGCTGGAATCTATCGGCGTTGCTACTGTCGATATGACCAACGAGCATCCCAATCAAGATGCCGTCTTTTCGTTCCCACTTAACTTGTACGCTCATTTGAATTTCCCTTTTTCTCTTAGACTAGAAGCGCAGCCCCACCTGCCCGAAGACGAGGCGGCCCACCGCCGGAGCGCCGACGAAGGACTGGTAGGCTTGGTTCAGCACGTTGCTTGCATCGACCTGTAGCACTAGATCCTGCTCCAAGGGCAACCGGTAGGTCAGGTTGAGATCCAGCACTGTGTAGGAATCTACCTCGCCCACGTATACCCCCGAATTCATGGGGAAGGAATCGATGTAACGCATCCGAGCGCCTAGCGTCAATCCCCACTCGGCAAAATTGTAGTCCATTCCCAGCTTGACCTTGTGTTGGGGCGCGTTTAGAGCTATGTCAGCACCTCCCTCGCCATGGGAGTACTGCAGATTCTCGAAGAGATTGTCGTTGACAAAGGAGTAATTCCCCGTGAGCCGCCAGTGGTCGGCGGGAAAGCAGGCCAAGCTCAGGTCTAGCCCGTGGATGGTCACATCTTCAAAATTGCGGTAGCTCATAATCATCGCGTAGGGATCGGAAGCCTGCTCGGGCGAGATCGTGCCGTAGGGGATGGCTGCCGCTCCCGCGGTGAGGATGCCGGTCAGTTCGTCCACCGGTGAGCCGTTGTTGTTGCCCTGCGCCGCGTCCAGCGCCGCCAGTGCCCCGGCCAGTTGCTCGTTGTTCGGATCGGACAAGGCCGCGCCGATGCTCTCGCCCAGCGCCGCACCCAGACTCTGCGGATCGAGGAAGACCGTGGGAGTTACCACCGAAATCGCTCCGACGAAATCCTCGATCCTAGACTGGTACAAATCCACGGCCACTATCAACTTATCGGCCACTACACCTTTGTAGCCTAGCTCGATAGTCTGAGTGATGGCCGAATGAATGCGCGGCACATCATAGGCTGTAATGGGGGTGATGCCGTCCGCCTCTACGAAGAAGAAAGGCGGTCGATGCGGATCGGGCTCTGCGCCGAGCGGCTCCGTCTCGATGTTCAACCGGCCCATGACATTGCGCAGGCCGGGCAATTGCTCAGGCACGATGCCGGGCAGGGCTGCGGCCAACGGACCGGCTGCCGCTTGAGCGTCTTCGGTGCCCATGCCTTGGGCCATCAGGGCACCGGTCGCCAGTTCCTGGAAAGCTGGCCCAAACTGCGCCAGTACCGCCTGCCTGCCGATTCCCCACATCACGTTGGTGAACAGTGGGTCGTCCAAAGGCAGGTACTGGTCGGCTGGCAGACCGGCCATTGGGGCAAAGGGCGAGCGGAACAGGGGGCTGCCTGCCTCGTCCCGCCGGAAGGTGAAACCGTAGCCGGAGCTGCGGTAGTTCCCTTGGGTCCAGCCATCGATCGATTTGAACTCTCCTAGGCCGAGCGCCGAAAAGAGGGGCGAGAAATTTGGGTTCA
>JAPPEF010000099.1 GCA_028875335.1 Gemmatimonadota bacterium
AAGACCCGCTGCACTACCGCGACGTCGATCAACGCCACACCTTGGACTTGATCGGTCGCTTGCGCCTGACCAAGCGCTCGTCGTTCGATGTGCGCTACAGCTACGGCAGCGGCTTCCCCTATACTCCGGTGGCCGTTGACTCAGACGGGGAGCCGCTGTTCGACGCCGAGGGCAACGTCGTTTGGGAGGCGACCAATTCACGGCGCTATCCGGCCTACCGCCGCCTCGATGTGCGCCTGAGTTGGCGGCGCGGTGCAGTCGGTGGTCGCACGTTCACGGCCTATCTCGAAATCATCAACGCGCTCAACCGTCGCAATGTCTTCGAGTATTACTGGGACGAGGACTACCGCCGTCTGATTAGCTACATGCTGCCGATCATGCCCTTTTTCGGGCTGCGTCTGGGAAATTGACCGCCCGCGCTACAGCCGTCGCCCAAATCACCCGCAACTTCACAGGAGCGCAGCCAGCCGCTTTGTCCTGTGACTTCTACTTTGCGTCTAGCTACTCGTGGATTGACCGCTAGGTGAAACGCAATATGTTATCTGCAGTGCAATAAAAAAATCGGGTTTATTTTTGCTACAAAGGTGATATATGAATGAGCGGTATTTGGTGACAGGGGCACTCGGCTGCGTGGGTGCATGGGCGGTTCGCCGGCTAGTCCGCGAGGGGGTGCCGGTATATACCTACGACCTAGGCGGCGATCCCTACCGGTTGAGGATGATCATGACGGACGAAGAACTGGACCAGGTGCGACTGATCGAGGGCGACATCGCGGATCTGGACGAGTTCGAGCGAGTCGTGATCGAATGCGGTATTACTCATATCCTGCACCTAGCAGCCATGCAGGTGCCCCTAGTTCGGGCCGATCCAGTGCTCGGGGCCAAGGTAAACGTCGTGGGGAGCACCGTCGTCTTCGAGACGGCCGCGCGTCATCGCGACCAGATCCAGAATCTGGTCTTTGCCAGCTCGTTTGGGGTGTACGGCGATCCAGAAGCGTACCCTCCGGGGCCGATTGCCCACGACGCTCCGTTGCTGCCTCCGACTCTCTACGGGGTGTTCAAGCAGTGCAACGAAGGCACGGCTCAGGTCTATTGGCGGGAGCAATCGGTCCACAGCGTTGGTCTGCGCCCATGCGTAGTGTACGGACCGGGGCGCGACCAGGGCTGGACCTCCACCCCGACCAAGGCCATGCTGGCCGCCGCGCTCGGCCGCGAGTACGAGATCACCTATGGCGGCACCCTCGTCTATCACCACGCCGAGGATGTCGCCGCCGCCTTTATCGCCGCGGCCAGGACCAGGCTGGAAGGTGCCCCAGTGTACAATCTGGGGGGCAGCACGGTCTCCATGGCCCAAATCGTCGCTGCAATCGAGGAGGTTATCCCCGAGTCGGCGGGCAAAATTGGATTCGACCCAACGCCGCTGCCGCATCCCTCAAGCGCCGATGACAGCGCCCTGAACCAAGCCCTCGGACCTCTTCAGTATCGATCGCTGGTCCAAGGAGTCCGGGATACGGTCGAAGTTTTCCGCACCGCCCTTGAGGCCGATCGCCTCGACCTCGAGCGGGCACTGCGCACTTAGAAGCAGTCAGGGCAAATAACTTTCTTAGAGGAGCACAGCCTACGTGAAAATTACAGGGATTAAATCCGTCATGATTCAGGGCATTCCCTGGACGTGGACGCTGGTCAAGGTGGAAACGGATGAGGGAATCTGCGGCATTGGCGAAGCGCAGTTGCCCATTGGCGTGCGGGACATCCTCACGCGCATGGAAGGACTACTCGTCGGCGAGGATCCCCGACACCCGGTCCGGCTGGCGCAAAAGATCTATCGCGGCCTGATCGGCGCCGGGTCCTCAGGAGGAAGTATTGTGCTGGCCTTGTCGGGGGTTGAACTGGCGCTGTGGGACCTGCACGGCAAGATGACGGGATTGCCCTTGTGGCAGTTGCTCGGCGGCAAGTACCGGGATCGAGTGCGCATCTACGCCGACACGGCCCGGCCCGGCGACCGCTCGCCCGAAGCCTATGCCGACGGGGTGCGCCAGCGGGTAGAAGCCGGGTACACCGTCGTCAAGGTCGATATCGACAACAGCGCTCCAGGAGAGTACCGCAAAGACCCCCACAACCGCGCCCTGTCCAGATCCGAAGTCGAGTACATGAGCGCCGTCAGCCACGCAGCCTACGAGGCCCTGCCCGCCGATGTTGAGCTGTGCCTAGATATGCACTGGAGTTACCAGCCGGCGGACGCGCTCAGGGTGGCCCGGAGGTTAGAGGACATCGATATCCTGTGGCTCGAAGATCCGACCCCGCCGGAAAATCTCGACGCCCTAAAGTACGTGACCGACCACACCTCCGTGCCCATTGCCTGTGGTGAAAATCACTGGATGAGCCATGGGCTCAGGCCCATGATCGAAGACCGGGCCGCGGATATTATCACGCCTGATATCCCTCGCTTCGGTGGGGTGCAGGAAGGCAAAAAGGTGGCCGAGTTGTGCGAATTGCATTCGCTGGCCTTTGCCCCGCACAACATCTGCACGCCGGTGGGGACCGTGGCTTCGGCGCACGTATGCGCCAACGCGCCGAATTTCCTGGCGCTGGAACACCACGGTCTCGACTGTCCTTGGTGGGACGATATCGCGCTGGATTGGGGTGGCCCCGTAGTCGATCGCGGGTACATTACCGTGCCCGACCGACCAGGGATCGGGGTGGAGTTAAACGAAGAGTTGCTGCGCGCCCATCTGTTTCCCGGCGAAGTGTGGTGGGATTGAAGTATCCACCGCCAGAGCAAACCCGTGCGGCGCAACCGCCGACACGGGTTCACCCCGTCCTTTGAGGGGCACCATCATCAAATCGAGACCAGTCTCGATGGCGATGGTGCCCCTCAGCGTCAGCGGCCAGCCCTCCCCAAGCATAGCCACCGACGTTCCCACACCAAAAAGCGATTTACAGCACCCTCATTTCGATATCCGCATAGGGATTTTCTCTGGCCTACCCTGTAGCTGTCGGCTTCGTACGATGTGCCGTCGTCTTCTCAGTTACTCCATAACTCGACCAAGAGACCCATTTTCGGCGTTGCTGCGAGACCGTACAACTGAGAGCGGCGTCGGCGCATCTCGATCATTGATCCGCATCTTGATAGTCCCAGTCGTTCCAATCCACCTGTCCAAGGTTTCGGTCGGGTTCGTCGTCCACCTCGCGTTCTCGATTCGCCAGTCCGATTCGTCGATCTGGTTTATCGACGGCGTCGTATTGAGATTGAAGCTGCCTTTCCCACCTGTGTTGCGAATGACGATGGCGTGTGGTTGGCGCTCGACGAGTCGCACCTGCTCCCTCTTCCGCACTGAGAATACCTTGCGGCCCGTCCCCCGCGTTGGATTCTCGAGCGTATAGAGGTGATCGCTCGGACCTCCACTACTCCACGCGGAATGCACACTCACCGTGACGTTCGCATCCTCGGTCCACGCCGCCACATCGAGCTCTATGCTCTCCACTAGGTATCCAGGCTCGTGCTCCCCAGTGGCGAACGTCTGGGCGTGATGCTGTGCGGACCATACCTTGGCGACTCCTCCATTCGCTTCGTCCAAGTTCGAGACTAGCTCATCTGCTTGGGGAGAAGGTACCGAAGCGGCTATGATGAGCACTAGCACTAGACCCTCGATCACCGTCCACATCCCCATCCTAGACTCTCGTTTCTGTTCCCCCATCATTCTCTCCTTGTCCATGTTCTCCTACTAGTCGCAGCGTCTCGTGGTCGTTTGCCTCTGGTTTGCGTTGTCGCACTGGGTTCGAGGCACCACCATGCGTCATCCTGCCTTTGGACATCGCCGAGAAATAAGCACAATTTGTGCCAATTTTGTAATAAATCCTATAATTTCCTGAAAATAAAGGGGTTATAAAGTTTGGGAGGGAGCGATGGGGAATTCTGGGTTTGTTGCAGAATGTGCGTCGCAAACGGCTCCGGCGACTACTGCCCTCCTTTGACAGAAGGGATATAACTAAATGTTTATAAATAATTTATAGGGAAAATTGCGAAAAAAGACAGAGCATATGTTGCAATTTGCAACGAAAGTTGCATTTCGCAACGAAGGTGGCAGTGGGTCCGTTTCAATCTTCGGAGAGGTTGTATTTCTTCAATTTTCGGTGCAGGGTTGACCGATTGATACCCAGCGCCCGAGCTGCCTGTGTAACGTTGTTGTCCGCGACTTCAAGGGCGTGGACTAGGGCCCGTCGCTCAATCTCGGCCAGCGGCAGGACCGCTGCCAGCGTCGAGAGGTCACCTCCAGCAGCTACGGCTGGCGACAACTGAAGAGGCAGACTGCCCGCCTGCAGTACCGCGTCCGTCTCCAACAACACAGCGCGCTCGATGGCATTCTCCAGCTCGCGCACGTTGCCGGGCCAATCGTACTGGAGCAACAGGCGCAGGGCAGCGGTGGAGATGCCATTGATAGATTTGTCGGCGCGTTCGGCGTGTTTATCGAGAAAATGTCTAGCCAGCAGGGGAATGTCTTCGCGCCGCTCTCTCAGCGGCGAAATCTCAATGGGGAAGGCGGCGACGCGATAGAACAGATCTTGGCGGAACTCACCCCTTCTCACTAGGAACTCTATGTCCTTGTTGGTCGCCGTCATCACCCGGATGTCGACGGGAATGGCGGCGGTACCGCCCACCCGCTGGATTTCCCGCTCTTGCAAAACGCGCAACAGCTTGCCCTGCAGAGCATACGGCATGTCGCCGATCTCATCGAGAAGGATCGTGCCCCCAGTGGCGCGCTCGAAGGCCCCGCGTCTCTGCTCTGTTGCCCCCGTGAAAGCTCCTCGTTCATGTCCGAACAACTCGCTTTCAATGAGCGTTTCGGGAATGGCGGCGCAATTGAGGGCCACAAACGGCCCCTGCTTGCGCGGACTGTTGAGGTGAACCGACTTGGCCACTAGTTCCTTGCCGGTGCCACTTTCGCCGCGAATGAGCACCGCAATATCGCCTTCGGCGGCCTGCTGCATCAGCGCGTACACCTGCTGCATTCTAGGGCTGGTACCGACCATGCCGGCAAAGGAGGAGGTCGTCTCCAGCTCGATGCGCAACCGCAGGACCTCGGCCCTCATCTGCTCGGCCTCGATCTCCTTGGACACGTCCCGGTACAGGACGAGGCTGCCGATTTCTTTTCCTCTACCGTCGCGCACCGGTGCTGTGGAGCGGTAGAACAGCCGTTGCTGCGGCTCTTGGCCAGCGCTGGTCGTTTCCACCACATTGCCACTGTCGAGAAGAAACCTTCCCTCCACATCGCGCAGGTCCGGTTCCCGGAACCGCTCTTCGAAACGCGCCGAGAGATCGCGCGGCGGAATTTTCTTCAGCTCGCTTTCCTCCAGACCTAGTAGCTCTTCGTATACCTGATTGGCAAAAACTAGATGTCCGGCACTGTCGTGCATCGCAACGGCGTCTCCGGTAGCATTGAGCACCGCTTCCAGTCTGCGATGACTGTTGGTGAGCTGCCGCCGTTTCTCCGCCAGCTCCCGTTCGATGTTCCACTTCCCAACTAGGGAAAGGGTGATTTGTTGAATCTCCTCGTGCGCGAAAGGCTTTCTGATATAGAGCAGCTTGTGCAGCAATTCCATATCGTGGACGATCTCGGGCAGTGCCTTGTCGGTGTACGCGGTCATGATGACGATTTCGACGGCGCGATCGATTTTTCTTATCCGGCGGATCGTTTCGATACCATCGATGCCCGGAGGCATTCTGATGTCGATGTAGGCGACGGCGATGGGGCGGTCCGATTCCTTTCCGGCCCGGATGATTTCGTATGCTTCCTCCCCATTGCTCGCGTGCAGCAACTCAAACTCTGGGAGCCAAGCCTCCTCTTCCTCGCGCATGAAGGCCACCGCAAGATCATCCGTTGACGGCTGCGCAAAACTGGGACTTAACATCTCTTTAAAGTCGTCGTGTATCTCGTGCTGATCGTCGACTATTAGGACGCGATTGTTTTCGTGATTCCCGGATTTCATCGACTACCCTCTCTATTAGTCGGTTGATACACCTGCCCTACCGTTGGCATGGGGCGCGACCGAGGAAAGCGGCAACCTGACGCGCATGGTCGCACCCCTGCCGGTGCCCTTGCTCAACGCCTCAATGCGGCCGCCGGCGGCAATGACGAAATTGGCTGCCGAATGGAGACCAAGTCCGCTCCCCAAGTTTTTCGTGGTATAGCCGGGCGCAAAAATCACCTTAGTGTCTTTACTTTTGATGCCAATGCCATTGTCGCTTACTTCGAGGTTGAGAACATCGTCTTCGGTACTGGCCCGGATCTGGATGCGGGGCGTTTCGTCAAGCCCCTGCGCTAGGGTGAGATCGTCGATGGCTTCAATCGAATTTTTGACTAAGTTGACCAACATCTGGTGAAACTGGCTCTCCTGGATGCGAATCTCCCGCGGTGCGTTTTCACAGTCAATGTCGGCATGGATTCCCTTTTTATTGAGCGAATCCCGCAATACCCTGACGGCGGCTGAGAGCGCATCGTGCAGGTCGATGTCCTTGCGAGTCATGGTAGGATTGCCGAGCGCCTTTTGGGTACGGACGATATCGGCGATGTGATTGGCCCGATCCCAGACGCGGCCGACCGTCTTGGTCAGCTCTTCGTTTCGCTTGGAGAAGCTTTCGGAGAGCTCGATGATGAACGGCATCACCTTGCGGCCTTGCGGGTCATTTTCGATGTAATCGCTCCAGTCGCCTTGGTGCTCCCTTACCGCCGCAGCTAACGCGAAGAGACGGCGTCCGGCATAGTCGTTCCCCAAGTGCTGGCGCACAGTCTCGATCCCCGTGGTGACGCTATTGATGGCATTGCCGATGTTGTGGAGAATGGTATCCATTACCTCCAACCGCCCTTGTGCAAAAGCCTGCGCCAGCGCCTCCTCGGCGAGCATGCGCTCGGTAACGTCGCGGAAGATGATCACGCCGCCCCTGATCCCGCCGAGATTGTCGAGTAGCGGTCGTCCACTCACCCGGATAAACACGCCGTCCGGCCTGTTTTGGTTGCGAATGAACATATCTACTTCATCCATCGATTCGCCGTGGCTGATGATGCGGAGGAACGGTAGATCCTCCATTCTCATGGGCGTCTCCCGGTCGGGATAAAAGAGGCCGTATCGCTCGACCCACTCCTCCGGGGGACAATCCGTTATGTTCATGCCGGTGATTTGTTCGGCCGCGGGATTTACGTAAAAGGACTGTCCCGTTACATCGGCGACGACGATGCCGTCGCTAATACTATTGAACATGGTTTCCATCAGCTCACTCTGCTTGCGCAGTTCCTCTATCGTTTTCTCCAATTCCGCGGCCGCCTCTTTTTGTCTGGTGATGTCGCGGAAAACGATCACGCCCCCCCCGTGTCCTTCTACATCCGTCTTTAGCGGCCGTCCACTGACGCTGACGTGATAGCCGTCCGGCTTTTTCTTATTGCGGACAAACATTTCAACATCATCGGTCGCCTCACCCCGTACGGCGCACACCAGGGGAAGCTCTGCCGCTGTCATGCGAGTTTTTTGGTCGGAATAGAAAACTCCATAGTTCCCGGCCCATTGTTCGGACTTTAGATCCAGCATGCCGCCGGTGATCTGTTCGGCGCTGGGATTGAAAAACGTGAATTTCCCCTCGGCATTGGCGACCAACACGCCGTCGCTGATACTGCTGAGAATAGTCTCCATGAGCAGAGCTTGGTCCCTCTGCTCGGCGATCGTCCGTTCCAGTGCGACTTCTGTATGCTGGAGCTTGGTGATGTCGCGGAAGACGAGGACCCCCCCCTTCAACGCCCCTGCTTTGCCTCGCAGTGGTCTGCCGCTGATGCTGAAATGAGCATGAACGCCTTCCGGCATTTTATCATTGATCACCATTACCTCGAAACCGTCTGTCGCCTTGCCGTTCAAGGCCAGCTCTAGCGGATTTTCATCCTTCGTGACGAGCGCCTTCCCATCGGCTTGAAAAACGCCGAATTTCTCGGCCCATTTATCGATATCTCGTTCCATCGGAAGCTCCTCACCTAACTCCCGAGCGACCGAATTGTGAAATACGAGTTCCCTGTTTTCATCGATGGCGATCACGCCTTCGCTCATGCTGTCGAATACGGTTTTCATCAGCCGGGTGAAATCTTTCAACTTTTTGATAATTCGTTTCAACCGCATCTCCGTCTTTTTGTGCTTGGTTTCTCTCTCGTGCATAGAGAAGGCGGTTTGAATGTTCAGATGCAGTTGGCGCTCCTCAAACGGCTTCAGCACGTAGCCAAACGGGTTGGTCTCCTGCGCCCGTTGCAACAGGTCTTCCTCGCCCCCATCGGTCAGGTACACCACGGGAACGTCGAACTTGCTGCCGATCTGTTCGGCTGTTTCTAGGCCGGTGGCTTTCCCTTCGAGTCCGAGATTGACTAGGGCGAGGTCGGGGCGCTTGTGCTCCGCTTTTTCAATGGCCTCGTACCCACACGAAACCGAGGCACACACTGTGTATCCTAGGTTTTTGAGGCATTCTTCGAGGTGCGTTGCGCTAGGTCCATCGTCTTCGACGATTAGTATCTTCGCGTCGGTCATCTTGTTTGCTTTCTTTTTTATTTTTTGCGGATCGTCTTCCAACGCAACCGTATATACTAACGGCTATATTCGGGTCCTACCAGTTCCAACCCAGTGCCTGAACAAGGGTTTGACCTCGTCGGGCAAGTTTACAAATACTCGCTCCGGTACTAGGGGCACTGTATTCTCTCCGAGGCCGCCCGCAGTGAGCCGCTTGCGCTCGTCAGAACCCGGCCGCAGGGAGTCCAAGTTTAGCCACCACGGAGCAAAGCGAATGGGCAGCGCCACCCGCGACTGAGTGGATCGGTTGGGGCTAATCGCATGCCACAGGCGGCTATCCATCACCAGCACGGACCCCGGCTCGCCGGAGACGGTTATTTCGTCGGGATGCGGGTCGAGCGGCGGTACGCCATTGTCGCCGCTGGGATTGTTGCGCTGGCGGTGCGTCCCGGGGACGATCCGCGTCCCGGTTTCAGCCGTAAAGTCCGTCAGCATCCAGATCGTCGTCATGTGCATGAGCGCGTCGGGATACGGTGCCGGCACGTGCCCGGCGTTTTGCTGATTGAATGGCCAGTCGGCGTGCAACGCGCCGCGCGCATTGCCTGGATGCGTCACCATGCAGGTGGTGTACGAGACGCGCAAGTGCTCACCCAAAAGCGCTTTGCACAGGCCCAACAATCGCGGCTCCGCCAGATAGGGAACAAAGGATTGGTCGAAGTTGACCAGTCCCGACACCTTGTCGAGCTGACTGCGGGGGTCGGGCAGCTTGTGGGCGGCGACCGTGGCAAGGATGCTGTCTCGCACCTGCGCCACCGCCTCGGGTGGGATCACAGCGTCGATTACGCACCAGCCGTCTTCGGCAATGCGGCGCTGCATTTCGCTTTGGATCATTCTTCTACCTCAAACGCAAAGAGCTTGGCACAACGCAGGCGAAAGCGCAACATGAAGGACCGCCTCTCCTCCAATTGTATGCGGTCCCCACCGCGCCACGCCACCCGGTGATGCGGGGAATCGCCCAAGATGGGCATAGCGTCGTCAAAGGTGTGACCGGGCAGGGCTTGACCTTTGTGATCGGCAGCTTCCACCAGAATGTGACCGGCGGCCTTGACCGCGGCGTTCAGTCTCACGCGTCGACCTCTTGCGACCATCGGCAGGGTGGTAAAGCTACCATCCTGCTCGGCCTCCAACGCGGCCAAGCGCTCGGCCGGCCACATGGCATAGCCGCGGTCGTGCCGGAAGGTGTGTGGGTTGCGCGGATATTTGTGTGGGAAGCGATAGCCCCCATAGGGCAACGCCACGAGATCGGTGCCGAGCGGGATCAGGTCCGTACCGCCAAAGACACACCCCTCGTCCCAAGCACCTGCATCCCCAGACGGCACGGACGGCGGCCCCGGCACTTCCGACCAGACGATTCCGTCGGAACTAGAAAAAAGCCGCAATTCCGAAGTGTCGTCCATGTGGTGATAGAGCGCGGGGAACATCAGATGCTGATCGACCGTGCCGGGATAGAGAGTTTTGGAATTGGTGTACCAATCGTCGGCCGGATGGTGGTGGAGACCGGGCCACACCAATAGATCGGGTAGCGGCCAGCGACGGAAGTCCTCGGTTTCGGCCCGCCCGATACAGCGGCGGCCGTACGCGCTGCAGCGGGCGTACCAAACGTAGCGCCGCAGCCGCTCGTCGTAGTAAACCACGTTGGTCGTGTCGGAGTAGTGGATGACTAGAGGCCCCGGCAGCACTGTCCAGCGCACTCCGTCCGGCGACGTGGCCCCCCACATGCCGGACAGATAGCGAAAATCACCGCCTAAGGGATGGATGTCGTCGGGACGCTCGCGGGCGAAATGTTCAACGATTTGTCGCCGAGCCTCGCCCTCTGTGGGGACGCCGCAGCGGAAGAACATTTTGTAACCTTCCTCAGCGGGCGCAGAGGGATCGAAAAAGATCTCCGTGCGCTCGTGGCCAGCGGCCTCGGGTGCGGCGCTCCAATCGAACTGGCATTCGCGTTCGCCACCGTACTCGTACCCGTCGCTGGATTCGGCGTACCACAGGGGACGGATGGCCTCGCCGGTGCCGCGGTCGAACCAAGTCTGGTACAACCCGTCGCGGTAAATAATTCTGCGTCCGGGGGGCGCACCCGCCGGCAACGGTCCTTCCCGCTGCGCCGTCGTCGCGACGATGCGGATACCGCTGGGCACGTCACTGGGCACGAAGCGTGCGCGGACGGGTCGATCCCGCCGATTCACATCGTCCCATAGACGCAGCGGGATGGGAGTGCCGTCCGGTTCGGCCCAATAGGGCCCCATCGCGCCGATTTCGCCGGGCAGCACACAGCGCCAGTCGGTGAATAACTGCGGTCCAGGCCCCAGCGCTAGGTGGTCTCCCTCTAGCCAAGGATGGCCGCTGCGCCGGGCCGCGACTTGTGCTTTTACGCCGAGTTCGATGTCCATGTGGTTGACTCCAGTTGAGCCGCGTGCGCGTCAATTCAACGGTTAGCTGACCGGCACCTCCCACTTTTCCCGTTCCCACTGCTTTTGCCCAATCCGCTCGACGTATTCCTGCCCCTTGTGTTCGGTCAGCCAGCCTTTGAGCGGCACGTCCTCCTCTGTCGGCTGCCACCACCCTTTGACATCCACCCCATCGCCGAGCAATTGTCGGCGTATGGGACTGCTCTTGGCGAGGATTTCGTCGGGCATCAGATTGTAGTCGAGGCCGCGCAGCCAGCGATAGCTATACCCCAAAAACAGCACTTTCCGGGTCGTCTCTGAGGTATTAATCCCGCGCGTGTGCCACATCCGTCGGTCGAACAGCACGGCCGTTCCCGCCTTCACCTGAACCTGCATGGCATCGGCAAAATCGGGCGGATGGTCCTCCTTGTGACTTTCGGGGACAATTCGGATTCCCCCTCTCTCCGGCTCGCTGATGTCGGTCAGCCAGAATCCGACCTTGAGCGACAACCTCGGTTGGGGACGCTCCATTTCAGGGACTGGCCGGCCGCCGTCTTGGTGCCATCCTCCCGGCTTCAGATCGACGCTACTCTTGGATTCGGGTGGGTAGTAGATCAAATGCGAGATGTAGTGCTGGACGTTCCAGCCGAGAATGTCCCAAATCAGCGGGAACGTCTTGGGCCAATCGAGCAGTTCGAGAAAAACATCATCCTCAACAATGGTCCTGAACTTCGACAGCAAGGCATTGGGTGCCAAGCCACGCGCCGCCCTTTCCTCGGCATCAACGCGATCGCCGGCCTCCAGCAGTCGGCCCAGCATGTCGTCGTCGAGCGCATCCTCGACAATCAAGTATCCCTGTTGCTCAAAATGGTCGCGCTGTGCCTCGGTCATGCAGTACTGCAAGCAGCTTGGGTCCATGGGGATCACCTCTATGAATTAGTACAGCCGATTTCGCCTGACATTTTGCGAATGTAAGAATCTCATGCCGCCATACCGAATTGCCGCCGCACCTCGCCGGTCCCTACGAATTGCGACAGTAGCCGATGGTTCTGCCGTTCGTATCGGACCTTCCCCGCAACGATCGCCGGATGCACCTGCAACGCGTTCGCCAGATTCATCACCGTCATGGAGGTCGGACGATCGCGAACCGCGCTCGCTTCCCACGCAGCCCACGGAATGAGTGCCTCCTCTGCCCATTCATCGGCCTGCGCCTCCCTCGGGTTTTCCCTCTCCCCTTCCACGGTGCGCAACGTCAGATCATCGAAGAAAGCAACACCTTGGTTGTGGTCCATATGGCGACCCACATGAGCCAGCTCGTGCAATAGGCAAAACCAGAAATGGTCGATCCGGTCATAGCGCAGGGTCAATCCGATCACAGGCCGACCATCGCCGAGCCGGAGCGCTGCCCCATCGAGATATGTTCTCGGCAGATGCCGCTCGGTCACCAGCGCGATGCCATTCTCTGCCAAGAAGTCCTTGGCGAGCCTTGGTCCGTCCTCCGACCCACTAAGCCTCGCGACCTCCTTGAGAAAGTCCAAGGTCACAGTACCGCGTACGTAGTTCACCTTTGGCTGGTTTTCGTTCGCCCTCGCCAGAATTTGCCAGCACCAAGCCTTGAGCGCATAAGGGTCCATTTTGGCGTTTACCCGCAGGTGATCGTTCTTGCGGTACAACGCGGCACCGACCGCATCCCGTCCACCCGCCCGTTCAATCAGAGCACCGATGAGTTCCTCTGCCCGCTCCGCTAAGTCGGGGCCGTCGGGAAACCACTTTAACTTGGCCATCGCCTTGAGGGGAAACCGGGTCCACTCAAGGTCGGCCAATGTCTCGTCAAGCGCTGTGCCCGGCTGCCGGAGAAGCACATCTGCCGGGATCCCGAGATGCTCATGGAGCGCACGCGCCATCGGCATCGTGATGGCCCGCTTGCCAGAAAGAACCTCCGACACCTTCGCACGACTCCCGATAAAAGGGATCAGGTCGCGCGGGCTCAGGCCTCCTTGATCCATGCGGAATTCAATGGCCGCGAGGGGGCTTGGATACCCCATTGGCTCGTGTTTGCTCTCATACAACTCGACGAGATCAACCAAGACATCAAGCTCGTCGCCCTCCGGGCTACCGGGAGCCGCATCCATGAGTTCGTCAACCCGGGCTAGAGCGGTCTCGTAGTCCTTCTCTGTCCGAATCGGCTTAACATTCGCCATCTCTAAACCTCCTTGCGGAACTCTATTGTCGCGAGGGCCTAATTTAGTAAGGGAATAGTACGGCCGATTTTGTGCTTCTTCCTCTCTTGGCTGAGGGCCTCATCCAACACGCACGAGTTGGCCTTCTTGCTCAAGTAATTCAGCGACTCGGATTTCAGTATATAGATCAACCAAGTCCACGGGATAGGTGAGTTCATCCATCAATCGACCTAGCAGGCTTTAGAAGTGCTCGGGCGGACAGCCACGGACACCTATATCCAGATCGGAGTGCGGCCGATGTCGTCCGGTTGCGACCGAGCGAAAAATAAAAACGTCTCGGCATCCCTACCTCCCCCACTCCCCCTCCGGCACTTCCGAATAATCCTGCGGCTCGTACCCAATCGCCCTTTTGCCGTGTTCGACGTCGTAGAGCGGCCAGTTGCTGCCCGACACCCCAAAGACGATTTCAAACTTCACGCCCGGATGAATCAGCGCCTGCTCAAAAATCCGCACGCAATCGCCGTGGCTGAGATGGTGCGGGTGTTCGGGTTGGTCGCGCTTGAGGTTGAAATTGCCGATGCGCACGCAGACAAATTCCATGTCGTGCTGATGGGCAAAAGAGTGGGCCAGACCCTCGCCGAAGATCTTGCTAACCGTGTAGATACCCACCGGAGTGGTAGTCATATCGACGGTGCGGTGGATGCTGCGCGGATAGAGACTCAAGACCCCGGCGCGGCTGGCATAGGCGACGCGTTTGACGCCGTTTTGGCGCGCGGCCTCAAAGACATTGTACGTGCCGATGAAGTTGCACTGCAGCATGGGCTCCCACTCGCTACCACCGGGCAGACCCCCAATGTGGGCGACGGCGTCCACCCCGCGCGTGGCCTCTAGCACAGAGTCAAAGTCGGTGAGATCCGAGACGACCGTATCCGTGAGGTCGGGCATGGGCACGCGGTCGTGGCCGCGCACCTCGTGGCGATCCTTGAGACCGCGGGCTACGTTAGATCCGACGCTACCGGCCGCGCCGGTTACGAGTATGCGCATGGTAGTTTCCTTTCGCTAAGAGGCATTTTTAACATTCCTCGTGCTGTTTGGAACGAGGGCAACCACAAGGATTGCCCCTACGCTCGGTGCAGGGTGATAATTGGGGCCTCGGGCGGGCAGCCGAAGCGAAAGGGCAGCCAGTGCCCAACGCCGGCCGTAGTGTAGAGCTGAGTGGTTCCCTTTTCGTAGTGCCCCCAGATATAGCGCTCGGGAAAAAACGGCTCAAAAAAGCTGCGCCCGGCCATGCCTAGTTGGAAACCATGAGTATGGCCGGCCAGAACCAAGTCGGTGCCGCCGAGGGGCGCGGCGTAGTCGAGGGCTTGCGAGCGGTGACTCAGCAACGCGGTAAAGGCATCGCTCGGCGACGCGCTTACGGCCCTTTCCACTGAGTTGCGGAGTTGCGCGTAGGACGCCGGGCTGCGCAGAAAACGCGGATCGTCAACTCCGCCGAGGTAGAGCGTCGCCGCGCCCACCGGCACCGCCAGTCCTTCATTCACCAACAAGGGAATCGCAGTTCGGTCGAAGTGCCGGCGGATGCGGCGGATGCCGCGCATGTATTCGTGGTTTCCCAAGCTGGCATAGGTCCCAAGCCGAGTCGGCACGCTTTCGATCAGGCGCAGGGTCGCCAAGTACTCTGGGTTGTGGTCGCATATATCGCCGGTGATCGCGATCAGATCCGGTGCGGCTTGAGCCGCACGCGCGAGCAGGGCTTCGAGGTCGGCGAGCTGGACGTACGGCCCGATGTGGATGTCGCTGAGATGGAGAATCTTCAAGCCCTCTAACTCGGCAGGCATGTCGGAATAGCGGAGCGGCACTGTGGGCATCCGCGTGCGAGTATAGGAGGTATAGATGCCGTGGCTGACGCCCGCCGCCCCAAGGGCAGGCACCACAGCGAGGCCGCGGCTGAGAAAGCGCCGCCGCTCAAACGAGCTAGGCCCCTCTGTCCCCCCCTGCCGCCAGCGGTCGTAGAGCGAAACGCCCAAGACGACCGGCGTCAGCAACAGTGCGGCAATAAAGAAGGCCCCGAGGTAAAGCATGAGAGCCGAGAACAGGCTCGTGCCGACGGTCCACAGCCAAGGCACATCGCGGTAGCGGCTCAGGACGCAGAACACCGCGCCTAATAGCGTCAGGGGAAACTGCCAGTAGAACAGACGGCGGAACCAAGCGACGCGCCACCAGTGCCGATGCACCCCAGCGACCAAGGCCAGCGTCGCAAAATAGAGGATGGCGTACGTCGCCGTGGCGAAGATGAGGAAGCGCGGAATCCCCGCCACTAGGCGCTCGAACGATGCCCACAGCAGGGCGACGTGGGAAACTAGCTCCATCACCCGCGCCTAGGACGCCTCGCGCTCAGCGCCCAAACGCCACCATAAGCAGACTACCACCAGAAGGGTCAGTAGCAACAGAACGCCAGCTTGCAACTGATACGCTGGCGCGGACAGCGCGCCGAGGCTCCTGACGTCCGAGAGTACCGAGACAAACCCCAATAGCACATATGCAAGGAGATTGTTCCGCAAAACCAAGACGATTGCAGCAACGACGAAGCCGATGCTGGTGACAAACGTCAGCAACTCAAAGAGGAACTCGTCGAAGTGAACGGCGTTGCCGCCGGACATAATCAATCCCACCCCCAAGCCCGCCACGACTGCGTAAAGCCTCTTTTTTATTACGACGCGGCTATAGTAGAGCACCAAGCCCGCGACAATCGGGACGAAGATGGCTCCTATTACGCCATAGGACAGGGAACTCCAAAAGGGCAAATACTGGTCCAATCCAGAAGGCAGCCCAAAGCCGAGACTCGGATCTGAGGCAATGAATCGGCTCTCTACGTAGCCGCGCAAGTGCTGCCACGCCTCGCTGGCCACGAGAACCAGCGCGACCCCGACGATAGCGTCGCGGAATTCGGGTACGCGCCGCGCAGCCCGCAAGCGCGCTGGCCAGTCTGGATAGAGGCTGGAGGCCAAGCCCAGAGCCGCGAGAATCGCCAAGCCGATACCCAAGCCGCCCAAGACAATGCCGAGTATCTGGGTAATGGTAAAGATCGACAATGTGAGGTGAGTATTGTAGAGGCGTTCGACAACCGACAGGCCATTGATAAGGTGGAGTGAGAAGAAGGCCGCTCCAATCGCGGCTATTTTGATCAGCGGAGACCAAACTATGCCCTCGTTCCGCACGCGACGCACGAGCAGCCACAGGCCGTGGATCACCACTGCGGCAATCAAGACGATGAGCAGTCCGGAAAGCGCGGTCTTGAGCGTGGTGCTCTCTTGGCGCGTACGCTGCCAATCCTCGGGCACTTTGAGGAAGCGATAGATAGAAACCGGCTCGTCGCCGGCAATGTTGACCCGCACTCGATAGCGCAGCTCATCGACGTTGCGCGCGTCGCCCTCGACAGCTTCGAAGACGAATCGGTGATCGCGGCGGTTGGGCAGCTTTTCCGACGAGGATTCCTTGAGCTCCAATTGCTCGACGTCAAAGCCGTGGGCACGTAAGTGATCGATAGCTATTGCCTGAGCTTGTGCCTCTTCGAGATCCGCACCCTCGGCCTCTTCGGCTAGCAGATGGTTTATACTGTAAAGGGAACCGTCTTCCGGATGGATGGCAACTCTGTACTCCTCCTTTTCTCCATAGCGGAAAAAGCGCGTCACCCACAAGCTGGCCAATAGATCTTCTTGGTATAGGCGGTTGACTACGGCCACTGAGTCGCGCTCTAGGATGTACCGGATCGCCATCGCGTCCGGTTGGTTTTGATAATAGGTGACCACCTCGTATGCCGGGGCATCCGCACCGGTTGCCTCTAAATATTCAACGGCCTTGGCCTCGGCCTCGCCCCGAGTCAGGCGGACATCGACAAAGTCGAGCGGCTTCTCGTAGTCGAGGGCGAAAAAGCCCAGCGAAACCACGACCACTGCGGCGGCCCAGCCTAGGCGTCGTTTAGACAGCGGGGTATAAGCAAACGTGGGGGCCGGGGCGACAGGCTGTTGCGCTGTAGGCTCGTCCGCGGCGGCTTCCGAGGCAGGGGGCGCAGCGCTTTTGTTGAGCAAAGGCGTTGGGTCGGCGAAGCGGCGCTGCCGCAGGTAGAGGACAAGGGCTACCGCCAAGGGCAAGAGCATCAGACCCGCCGACAAGGCCGCTGAAACGACGAAGTAACTGTTAGACGAGCGGAAGAGGATTAAGGACGTGTACAGAGCATCGATCGTATAGTGCCATACGAGAGGGGCAAGGATCCCAAAGCGAAGAAAAATATAGCCGACGACAATACCGGCGATGCCCACCTCAATGCCGCGAATGTAAAAGGGCTGCTGCGGGTAGTTAGCATGAGCAAATCCCCATATAAGACCCGCGATGACGACCGCAACCCAGCGGAACTTGAGGTATTTGTGCAGGAAGGGAATCGAAAACGCCCGGGATATAAACTCCTCGGAGACCGCGGGCATAAAGCCGATCAACAGCACCATGATCCACGGGATATACGTGTTGACCATCTCGCTGTAGGGAATGTACGCCGGGCCCCAAGCGCCGACCAACTGTTCGGCCGTGATGTAAAAGAGCACCTGGTAGGCCAAGAAGGCAGGGGTCATGGCCAAGCCGAGAATGGTGCCGAGGAGAAAGCGCTTGGTGCGCAGACCCGCTGGCGTAAACTGGCCCCCGATCTGGATTTGGTTCGCGTAGTAGCGTCGGTACAAAGGCTCGGCCGCCGCTGTGAGAAAGAAGATGAGGATGCCTTGAGCGGCGGCGGCGAACAGACTGTTGAGCAACTGTCCCGTCAGAAAAGACCCGTATGTATCGGTCGTATCGTAGTCAAACGCGGTCAGCGGTAGGTTGTTGAGTTCGGCTAGCAGCGTCAGAACCGCGGCGATGGCCCCGAAGATCGCGGCGGTCTTCCAGCGGATGTCTCGGGCGCGGACGCCGACAAAGAACGAGACCAGCATCGCCAGTATGGTCAGAAGGAGTAAGGTCGCGGCCACCAAACCCGTGGTCTCGTTGTGCGACCGCAACTCGGCGAAGTCGCGCTCCCAAGCCTCGGGGATTTTGAGATACTCGCCAAAGCCGCCGATCTGGTCGCCTTGCAGGCGCACGTAGAAGCGGTAGTAGGCCTCGCCGACGGCGAAGTCGCGCAGTTTCCAGCTAAAGGTGTGGTCGATGCGGTTAGGTCGTTCCTGAGTCTGGACTTCTACGAATTCGAGCGCGGCGAGGTCGCGGCCAAGCTCAGCGGTGAGAAAGGACTCGGCCAAGCGGCGGGCTTCGGTTTCTTCTAAGCTCGCGCCGGGCGCTTCTTCCTCGATGAGGTGACTAAAACTGACGAGTTCGCCAGAAGTCGTAACCGTGGCCTGAAACTCCTCCTTTTCCAACTCCCGCACCCAGCGGTTGCTCCAGCGCCACAACTGCACGGGATCGCCAATGACCTGCGTGGCCCCTTCCAGACCCAACTCGCGTTCGAGAAAGGTCTTGGTATCGTTGTCGTAGCGGAAAATGGCGCTGTGGCGGTAGTCGGCCAGATCGAAGCCGCGGGCAGTGATAAAATCGGCCGCCTGCTCCTTGGCCTCGTCGCGGGTGACGCGGAAGTCAATTGAGGCTTCGGGAAAAGCCTGGTAGAAGTAGTGAACTCCAACGGCCAAACTAACGGCGGCAATGAGCACGCAGCCGCCGATGAAGGCTAGGTCTTTTCTCGTTAGTTTTATTTCCATCTGTCGTGTGGGATTTTAATTGTGGAGAGGACAGTTTCGTTCCGTTCAACATATTAAAAGACTAAGACGCGGACAAACCAGCCGCATTGACGCGCACAGCGGCATTTTGCAGATTCGCGGCCTCAAACCTTTAACAGAGGAGCACACGGTGGCAGCAAAAAAACAAGAGCACTTCCGCGTCGGTGTCATAGGCTACGGCGGCGCGTTCAACATGGGTCAGTTGCACTTGACTTCCATGGCCAAAAACGAGGGCGTAGAAGTGGCCGCTGTTTGCGAGCTAGATGCCGAGCGGCGTCAAGTAGCCGAAGAGGACTTCCCCGGCATCAAAACCTACGGCCGCGTCGGCACTATGCTGCGGAACGCGAACTTGGACTTGGTGACGATCATCACCCCGCACAACACGCATGCCAAGCTAGCAGTGCAGTGTCTCAACGCCGGGGTCCACGTAGTCTGCGAGAAGCCCCTCGCCATCACCAGCGCCGAAGTCAAGCGCATGCAGGCGGCGGCCAAAAAGAACAAGGTCCTGATCTCGACGTTTCACAACCGGCGCTGGGACGGCGACTTTGTGGTGCTGCGCGATCTAATTCTCGAAGAGCAAATCATCGGCCGCGTCTTCCGCATTGAGGCCGGATTTTACGGCTACGGCGAGCAGGGGACTTGGTGGCGCGCCAATCGCAAAATCTCCGGCGGGGCCATCTACGACTGGGGCGCGCATTTTACGGATTGGATTTTGAATATCGTCCCGGAAAAAATCGCTTCAGTCAGCGGCTATCAAGTCAAAAATCCCGCGTGGAAAAAATACGACAACGAGGACCACTCCGAGTACACACTGCGTTTCCACAGCGGCTGCACCGTCACCCTAACCATGTCCAACCTGTCGATGAGTCCGCGGCCGCGCTGGCGGGTGCTGGGCACGCAGGGCGCAATCGAGGATGCGGGCGGCAAGTACCTCGTCAAGACGCTGATCAACGGTCGCCAGATGAGCACTGAGGTGCCCTTCGCCGAGTCCAATTGGGACGCGTACTACGAAAACATTTTCGCGCATTTGCGGGGCCGCGCCGACCTTGTCATTACCCCCGAATCCGCGGGCCGGGTAATCGGCGTACTCGAAGCAGCCAATATTTCGGCGGCGCGCGGGTCGGTGCCCATCACGCCAGCCTTTGTCTGAGCAAGACCTGCCCCACCTCAACCCAACTGCGCAACTGTCCGCGCTCTTGGGGATCGGCTGCCGCTCTGGGGCCACGGTCGTCGGCCTGTCGGCCGTGCGCCGCGCCAAGGGACTGGCCTTTGTATTTGCCAGCAGCGACCTAGCGCAGCGGACGTTGCGCGAACTGGGTCGCTTAGAACGCGGGGGAACGCGCGTCTTTCAAGTACAGGCAATGGAAGTGCTAACGCAGGGCTTTGGCCGGGAGGACGCCCAAGTGATTGGCGTCTTGCGCGGCGATTTGGCCCGTGGGTTGGCCAAGCACTTAAAGGAGCAAGAATCGTGACGTCTTGGGAAATCGAGCGCAAGTACCTCGTGACCGATCGTTCTTGCCTCGACCAGCTAGCGGGCGTCGCCTTTCGGCAGGGCTACATTCTCATCCAAGAAGGCGGCGTAGTGCGCGTACGCATTGAAGGCGAGCGAGCGGTGCTCACGCTCAAGGGGGCGACTAGCGGCATCGCGCGCCGCGAGTACGAATACGAAATCCCGCGCCAAGATGCCGAGAGCATCCTAGCGACCCTGTGCCAGCGGCCCCATATTGAAAAGACGCGCTATACCTTGCCTTGGGCGGGCAAGGTCTGGACCATCGACGTATTTTCTGGAGAAAACGAGGGATTGGTGCTCGCCGAAATCGAACTGAGTAGCCAAGAAGAAGTCGTGGAGAAACCTCCTTGGGCCGGCGTCGAAGTATCGGACGATTCGCGCTATTACAACGCCAACCTCGTGCGCAATCCCTATTGCAAGTGGCGGGACGGTTAGACACTGACGTTACGCACCCGGGTAGGGGGCGGTTTCAAACCGCCCCCTACTTCTATCCCTCAAAAAGCATGCTCAAATCCAACGCCGGTGCCGAATGCGTCAAGGCACCGATCGAGACGAAGTCCACACCTGCGGCAGCGGCCTCGCGCACGGTCGCCAAGGTATAACCGCCGGTGGCCTCAATCTCAATGGCGGGATTGGCAGCGCGGATGAGCGCTACGGCCCGGCGTAGGGTCGGCGCGTCCATGTTGTCGAGTAGGATGCGGTCTGGGCCACCCACTAGGGCTTCTTCGACTTCCGCGAGATTTTCGGCTTCCACGTAGATCGGCGCTGCTTGGCTCCGGGCCTCGCGGATGGCAGCGCGGACGCCGCCCGCGGCAGCGGCGTGGTTTTCCTTGATCAGCACAGCGTCATACAGGCCCATGCGGTGATTGACGCCCCCGCCCAAGCGCACGGCCCACTTCTGTAAGTGCCGCCAGCCCGGCGTGGTTTTGCGGGTGTCGGTGATGCGCGTGGCCGTGCCAGTTAGGGCCTCCACATAGCGCTGGGTCAGGGTGGCCACGCCCGAAAGCTGTTGCAGGAAATTGAGCGCGGTGCGCTCGCCAGCTAAAAGCGAGCGTGCGCGGCCCTGCAAGCGGACGAGGGGCTGGCCTTCTGCGACCTCGTCCCCATCGGCAGCCTCAGCACGCATAGAAATGTCTTGGTCGAGACGGGCGAAAACCGCACGGGCGACCTCAATGCCGGCGACGACGCCGGCTTGGCGAGCGATGATACGAGCGCGAGCCTCGGCATCGCTCGCCACGGTCCAAACAGCGGTTAGATCGGCTTCTACACCTACAGCGCCGAGATCTTCCCGCAAGGCTAGGTCGATGAGTTGGTCATACGCGGCGGGGGGCAATGAAACGGAGTGGTTTGTAGCCATTTTGTTTCCATAAAAAAGTTGCTGGTTTACCGTGTGTGGCAAATGTACGCAAAGTCCGGGCGCACTGCTGACATTAGACAGAAAATGCCCGGCGATCTATGTTTTTTAGTATGGCCACGCTCGTCCACGTCACGCACGAAGCCGTGCAGCAAGCCGGTGGAATCGGCACGGTCCTGCGCGGTTTGATCACGGCCCGCAGCTACCAAGCTCATTGCCAGCGCACCATCCTGCTCGGCCCCTTAACCGAGCCAGACAGTGCCCAACCGCTCGGCCTGGACGGCGAAATCCTCTACGACGCCACTCGCAGCATCCGCGCCGCCGACATCGCCGACCAACTCAGCGCGGTCGAGCGGAAATTTGGCGTGCGCTTGGTCTATGGCCGGCGCTTGCTGACCCAAGACGGGCATCGAGCCTCGCCCGAGGTTTTGCTGGTGGATGTGAGCCGCCCGCCCGAGCGGCTAAACGAATTCAAGCGCGACCTGTTTCTCCAGTTTGGCCTCGAATCGCACCGCTACGAACAGCACTGGGAATACGAGCAATACCTGCGCTTGGCCGAGCCGGGTTTCGCGGCCGTGCGCTCCCTAGTCGGAGACGCGCCCTTCTTGCTATTGGCGCATGAATTCATGGGGCTAGGTACCGCCTTTAAGGCCCTGATGAGCGATGCAGCGTGTAAGACCCTGTTCTACGCACACGAAGTGGCCACCGTGCGGCCCTTGGTGGAGGAGCGGCCCGGACGCGACATTGCCTTTTACAATGCGCTGCGCCAAGCGCGCGCAAACGGCCAGTACATCGACGAGCTATTCGGCCCGCAAGACGGCTATTTCAAACACGCTCTCGTCAGCCAAGCATGGCGTCTCGACGCAGTCCTCGCCGTCGGCGATTGGGTGGAGGAGGAGCTGCGCTTTCTCGGGCCGGAATTCGCCAGCCGCCCCATCGATCTCGTATATAACGGGGTGCCGGCCACTGAGTTGTCTGGGGCCGAGCGGGAGGCGGCGCGGAAAAAAGTCCAGGCCAGTGGATCCGCGCTCTTAGGTTGGACTCCAGATCTGATCTTCACGCACGTAGCCCGCCTAGTCGAGAGCAAGGGGTTGTGGCGCGATTTGCTAGTACTCGAACACCTCGATCATCACCTGTGGGAGCGCGGGCAACGGGCGCTGTTTATCGCGTTGGCGACCGAGACCGGCCGCCGCGATCTCGAGGATGTCCAGCGCATGGCCGCGTACGGTTGGCCGCTGGTCCATCGCGAGGGGGGGAGCGACCTCAGCAGCGGCGAGCTAAAATTCGACCTTTTAGTCCGCGCCTTTAATGCGCGCACGCGCGCCATCAAGGCGCTTTTCGTCAACCAATTCGGATGGGACCGGCAAAGCTGCGGCGCGTTCCTGCCAACCAATGCAGAGTTCGCCGATTTGCGCCGAGGCAGCGATGCGGAGTTCGGGCAGTCGATTTACGAGCCTTTTGGCATCTCCCAAGTCGAGTGCTTGAGCTCTGGCACCATCAGCGTGGTCAGCGATGTGTGCGGTTGCCGCGGCTTTGTGCGCCAAGCAGCCGGCGAGGTGGGATTGGGCGGCTTTATCGAGGGAGCCTATACTCAGCTCGACGAAACCGACCGAGCCAGCCAACCGATTGGAGTGCGGGAATGCACCCAGGCCGAAGCAGTGCAAAGCCGGGTGGTAGCCAGTGCCTTGGCCAGCCAGTTATCCGCGGGCGCGACCGGCCGCAAAAAGCTGCTTGCCGAAGGCTATGCCGCGGCCCAGAAGATGAGTTGGGAGCTCGTGGCCAAGGATATGCTATTGCCCGTTTTGCGGCGGCTGGAGAAGTGATATGGCTGGCTTGGTGATTGCACTCGCACTCTGGCTTAGCGGCTGTGTGTCCTTCATCGGCGGGCGCGAGCAAAGCCGTCATCTGGCGGCGGCGGCCCAAGACCTCGTCGAAATCGCCGAGGCCCGAGAAGGCGAAGTTGACTGGCTGGGCTTGCGCGACCCCGCTGGCGTGCAGACCGAGGAGACCAAGGTGCTCGACGACTACTTGCTGTCCGCGCTGATGAAGGCCAAGGTCGCGGTGGGGTTGGTGGACACGACCGGAAAGCGGTGGCGCGACGAGGAATTGGTGGGCCTCAAGCAAGGGGGGCGCGCCGCGCTCGCATTGGGCGGACGGCTCGAAGCAGACGACCCGTGGATGTACGTGCGGATGTTTTTAGTTGAGCGAGCTAGCGGCGAGCTAGTGGCCGTTCGCACCGCCCGCGTCTTGGAGCAGGACGTGCGCCACGAGGTCGCCTCACGTCAGCTCGGAACTGGCAAGAGCTATGGTCCAGTTGAAGTGGATTTGCACCTGATTGCCAAACGCGAAGAAGGAGGCGTCTACCAGATCGTCGAGCTAACAGAGGGCGTGCAATTGCAGCAAGGCGACCAGATGCAACTGCGCTTCAAGCTAAGCCGAGACGCCGAGGTCCACGCCTTTCTGTGCAGGTCTGACGGCGCGTTAGAGACCGTGTTTGACGAACAATTTGTCTATTCGGACATCGTCCAATACGGTCCAGGGGAAAATAATTGGATCACCTTCAACGAGATCGATCAAGTCTATACCCTGTACTTTCTCGCCGGCCCGCAGCTATTGGCCGAAAACGCCGCGCCGTTCTACGAGCAATTCGCCACGCTTGTCCGAGAGGGACAAATCGACCGCTTCACCGGGTTAGAATTGCTCGATCAGGCCCTGATCGAATTTCTCCAGCGCCCCGAACCCATCGCGGTTTTGCGCGGCGACGAGGATATTCCCTTAGGCAGGCCAGAGACTATCGTGTACGACGACGGCAGCACTCTGTCGAGCCAAGCGGAGATCCTCACCGGCACTCCAGTGCTAGTGCGCGCCCTAAGTTTTTCCGTGCAGTAGTTTACAGAACAGCGGCCACCGAAGAGCAGAAGTAACCGAGGTTGTCTTCGGTCAGGCCAGCGACATTGATGCGCCCTCCTGCTACGATGTAGATCGCGTACTGTTCCCGCAGCACCTCGACCTGCTCGGCGTTCAAGCCCGAAAAAGAGAACATCCCCCGCTGCTGCTCGATAAACGAAAAGTCGCGCTCCACGCCCTGCTCGCCAAGCCGCGCGACGAGCCGTTGGCGCACGCGGTTGATCCGCTCGCGCATCTGGGCCAATTCGCCTTCCCATTGGCGGCGCAGCATTGCGTCGCCGAGGATTTCGCAGACCATGGCCGCGCCGTGGGCCGGGGGATTGGAGTAACTGGTGCGCGCGGCGATCTTGAGGTGGCTCAAGGCCCTTTCCGCAGCATCGGCGTCCGCTCCGATCAAAGTCAGGGCACCGACGCGCTCGTTGTACAGGCCGAAATTTTTGGAAAAGGAACTGGCCACTAACAGCTCACAGCCCGTGTCACAGATTGCCCTCAGACCCGTCGCATCCTCTTGCAACCCATCACCGAACCCCTGATAGGCAAAATCGACTAAGGGCAGCAGACCGCGCTCGACGACGACCTCGGCGATCTGCCGCCAAGTGTCCGGGGTGGGGTCGCAGCCGGTGGGGTTGTGGCAACAGCCGTGCAGCAGCACGACGTGGCCAGAGGGAATTTGCCTGAGCGCGGCGAGCAAGGCGTCGGCGTCGAGGCTATTGGTGCCGCCGTCGAAATAGGGATAGGTCTCGACCTGTAGGCCAGCCGAGGCAAAGATCTTGGGATGATTGGCCCAAGTCGGCTCGCTTATCCATATAGGACGGTCGGCCAAGTTATGGGCGAGGAAGTCGCCGGCTAGGCGCAAGGCTCCAGTGCCGCCGGGACTTTGCACGGTGACGGCGCGCTCGGCCGCCTCGTGCCCGACGCCCAAAATTAGCTCTCGCACGGCAGCACCGTATTCCGAGCTGCCCTCAATGCTCAAATAGCTCTTGGTCTTTTCCGCAGCCAACACGCGCTCTTGCGCCGTTTGCACTGCTGCCAACACCGGTGTCTGGCCGCTCGCATCCTGATAGACGCCGACGCTGAGGTTGATTTTGTTCGGATTCTCGTTGCTCTTAAACGCCGCGCTCAGCCCCATGATGGGGTCGGCCGGTGCCATCGTTAATTGTTTGAACATGCGTTATACTACCATCTATCTTTTAGGTCTCCCCAACTGATGGGGGCCACGGCTGTGGGGGTAGAGATGCGGATAAGCTCAAGAGTGTTGGCCGTGTCGTCTGGCCCTGGGAACGTGCCGTCTGGCCCTGGGAACGAGAAGACGAGATTGCCGCTGTCGCTTGAGATATTAGCGGCGATAGCCCATCCGCGTTCAGGCGTACCGCCGAAGATGGAAGTAATCCATTCCACTAAATCGTCGGAGAGCTCGTCCGAGCCGAGTTCCTCAGCAAAGAAATTGATAAAGAACTCGACGGCCTCGATATCGCCCAAGTACAGAGCCCCTTCGTCAAAATCCATCTGCAAGCTGTTACCCTCGGCGCTATAGGTGCCCATCCAGGCAAGAGTCATCGAATCCGCATGCAGCCTTGCAAGTGCATCATCAACTCGCTGACGCCAAGTGTCTAGCTGGTCGTCAGTCACCAAATCTACTGCGGTGGCGATTTCCACTAAACGCACTAAATTGACTTCGTCTGCTCCGCCGCCGAAGAGCACTTGCGACATGGCAACGTCGTAGAAGCGCATCTTAATGTCAAATTGGCAAGAATTGTCTTCTGCAAAGGTGGCTCGGAGAGAGGTTTCTCCCTCTAGCGTTTGGCGGTGGAGGGTGCCGTCTTCTTCGACGCTGGTCACCTCGATGCCCCCTTCTTCCACAGCTTCCCAAGTGCCCAGCAGGCCGTCCTGACCAGTAGCGGGCAACGCCCAAAGGATTAGGACATTAAAAAAAGAAAGGCTGCGTTTCATGGTAGTCTCCTCTCCTGATGAGGTAACTTAAAAAGGTGAATGTACACCGCCCGTCCTTGTAATCAAACCCCCAAGGACGGGTTTCATGCACCTCCTCGGCGGCGTCGATAGGTCGCAAAGACTAGTTCGTCTTCGCTGCGCCTTTCCACCACCTCCCATTCGCCTTCTTCCCACGCCGGAAAGTACGCGTCGCCCTCGACTTCGATGGGCAAATGCGTCAGAATCATTTCGTCGGCCAAGGGCAGGGCCTGCGCATAGACTTGGGCACCCCCGAGCACGAAGAGTTTTTCGCTGCCATGGGCGCGGGCTTGCTGCAAAACCTCGTCCAAGCTCGCGCAGACAACCACGCCCTCGGCAACCGCGTAGTCTGGATTGCGGGTGAGGACGAAGTTGCGGCGTTGGGGCAAAGGGCGCGTCTGAAAAGTCTCGTAGGTTTTGCGGCCAGCCACGACCGCGTGGCCCCGCGTGACGCGGCGAAAGTGCTTCATGTCGGCCGGATAGTGCCACGGGATAGCGTTGTCGCGGCCAATAACCCTGTTCTCGCTCAAGGCGGCAATGATGATGGTTTTCATGCAGACGAGTCGGACGGATGAAAGAAAGAGCCGACGACCGAGTGGTCCGCGCGCTTGGCCTCGGCGACCGTGCCGGTAAATGCCACTTGGCCTTGGTCCAGCATGATGAGGCGACCGTCGAGCCGCTCGATGCTGAGTAGCTCGTGGGTGATAATGGCGATAGTGATGCCCAACTCGCGGTTGAGTGTGAGGAGCAACGCGTCGATCTCGGCGGCGGTGACCGGATCGAGGCCCGCACCCGGCTCGTCGCAGAAGAGAATCTCCGGGTCCATGACCATGGCCCGCGCGAGAGCGGCGCGCTTGCGCATCCCGCCCGACAGCTCGCCGGGGAAGCGGTCGCAGGCGTGCCCTAAGCCCACCGAGGCGAGACGAGTGCGCGCGATCTCCCCAATCAAGGATCGCTCTAGGTCCGTGTGCATTTCCAAGGGCAGGGCGACGTTTTGCTCAACCGTCAACGAGTTGAGCAGCGCGCCGTATTGAAACATCACTCCCAGCCGCTTGCGCAGGGCCGCCAGTTCCTCCTCGCCGAGAGCAGTCGCGTCTTGGCCGAGGATTTCAACGCGGCCCGAAGCGGGTTGTACCAAGCCGATGATCGCCTTGAGCAACGTGCTCTTGCCGCAGCCACTACCGCCGAGTACGACGGCAATTTCCCCCTCTTCTACGTGCGCGTCAATCCCGCATAGAACGACCGTCTCACCATAGGACACGCAGAGGTTTTGGATGTCGATAGCGCGAGTCACCATTTGAGATAAAAGACAATGCCCCAGAAGGCGTCGAGGATGATGATACCAAACAGCGACGACACGACCGCGGAAGTAGTAGCCCGACCAACGCCCTCGGCCCCGCCGCTGAAATTGAGGCCGTGGTAAACTGAGATGATCGTGATAAGCCACGCAAAGGACGCGCTTTTGACCAGCCCAGTAAGCAAATCCTTGAGAAAGAGCGACGAGAAGACTTGGTTGAGAAACACAGTAGCCGGGATGTCCAGCGACACCAAGCCGATGAAGGTGCCGCCTAAGATGCCAACGAAATTGGCCATGATCGTCAGAAGCGGCATACAGACGACCATAGCCCACAGCTTGGGCACCACCACAAAGCGCAGGGGGTCAATCCCCATGGTCTGCAGGGCGTCCAATTCCTCGGTGAACTTCATGGTGGCGATTTCCGCGGCAATGGCCGATCCGGAGCGGCCAGACACCATGATCGCGGTCATCAGCGGCCCCAACTCGCGAGTCAGGCCAATGCCCAGTAGGTTGGCGACGAAAATATCGGCCCCGAACTGGCGGAGTTGGGCTGCGGACTGGAGAGCCGAAACCGCGCCGACGAGAAAGAGGATCAGCCCGACGATCTGCACGGCCTGCGCGCCAATTGCGTACGCTTGCTCGCCAAAGCTACCCCGGCGAATCTGAGCGCGGCGGAACAAGGCGCTAACCGAGAAAATGCTCAGGTCGGCCATCAGGTAGAGAAAATCGGCCGCGAGGACACCACGAGCACGGACCCAAGCGCCGAGGCGTTCAAGAGCGACGCGAGACGGCGCGGGCGGCGCGAGCGGCGGCGCAGGCGTGGCAAAGTCGAAAACGGGCTGCAAGTGAGCGGGCAGCCCATCGAGGCGGAGTTCCTTGTCCAAGGAGCGGGCGAGGTCGGGCAAGCCGCGCAGGAAGACGGCTCCTGCGGTATCGAGGTGTTCGACTTGGTGCAAGTCGGCGCGGAGCGCGGAGCGCGAGTGTTCGGCGATGAGATCGCGAGCTTGAGGGGCGAGCGCGCCGATGGTGTGTAGCGAAAGCGCACCCCCGAGCGCGATTCCCTGTTCGTCGCTCTGCACCCAAGTCATAGCAAATAGTTCAGACGCAGCAGAACCTGTTGCCTGGATTGCAGCCGCTGAACCGGCGGCTTGCGCTCAAAGTCGAAGACGACCACCACGTTGACGAAGCGGCTAAGCGGCAAGCGCAAGCGGTTTTCCCAATTGAATTCCCAAGTGTCGGTGGCTGTCTTCGGGATAAGGAGGTCAAATTCCGAGTCTAAGCTGGGGAAGCGAGAGAAACGCGACCGAAGCAGCAGCACGGCCTCCAAGCCGGTAGTGGTCTTGTCCTCCAACTTGTAGGCGACGGTGCGGGAGGACTTTAGGTCATAGGTATCGGTAACATAGCTTTGACGTGCCCCAAAACCAACGCGCATGTCGAGGTTCAGGGGAAAGCTACTAATGACCTGGGAGTTGATGCCGATTCCCTGGCGCAGTTCGAGAGGACTAAAGGGCGGAGAAAGGGTAAATTCGCTAATGCCCGTCGTGTCCTCTACTTGGTCGCCGTCGAGGATTCGAAGGGTTCTCGGCTGGTCGAAGTGCTCCTTTTCGGCAAATAGCCTAGTGTTGAACACCCCACGCAAATAGGGGCCGATCCGCTTGGAAAGCCGGTAGATATACGTAGCGCGGACCTCGAATTCGTCGACGGACTTGCGGAAGTCGTCGCCCTCCTCGCGGGTGAAGCCCTCTTCAAAGTCCAGCCGCAGATTGGCGTAGTGGCGGTCCGTGTTATAGACGCTGCTGCCGATGAGCTCAGCGGAAAGCGAGAGGATCGAGCGATCCGCGCCGGCAGTGTTCTGCGAGGTGGACAGTCGAGGCGAGCCACTTAGCTGCAAGGAGGTCTTCCAGCGCGAGTCCACTACTTGGGCGAGGAGGCCATACTGAGCCGGGGGGTAGAAGCCGATGAAATTCTTGTCGCCGTCTACTATTAGATTGCGCTGGACCAACTCGCCGGGCTCCAAGCGGACGCTGAATTTGCGGGTAGTTGATACGTTGTCGCCTACTCCCACTACCGAGTAAACGCCCGGGGGCAGGAGCCAAGTTTTGACCGCCTCGCCTCGCTCCTCCTCGACACCGAAACCGAGGCCGTAGTTTTCCTGCGAGGACTCCCGGTACAGTTCATAGGATTCGTTGATCGATGTGCGGTTCTCAGACATGACGTTGATGACTAGTCCGGCCCAGAAGGGCTTTACCAGAGTCGTCATGCTCTCTTGGACTGGCACGGTGTGGATCATCATCTGGAGGTCCGTGCCCGAGCCGACCAGCAATTTGTAGTTGCCGGGCGACAGCAACACGCCGGTGCCGGGGGAGGCTTCGCGAATGGGTTTGTTGCCCTGTAAGACGAGAAAGCTCGGCTCGTTGAGAGAGCCAGTCATCGTCGGCACAAAAAGAAAACCCTTGCCCTTGGGAATCATCGTTGGATCCTGTTCGAGTTGGCCGCGTCCGGGTGGAGCGATCCAAGTGTAGCTATCGCCCAGGATTGGGCTAGCGAGCAACGGCAGGGCGATCAAAATGCAGAATAGCTTGTACATACCAAGTCCTAGGGAGCTAGCTTTCCCGGTATGAGTTCGTAGTGATCGGCTTCAGTTTGCAGCACCGTATCTCGGACCGCCGGTGCGGTTTCTCCGTCGGACGCGATGGGCGCGGGCCGCTGTTTGCTGCTGAACTTGAAGTCGATCTCCCCGATCGCCTTTTGCATCCGCTGACCCAAAATCCCGCTCAATGCGGCCACCGTGTGTATCATGGCCGGGGAAAACACCTGTTTCTCTTCGTCGAAATCGTCCTGCCATATAACTTTGCCATCGGCTTGCCTTACTAGCTCCATCGTCATAACGAGATGGGCTGCCCACAAATCGCCGCTGTCGAAGCGCTCAATGGCTTTGACCGAGCCGCTGAGCACGTAATCCGGGCGGTGTTCAAAAAAATCGCGATCCCCGCCGACATAGGTAAAGAGGTCGGCTTGGCGCAAGTATTGCTTGACCGCATCGGTAATCATGTCGCTGGGACGCTCCATCCAGTAGTGGAGGTTGTCGCGCCGCAGTTCGTACTGGTCGCGGCGGAGGATGATATTGGTGCGGTCATACGCTCGGGGCATCTCAAAGCCTTTGACCTGTAATCGGAAAGGGTACGGGCGCTCGGAATCTTCCACGCTACCGCGCAAGGGTTCGATATGCAGCTTAAAATAGCGCCGCTGCGGCAATTTGGTGTCGCCGCCTAGCAACTGGGCGCAGCCGGATAGAACTAAGGCCAAGACGAGAACCTGGGCGCAGCGGAGCACTTGGCTATTGGGCCTCACCACTGCGACCTCGGATGAGCACCGCGGGATTCTCGCGGATGAGTTCAGTGGTTTCGCGGATGTTTTGCAACGTTTCCTCCAGTTCTCGTATAGCTCGCAGGAGATTCTGGCGGCTGGCCCCCACGGTCTGGTCAATGCCTACAAAAGTCTGATCGACGTGGCTTATCAAGGTGTCCATCCGCGCGACGAGCAGGGGAATCGGGCCGTCCATTTGCTCGCGCCACTTGTGCATCGTTACATGCATGTCGTCAACCGTCTGTTGCAACTCCACACCCCCGAGCAAGACGTGCAGGGAATCGGCCGTCGTCGCCAAAGTCGCGCTGGCCTCGGCGAGCGAGCGACTGGTGGCAACCATATTGGTCGCGATTTCGTCGAATGCAGAGCGGTTGTCCTCGACCAGCGCGTTGGCCGTGGCCAGCATATTGCCCGCGTTGTTCAGCATCTCAGTAAAGGCGCGCTGGTTTTCGCTGCTGAGCAGCGCGCTTAGGTTGTCGATGGTTTGTTCAACCTTAGCGCTGAGCACTTCGGCGCGCTCTTGCATGCTGCTAAAAAAAGTCTCGTCTGCGACAATGGTGGACCCTGGGGGAAGGACCGCAGCGTCGTCGCTGCCCCCGAAAAGCTCGATGTACTTCAGGCCGGTGAGCCCTAGCGAAGCCATTCGCGCCTGTGTATCGGTGCGGATAGCATTTTCGGCCAACCGCCGCTCGACCGAAATCTCAATTACCACGGTGGCGAGATTATCCTGTGCGATCGCAATGTCCTCGACGCGGCCAATATTAAAGCCCAAGTACTTGACAGCCGCGCCTTTGTTGAGGCCGCTGACGGGCGAGTTGGACTCGATGTAATAGGTATCGCGCTGGCGCAGGAGATGGCTGCCAGCGACGACGATGAAAAAGAGCGCGAGGACGGCGAGCGAAACCAAGAAGAAGATGCCGAGGCGTATCTGCTGTGCTCGGGTAGCCATAAGATGCTGTGGAATAAGTCGTGATTGAAATACCGCCTCTTAGGGCAATATCAACAACGCACCCCCTGAGAGCAAGAACTCGGCACCACCACCCGCAGGACCGCCGGGCTAATTTCCAGCACGAGCGGCGTCTGGTCTAGATAGTCGCCGTCTGCATATACGCGGTGCGGTGCGGCGGTGTGCAGCGCTAGGCGGGCCGTGCGCTCGACGCGCACGGCTGGATGGCGGACGTGTCCTTGCCAGAAAAGCCGGAGCATCAGCGATAGGACCGCCCGCCGTGGCACCGCATCGACGACGACCACGTCGAATAGGCCATCGCCGAGGTCGGCATCTGGGGCAACGCACAAATTGCCTCCATAGTTCCGCGCATTGGCAGTGGATACTTGCAGCACCTCTTGCTCAATCTCCCCGAAATCGCCGCAGAGACGGACTCGGGTCGGCTGGTAGCCAATGAGGTGCCGCAACGCTTCCAAGATATAGCGAGGCCGCCCGGACAGCGGCCCTTGGGCGCTTTCCATGCGGCGGTTGACTTCGGCGTCAAAGCCAAAAGCGGCGATCGTGGCGAAGAAGCGGTCGCCAGCCCGGCCCAAGTCTATGGCGCGCACCTGGCCGCAAAGCAGGTTGTCGATGGCCGCTTCCACTCGGAGCGGCACATCGAGGGCGCGGGCCAAGTCGTTGCACGTGCCGCAGGGCAGCAGCCCCAAGGCCGTGTGCGAACCCGCGAGGGGAGCGAGCGTCTCGCCAATGGTGCCGTCGCCGCCGCAGACCACGAGCCGTTCAGCGCCCTCGGCCACGGCCTGCTGCGCCAGCTCGGCTCCGTGACCCTGGGCCCGCGTGTAGCGCAATTCGACCGCTTGCCCGGCGGCTTGCAGCGCCAAGGCGGCTTGCTCAGCGACGCTGCGGGCGCGGGCGTTGCCCGCGGTTGGATTGGCTATCAAAACCCAGTGTTTGGTCATAGCTTGGGCTGTCCCGTCAGCGACCCTGCGCGTAGATTAACTTTAGTAGAAAGATAACATCAAAACATGGCCAAGCGAAAACGAAACATCGATTGGGCCAACCAGCGCCGCGAATTGGAAAAACAGGTCGAGCACCCCTATATCACCAAGCAAGGGCTAGACCGAAATCGGCGCGACGGCAAGGGCCGCGATCCCAAGCGTCCAAAGCAGTGAGCCTCCTTGTGGCAGGGCGTCCTGCCTTCTATATTACAGCGTTTTGCGCCCTGTCCTGACACGGGATGGGGCTTTCTTCCATTTCCGCTATGATCAGAGAATTCTATCAGGACCGCACCGTGTTGCTGACCGGCGGCACCGGGTTTTACGGGCAGGGACTGACGGCCAAGATCCTGCGCTATTTACCCGGTGTGCGGCGCTTGTATCTCGTGTTGCGGCCTGGGCGGGGTCCTGGCGGAGCCACGCTGCCGGTAGAGGAGCGGCTAGACGAACTCTTCAAGCTGGTCGTCTTCGACCGCTTTCGCCAAGAGGAGCCGGACGCCTTTGCTGCGGCGCGACAGAAGGTGTGCGCCTTCGCCTGCGACATGCGGCAGCCGGGCCTCGGGCTAGACGAAGCATCCCGCGACGAGCTGCTAGCGGAAGTGGACCTCATCATCGGCAACGCGGCCAGCGTCACCTTTGACGAACCGCTCGACTCGGCGATCCAATTCAACACCTTGGCACCTCAGGAGCTTTTGCGACTGGCCCGCGAAGGCCGCAAAAATCCCGTCTTAGTACACGTATCAACCGCATACGTCAACGGTCGTCTCACCGGTGCCGTCCCCGAACAAACGCTGCCGGTTGACCGCACGATTCAGCACCTAATCGACGGCAGCACGCCTCCACAACCTTTTGTCCCCGAAGAAGAGATCGCCCAAGCGCAAGCCCGCTGCCGTGCAATCCGCGACCAAGCGCAAAGCGACGAGCAACAGCGTGCATTCCGCCGCGAGATCGTTGAGCAGAGCCACAGGCGCACGCTCTCGGACAGCCGCTTGCAAAAACTGATTGACGACCGCTGTCGCCGCTGGATTGAACGCGAGCTAGTCGAGGAGGGGATGCGGCGAGCGCGGCAGCATGGCTGGAATGACGTGTACACTTTTACCAAGGCCATGGGCGAACAGTTGCTCGTCAAGAACCGCGGCCAAGTGCCGCTGGCCATCGTGCGGCCCAGCGTCACCGAAGGCGCGCTCGAAGACCCGCATCCAGGCTGGATCCACGGGCTCAAGGTAACCGATCCACTGATAGTGGCCTACGGGCGGGGGATCGTCCCGGACTTCCCGGCCGCCATGGGCGCGCCCATGGACTTGGTGCCCGTGGACATCGTCGTCAATACCGTGCTGGCCGCGGCCACGCAGGCTACGACCTCTACAGTAGAGGTCTTCCACGCGGCGACCAGCGGAGAAAACCCACTGCCCAACACCCGGATGTTCAAGTACGTCAAGGGCTACTTTGAGGAACACCCCCTCCTCAACAAGGACGGCTCGCGGCCCGAGCTGGTGGATTGGACCTTCCCGACGGTGGCCCGCTTTCAGCGAGCCTTCAACTGGAAGTACCTCTATCCTCTGGAGCTAAAGCAAAAGCTCTACGAATACCTGCCCGAGCGCTGGGCACCGGCCCAGAAGAAGCGCCGCTTGGCCGCGCTCAAGACGCGCCTCAAGCGCATCCAGTACTTCACCGACCTGTTCAGCCCGTACACGACCCTCGACTGCCGGTATGAAGCCAAGCGCATGTTGGCCCTCTACGAGTCGCTGCCCCCCGAAGAGCAGCGAATCTTCAACATGGACGTGCGGCGGATTGACTGGTATCAATACTATCAAAAGACCCACCTGCCCGGCCTCCGGCGCCACGAACTGGGCGGGTCCGACGACGACCAAGAGCCGTTGAGCGCGGCACCGAGCGAAGTCGGGGGCGAAGAGCAGCGTTGGCGCATCGAGGAAAGCATCCGCACAATCCCGGATCTGCTGCGTTGGGCCTGCGGCCGCTACGCTGCCAAGACGGCCTTGCAAATCGAGCGCCAATCCGGCTGGACGCGGATCAGCTACGACGAGCTGCTCACCCGCGCCGAGCGCGTGGCGCACGGTTGGCAAGCACAGGGCGTGGCGGTTGGTGAGCGGGTCCTGCTGTGCGGGGACAACGGGCCGGAGTGGGTCGTCGCCTATATGGCGGCCAACCTGCTTGGGCTAGCGGTCGTGCCCATCAGCCCGCAGATGCGCGACGAAGACATCTGGAGGCTGTGCGACTTCGTCCAAGCGCGGGCGCTGATTGCTGCGGAAAAGCGCTTTTCCCAACTCTCCCCCGAGGGCGTGGCAGCCCACAAGGAAATGGCCTTTTTCAATGTAGATCGCGATGGGCTGCCGTTCGGGCACGCTCCCGAGCCAGATGCGTCCGCCAAAAAAGGCCGTTGGAAGCGACCAAGGGTCAATCCAGATGCCACAGCGTCGATCATCTTTACCTCGAGCCTCGAGCCGCGCGGAGTGGTGTTGAGCCATCGCAACCTCATCTCCAACGTCCTCGCCCAAGGCGAGGTGCTGCGCATCTACGAATCCGATCGCATGCTCTCGACCCTGCCGCTGCACCAAGTCCTCGAATGTACCGGGGGCTTACTGCTGCCGCTGCTCGGTGGAGCCACCATCACGTATTTAGAGGCCGTCAACAGCCGCGAGATGCTCCGCGCCCTGCGCGATACGAATGCGACTGTACTGTTGACCGCGCCGCGCCTGTTGCGCGTCTTGGCCAACCGCGTCGAGCGCCTCGGGGCCGAGGCCACGGCTGGGCTAGCCGCTTTGAGGCGGGTTGTCAGCGTCGGCGCGGCCCTGTCCGACGACCTCATCGACGCTTATGAAGATCTCGGCGTGTCGATTTGCCAAGGCTACGGCCTGAGCGAAGCAGCTTCAGTCGTGGCCGTCAACATACCCATGCAGCGCAAAACCCAGTCGGTGGGGCAGGTGCTGCCCGGACAGCAAGTGCAGATCGCCGAGCCGGACGAGCGCGGCATCGGCGAGGTCTTGGTGCGAGGTGCCAACGTCATGGAGGGATACTTCTCCCAAGAGGAGTTGACCCAAGCGGCGTTGCGCGACGGATGGCTACACACCGGAGACCTCGGCCGTCTCGACGACGATGGCTATCTCTTCGTCGAGGGGCGGAGCAAAGACTTGATCGTCAACGGGGCCGGCCACAACGTCTATCCACGCGAAGTCGAATCGCTCTACCACGACCTGCCGCACGTAGCCGAGCTGAGTGTGGTCGGCGTGCCTTCGGCTCGCACCGGGGGAGAAGAAGTACACGGCGTGGCCGTGCTCAACTGCGAGGGCGAGGAGGCCGAGGACCTACGCGAGACCATCCAAGCGCGCTCATACGAGATTTCGCGCACCTTGCCCAGCCATCACCGGATCCAGCGCCTGCACTTTTGGACCCAACCGCTGCCGAGGCTGGACGACGGCACCGTGGACCGCCATGCCTTAGCGTCTGCCATCGAGCGCGAGGACTACCCGGATACGGCCCTGCCGGAATGGGAGCGGGCGATCCAGCGCCAAATCGGCCTGCTTGCGGGGCTGAGCACCGAGGAGGTAGCGGCTCACATAGACGCGCCGCTCGACACCTTGTTGGATTCGCTGATGACCGTGGAGTTTGCCGCGTGGCTCGGCCAGCGGCTGGGGACCGAAGTCGATGGGCTTTTGCGTCCACAGGACACGCTTCGCAGCGTCTTGGCGCGGCTGGAGGTTCACTTGCGCGACGGGATGGACTGGGAGGTGGAGCAGTCGCTCGCGTACTGGTCGGGCATCTTGCACGCCGAGCCGAGTGCCGTGCCAGAGAGCGAGGCCGGCAAAAATATGCTGCAAGAAATTCTGTGGGAGACCGGCGGCTCTTTGTTCCGCCGCTTTTTCGATTTCCGGGCCGGCGGCCTAGAGCACTTGCCCCAAGATCGGCCCTACCTGATTGCCGCCAATCACACCAGCCACCTCGACGGTGCCTGCGTGTACGCGGCCGTGTGCTCCCATGTCGATCACCTCAATATCGCCACCAGCGAGCATTACCTCGCCGACCCCGAGTTGCGCTGGTTTTTGTACACCTTTGCCAACGCCGTCCCCTTCGACGGCCAAGGCGACTTTGCCGACGGCTTGGTGCGGGCGCGGCAATCGGTGGGAGTGCGCCGCCCACTGCTGGTCTTTCCCGAAGGCACGCGCTCAGTCAACGGCCAGCTACAGCCGTTTAAGGCGGGCGTGGGGCTTTTGGCCTACGAGTTGGATGCGCCCGTAGTGCCCCTGCACATTGCCGGCACCCACGAAGCCTTGCCCAAGGGGACGCGCACGCCATCGCGCCACCCCTTGCGCCTGCTCTTTGGCTCTCCGCTAGAAACCACCTCTTTTGAGGGCCGCGCCGAGGCGTTGAGCCCCTACGAGATTTACTACGAGATCGCCGCCGCTCTCAAACGACAGATCGAGGCTTTAGGCCGGAAAAACATCTGATTATGTACCCCTACCTATTCGAGATCGGCCCCATTAGCGTCGGCACGTTTGGCCTCATGGTCGCCCTCGGTTTCCTATCGGCCCTGTACGTGCTCAACCGCGAGTTCAAGCGCCAAGGGCTGCACAAAGACCTGGGATCGACGATTGTCACCACCTGCATGGTCGGCGGGCTAGTCGGGGCCAAGCTCTACTTTGTGCTATTTGAAACGTCGCCTGAGACTTGGGACGAAGTGTTCGACTTGCTGTTTTCCGGCTACGGCTTGACTTGGTACGGGGGGTTTGTCGTCGCCGCTGCCGGCGTGCTTTGGCAAATTCGCCGCCACAATGCGCCGCTGGGCCACGTCGCCGACGCGGTGGGCATTGCCCTTGCCGTGGGCTACGGGGTTGGGCGGATCGGCTGCCAACTCGCCGGCGATGGGGACTATGGGGTGCCGACGGATCTTCCCTGGGGCATGGCCTATCCCGACGGCGTGGTGCCGACCACCGAAAAGGTCCATCCCGCGCCTGTGTACGAAACCCTCTCTCACTTGGGGATCGCTGCCTTCCTGTGGAAAATGCGCACCCGCTTCGAGATTCCAGGACTGTCGTTCAGCTTCTATCTCATCCTCGCCGGGGTAGCGCGGCTTCTGGTGGAGTTCATTCGGATCAATCCGCGCGTACTGTGGGGCCTGAGCCAAGCCCAGCTTCTCAGCATCGCCATGATCGTCTTCGGCTTGGGGCTGATGCTGTATCTGCAACGCCGGCGAGAGGCCCCCTGATGGCCAAGACGCGCTATCCGCGCATCTCCAGCTTTAAGCAGGCCGCGGACTTTCGCACTCATCTAGCCCATTTAGGCGCGGAAATGCCCTGCGACGACCAGATCGAAACCGCTCCCTCCTCCCCCCTAGCCCAACCGGCCCATAGCAACGGCAACTGCATCGGCAATCGCTTCGCCATTCAGCCGATGGAAGGATGGGATGGGACCGAAGACGGCCAGCCGAGCGATTTGACGCGCCGACGCTGGCGGAACTTCGGGCGCAGCGGGGCCAAACTCATCTGGGGTGGAGAGGCATTTGCCGTGGTGCCCGAGGGCCGCGCCAACCCAAATCAACTCATGGCGCGTGAGGAAAACCGCGCCGGCATGGCCGAACTGCGCGACATTCTCCTATCGGCGCACGACGAGCGCTTCGGCACCACCGACGACCTGCTCGTCGGCCTGCAACTGACGCATTCGGGGCGGTTCTGCCGGCCCTATCGCAAGGATCAATCCGCGCCGACCATTCTCTATCACCACCCGATCTTGGACCACAAATTCGGCCTTGATGCGGACTATCCGCTCCTGACGGACGCCTATATCGAGGAGTTGATTGACCGCTACGTCGCCGGCGCGCAAATCGCCCATGAGCTAGGCTACCACTTCGTAGATATCAAGCATTGCCACGGCTACCTAGGACACGAATTCCTCAGCGCGTTTACGCGGCCCGGACCCTTTGGCGGCTCCTTCGCCAATCGCACGCGCTTTGTCCGCTCCATCATCGAGGGGATCCGCAACCGAGCACCCGGTCTTGGCATTGGCGT
>JAPPEF010000014.1 GCA_028875335.1 Gemmatimonadota bacterium
GCCCTCGCCGAAGACCTGCCACTCGGCGGTGGTGCCGATGCGTCCGTTAAAGGCTTCGAAGCCCTCGGACATGGGAAAGATCAGCCGTACGTGGCGGACCTTGCGCAAGGGGAAGCGCTCTTGGAAGTGGCGGACTTTTGTTAGATTGCGTCGATCCGAGGGCAATTCGCCCAGCAACTCCCAACTCAACGAGCCATCCGGTGCCCGAGAGCCATCGGAGACAAAAAACTGATACCACAGATAATTGAAGACACCGGACCGGTGGCGACCCGAGCCTTTGCCCGGGGCTACGCCGCTGTCATCGCCGATCATCCGCACCCGATCCACCCAGTACAGCGCACCTAGGTCAATCTCGAACTGACCGATCTGCTGTTCGGGCTGAGTACCTGAACCGCCGCGATGCACCGTGCCCCAGTAGGTGGTAATGTCGCCATCGACGAGGGTATTGCTGATCCCCTTCGATTCGATGAGAGTGCGGCCCAACTTAGAGGTGACTTCAGAGATAATTTGGACGCTGCCGCCCCGGCCCCATATCCCCAGCGAAAGGTTGTCGCCGATGCTCTCGACCACCACCTCGCTCAGGCGGATATTCTCCGTGGGTAGGTCGGCTTCGATGCGGATATTCTTGAGCGGCTTGAGCTCATAGTCAATCTCGATGACGTGGGCTTGGTTAAAGCTGTAGCGCCAGCGCTTGTTGTAGCGCAGCGTGCCGGGGAGTATGGAATTGGCATTGCTGAAGAAAGGCTCGCCATCGGAGGTAAGAATCTTGAAAAATTCCAGCGGAGTGCTGTCGGCGGCGAAGTGGAGCCGGATTTTGCGCGCCGAGACCACGCGCCCCAGATCGACCTCGATCCACCAATCCTCGACGCTGGCGTTTGGCTCGGGAGCCCAATAGGTCGTCAGGTCGCCGTCGATGAAATGGCGGGCGTCGCCGGGGTTGGAGCCGACTTTGCGGATGCCGCCATTGGCAAAGTCAAAGGCGTTGGCCACGGCGTTGATGTTGCGGCGGACAAAGGAGGGTTTGAGCGTACCACGCGCGACATCGACGGCGTCGCCGGGCAGTTGCCATTGGAGCCAGTCGTTGGAGGTGGCGATGCGGAGTTGGTCGCCAGCGAGAGGCGTGGCGAGCAGCAGGGCACTGACGAGGGTGGCGTTGCGCATGGGATGTATCCGATTGAGCCAAGCCGATAATCCAATATAGGACGCGCAAAAGGGGACTAACAACAAATAATTCCCCGCGCTAGGCCACCCCTATGGAAGCGTGGATCTGCGCAAACTTCCATTCACCCGCTTCCCGCTCCAATACGCCCGTCAGACGCAGGGCCAGTTCCTCGTCCTGGCCTTGCCATTTGAGCCGCCACTGCTGCCGAGTGTAGAACCAAGCCACCGAATCGCGCTCCTGCACGTCGAGGTGCTCTATGTCGATGGTGAAATCCCGGGTACTGGCGACGTGGTGGTGGTAGTACTGGGCAGCGCGTCCACCGCCCTCGATGTATTCCCCCGGTTCAGTCCCGATCTTGACAAAGTGATCGGCTGGAGAGATAAGGTCGATGAGCCGGTCGGCATCGCCTGTTGTCAACGCGGCAAAGTACGCCTCGACCTTCTGGCGGGCGTTCATGGCGCAGGCTCGTAGGGAATGGAGGCTTGGGGCACAATGGCAATCTCCTCAGTGAATTTGCAAGTAGCGTAACTTCTTGCGATCCGCAGCAATCCGCAAGTTTGACAGCCAACGGCTCGCTTGTATAATTGAGCCTCCCGCATCGCTTTCCTAGTGTCCGACGCTATGGCCCGCATCCTGCTCGCCCTTTTCATCGCCGTTCCCCTCCGCGCCGACATATACGACCGCCTCGACGAGTTGACCCATCACCTGCGCTCGGGTGGGGTGCCCCGCGACGGCATCCCGGCTATGACCAATCCCCAGAGCGTTGCGCCGGAAGACGCGCACTATCTCGCAGATTCGGACTTAGTCCTCGGCGTGGTCGCAAACGGTGCGGCGCGGGCCTATCCGCACCGCCTCGGCTGGACGCACGAAGTCATCAACGACCAACTCGGCGGCCAGTACATCAGCGTCACGTTCTGCCCGCTGACCAGCACTGGGCTAGTTTTTGACGCGATGGCTTCGGACTCAACACAAATCGAACTCGGCGTCTCCGGCATGATACTCAACAGCAACTTGGTGCTGTACGACCGACGCGACGAGAAAACTCTGTACCCGCAGATGATTTACACCGGCATCAGCGGCGCGCACAAAGGGCAGCGCCTCCAGCTCTTGCCCGTGGTCGAGACGACTTGGGGCCTGTGGCGCGCGCTGCACCCGCACACCACGGTCGTCCAGGCGGCGACCGGCCTCGACCGTTACCCGGACTATATCCGCGCCCTGTATCCGCTCGACGTGTACGGCCACTACCCTTATGGAAACTATCGCAGCGATCACCAGATGATTATTTTCCCGCTGACTACCGCTCGGCCCAGCGGCCACTTGCCGGCTAAGGAAATGATCTTGGGGTTGCGAGACGCTGGCGAGAGCAGGGCCTATCCTTTCAGCAGAATGCCCGATAAGGCCGTCATCAACGATCGCGTCGGCGACCGCGCCGTGCTCGTGCTCTACGACGCCGAGACTGCCACTGCCATTCCCTACAGCCGCGTCGTCCGCGACCAGCTTTTGACCTTTCGCATACTCAGCCGCACCGGCGACCTTCGGCTGAGCTCAGGTCGAAGCCTGCCGTTGGCCTTTACCGACGTGGAAACCGGCAGCGAGTGGAACATGCGCGGCGAGGCCCTTGCCGGGTCGCTTGAAGGAGCGCAGTTAGAGCAAATCCCAGCCTATAATTCGATGTGGTTTGGGTGGTCGGCCTACTGGCCGCAGACCCACTTGTGGAACGGCGAGGGCATCTTGCCCCCGCCCTGATTCTGATAAGGAGCTTGGCCATGCACGAAGTCCCCAAAGGGAAGATTACTTGTATTGAAAAATGCGTACTGCGCGGCAGTCGGCCGCGCTACATCGGCTTCAACGCCCGCATTCCCGCGCACGGTGCGCAGATTGCGGACCCGGTCGTCCGGGTTCGCACGGACGGCGGGGCGTGGGGCTTGGGTTGGTCCCGCATTGGCGAGGACGAGGCGCGCGCGCTGCTCGGCAAGGAGATCGGCGATCTCTTCCAACTCCCCGATGGCTGTCTGCCCGCGGGTCGCAACCTCGACCTGCCGCTGTGGGATTTGGTGGCGCGGATGATGGATTTGCCGCTGTACCGCCTGCTCGGTGCCCGCGGCAAACGCGCGGTCGAAGTGTACGACGGCTCGGTCTATATCGACGATTTGGAAGCCGCAGATGAGGAACAGGTCAAAGACATCTTCCGCGGCGAAGTTGCCACCGGCCACGAGCACGGCTATTTGCACTTCAAGATAAAGGTCGGCCGCGGTGCGCGCTGGATGCCCACGGACGCCGGCCTCAAACGCGACGAGTTGGTCATTCGCACGGTGCGCGAAGCCGCCGGCCCGCAGGCCAAGGTGCTCATCGACGCCAACATGGGCAATACGCTCAACACCGCTATAGCCCTGTTGGACGCCTGCGCGGATGTGGGGATCTATTGGTTTGAGGAGCCTTTTGCCGAAGACGCCCCGCTCAATCAAGCGCTTAAGCAGCACATCGTCGAAAATGACTGGGACACGCTGGTGGCCGACGGAGAATTTTCGCCGCCGCCGTACTTTTTTGACTTGGTAGAACAGGGATTTATCGACGTGGTACAGCACGATTTTCGCGCCATGGGGCTGACGTGGTGGCGGAGCACATCGGCGCGTCTAGAGCAGTGGAACGCGCTCTGCGCCCCCCACTGCTGGGGGTCGTACATAGAGCGCTTTCACCACGCCCATTTTGCCGCTTCCATCCCCAACTTCTGCCTGCTCGAAGCCGCACCGGCAGCCATGCCCGGGCTGATCACCGACGGCTGGCGGCTCGCCGACTCCATCCTACACGTGCCCGATACGCCCGGCGCGGGCCTCGACATCGATCCGCGCATCTTCGCGCAGGGCATGGAGG
>JAPPEF010000354.1:0-2261 GCA_028875335.1 Gemmatimonadota bacterium
GCCGCCTCCTGAGCGTGGTCGCGCAAGCCGTCCTCAAAGTCGTAGGGAGGCGACCAAAAGCTCCAGTGGTCGCGGTCGTATAGCGGAGGTTCGCGCTCGCGGACGGGCAGGCTGAAGTGCTCGTCAAAGCTGATTTCCTCGGCCTCGCCGGTAATGGCGTTGGGTTCCCAGTAGATGTGGGGGTTGTGGTCGGTGCCCGTGCGGGTGCGGATTTCGACTTGGGTGCCAGGGGGACGTTGTCCACTCCAGCGAATTTTGCCCCAGTTGATGGGTTGGCCAAAGTCGAGGATGTCGGTTAGATAGCGGGCTTTGCGCACAAAGCCTTGTCCGTAGATCTCTACTTCGGCGATTTCCCAGTCGCGCACTGGGTCCAAGGCACGGATGGCCACCCAGCGGATGTGCCGCAGGGGGAAGCGAAAGTCGACCACCACATCGAGATTTTCGCGCACGCTGCGCAGAATGCTATAGGCCGAATCGTTGCTCACCCGGTAGCCGCCGAGGCCGGCCGAGGAGAGGACTTTGTGCCAGCGCAATCCTTTGGGGACCGCGAAGGCATCGTCGGCTATGGGGGCGCTGTTGTCGGCGATGCCTATTTCGTACCATTCGAGAAAGTTGGCGGCAAAGCTCTCTTCACCAAATGTGTCGGGATCGGGCTTGGGCTCAGCCATGGCGGCGATGATATGGGCGTCTTCGGTCTTGCTGAGCCGGGGGTAGAAGCGGATGCGATTGATGGGCATTTCAGCGCCGAAATTGGTAATGGTGTTGTTGCGGAAGCCGCGCCCCACCCCTGGGGGTGCCCCCACGCGCTGGACGAAGATGCGGAACATGGCCGAGGTGCGGTCGCCGTCGTAGGCCCGCAGAGTACTAGGCAGAGTCATGCCCATGAAGGCCGAATTCTCGCCTTGGGTGACGCGGATATTGCCGCCCAGATCGTGAAAGGGCACTTGGCTCTGGCCGTTTTGGTCCCAACTGACGATGTGGGTCAGGTTCAAGTTGGGGTCAACCCAAGACGGAGTCATGGCCCCATCGGCGTAGTTGATCAGAGTATCGGCACCGACCCACTGGGGGGATGTGCCCACCGACTCGGTTTGTATGATTTGACCGTCGGTGCCGTACACGGTGTAGAAGCCGCCTTCTTCGCCCTCTAGCGCGAGGGGGATGGTCCAGGGGTTGCCGTCCTCTCCGCCCAGCGCGAATTCGGCCCGATCGCCCAGCGCTGAACTCGCTAGCGCAATGAGCAGCCATAACACCCCGTGTTTTCTCATGCAGTTCCCTTTGGATGTATGCCTTTGGCGAAGAAACAAAAAAAGCCCGTGTTCCAGCGTGGAACACGGGCTTCCGATAGTTGGCCCTTTAGCTGGATTGAAGCGATTCCAGCGGAGATGCGACCTACTTAAAGCGGGCCTTGATGCGGCCCCAGCTGTCGTCTTCGACCGCAGTAGAAGCGACAAAGGCCGGATCCGGTTCGGCTAGGAACCAATCGTTGACGGACGAGCAGCAATTATCAAAGGTGCTCCAGTAGCCGCAGCAACCGGGGGTGCGATAATTGTTGAAATCGCCGTCGTTGTCGATCTGGACGATGGAAATGTGGATGATCTGACCTTCTTCCAGATCCCATACTTCCAGATCGTCGGGCTGGTATCCGCCCTCTTGGCCCTTGGGATACGAGCCTACGGGCGTGAGACCCATTTCGTAGTAATAGGTGCTCTCGCCGAATTCGTCGCCATCCCAAGTGTAGTTAAATTCGAGCCAATCAGTGCCGGGCCATAGCCACTCAGTGCCGGTCAACTCGCCCGGCCGCAACCAGAACCAGTCGCCGAGGGTTGGGTGGACGGGCACCGAGAAGTTGTAGCGGGTATTGATGCCGATGTTTTCGTCGTTGATGTCGACGTAGCCGCCGTCATCGGCATAGGCGTCGTGGTTATAGGTAAACGACACCTCCCACGAATCGTCCTCGCTCCAGTGGCTGGTGCGGTCCATGTTGTGCTCGTCGTCGAAGGTCTGGGTGGCCATATAGATTTTGTTGTCCGTCTCGTTCCAGCCGACCCGGTGCAACATGCTGAAGTCGGTGACGTCCCAGTCGGCGTTGCTCCAGCCTTCGGGCACTAGGCCGCGGGCATCGTTGAAGACCGAGTTGTCGATGCCATAGGAGGCTGGCACTCCGTCCCAGTCGCCGTGATTGCCGTCGATGGTGGGGGTAGCCCCGTCGGGAAACTGGACGACAAACCAAACCGTGCCGGCATCCCAGTGCGCTTGGCCCG
>JAPPEF010000354.1:2778-4011 GCA_028875335.1 Gemmatimonadota bacterium
GTGATCTTTTCGAGGGCAAAGCGGGAGGGCTCTTCGGAGTAGTGTTGGGAAATGAGCAGGTTCATCGAGCCGTAGCGGTAGGCGAGGTAAATGGTAAACCACGCCGACAGGATTAAGGCGATGACCATGGCCAAGCCCACGGCCCATGTCAGGCGGCGCTGGCCGCTTTTCAACTCGCTGCCTAGGCGCAGGCCGTGGGCTAAGGGAGCCATCATAAAGACCAACAGGTCGCCGCACCACACCATGGTGTAGCCGGTGGCGATCATGCCCTTTACGCCCAAAGCTGGCACACCTACGCTGGACACGGCAAAGCCCGCCGGAATCATATTGGCCTTGAAGATCGGCAGCCCAGTCTCGGAAATCACCCGGGCTAGACCGATGAAGATGACCAAGCCAGCAAAGAGGAAAACCGGGACAATCCAAGCGGGAATGCCGGTCTGCCACAGCCAGAGCCACATGCCGGCAATGCCACAAGCTGCGCCGCAGACAGCGGCCCGATAGGACATGATCTCGTCGCCGTCTTCTACCGGGGCGTCCCGGCGCCAAGCCTTTTGCAGGACCCGTTTGAAATGGGGCCGGCCTATCCACAGCCCCGAGAGGACCAAGACGATGAGGGCCCCCATCATCTGGTGCCCCATGCCCGGTTCGGTCCACCAGCCCAATTCGGCTTGGGTATCTTGCAAACCGTAGTAAAACAGCAGCCCCTCCTGTAGCTGGTGCAGCAAATAAAAAAACCACAAGCTGAAGCCGATCTGAGTATTGATGAAATAACCAAAGCCCAGCATGAGAAAATTGAGCCCAAAGGTCAGGAAAATACTCTGGCGAAACACGTCGACGGAGGACCTGAGGACGACTTGGGGGAACCAAGGAAAGTAGTTGTGCAGAGCAAAAAAACTCATGAAGACCACTGGGATGGCAAACCCGATCCACATAGCCCAACTGCGGAAAAAGGGCTTTAACAGCCGGCCTTGCGGATCGTCGGCCATCATGGCCAGCGGCACCTGCATGAGCGGGTAGATCAGGCGTTCGTGTTCTACCCACTGGCGGCGCAAGATGACGCTGAGGCAGGTCACGGTTAGATACAGGGAGCAGTAGAGCAGCAGCCAAGCTCCCAAAGGAGGCAGCCAATGCGCCCAAGGGATACCACTGCCGCGGCTGGCTCCCTCGTAAAATTCTTTAACTGCTTCGGGGTTGGCTACCAAGATCCAGCTAGGTAGCCACGGATGAATTTGG
>JAPPEF010000391.1 GCA_028875335.1 Gemmatimonadota bacterium
CGGGGATACCCGCATCATTCGCAAAGCCTATATGGAGCATCCCGACTACGTGCCCCTGTTACATCGGGCCTACGAGTTGTGGGAGGAGCTAGAGGAAGAAAAGGTGGGGGAACTCTTTGCCCGCGTCGGGCTGTTAGTGGCGGGCGATCCCGACGCGGAGGCGATGCAGGGGCAGGCGGCCTGTTATCAGGCGCACAATCTGCCGCACGAACAGCTCGATGGAACAGCGATTGCCGCGCGCTATCCAGGTTTGGCTTTTCCTGAGGAGTGGAGTGGGTTTTACGATCCCCTAGGCGGTTTTCTTCGAGTCGAGGACTGCGTCCGCCGACATGCTGAGTTGGCCCAGAAGCACGGCGCGAAGCTCTACCCTGGGGAGGTTATGCTGTCGTGGCGGCGCGAGGGTGAAGGAGTAGTAGTGGAAACTGAGCGACGGCGCTTGCTCGCCACGCGGTTGGTATTGGCGACCGGGGCTTGGGCAGTGCCGGTGCTATGCCGGCTGGGCGTGGCGGCGTGTGTAGTGCGCAAGGTGCTGTTGTGGTACCAGGGGCTCGGCGTGGAGCAGTACGCGCGCGGCGCGTTCCCTTGCTTCTTCATCGCCGACGGCGAACAGTACTTTTATGGTTTTCCCGCTGAAGAGCCGTGGGGCCTCAAGTTGGCCGAGCACAATGTGTCGCACGACCCAGTGGACGACCCGCTCCAGCTCAATCGCGCATTGACCGACGGCGATCAGCCCTGCGTCCTCGATTTTCTCGCGCGATACTTTCCCGCGCTGCAACCAGAGCTGAGCAAATACGCCGTCTGCATGTATTCGCTGACGCCGGATAAGAACTTCGTCTTGGACATCCATCCCGAATGCCCGGCCGTGGTGTTCGGGGCAGGTTTTTCTGGCCACGGCTTCAAATTCTGTCCGGTAGTGGGCGAAATCTTGGCTGAATTGGCGCTGGAAGGCGATACCCAGCATCCCATCGAATTCCTGCGCCTTTCTCGTTTTGCACAAAGGAGGTCGTAAATGGATCTAGGACTGAAAGACAAAATTGCTCTGATAACTGGAGGAAGCCGGGGGATCGGCCGGGCGATTGCGTTGGCGCTGGCCAACGAGGGGTGCAAGGTGGCGATCTGCGCCCGCGACCAAGAGCCGCTCGAACGCGCATTGCAGCAGGTGCGAGCGACTGGGGCCGAAGCTATTGCCGAGGTCGCCGATGTGCGCTCGCGGCCGGAGGTGGAGGCCGTTGTCGAGCACTGCGCAGCCGAGTGGGGAGGCGTCGATATTTTGGTCAACAATGTGGGTGGGGCGGCTGGCGAACAGAGTCTGCTCGAAACCGCTGATGAGGACTGGGTGGAGACCTTTGACCTAAACGTGTTCCACGCCGTGCGCACGACGCGGGCGGCCCTGCCCCACATGCGGCAGCGAGGCGGAGGCGCGGTGGTGATCGTCTCGTCAATTTCGGGGTGGAAGCCCGGGCCTAAGTCCCAATATGGGAGCGCGAAGGCGGCGGAGATTTTTCTCGCTGGTGCGCTGGCGTTGGAACTGGCCGAATGCGGGGTGCGGGTCAACACCGTCGCGCCGGGGTCGATATTTTTCCCCGGCGGTGGGTGGGCGCGTTTTCAGGAAGAGCAGCCCGAGCACTTTGCCCAGTTTGTCGAACGGGAGTTTCCCGCCGGGCGCTTGGGGACGCCAGAAGAGGTGGCGGATGCGGTGGCGTTTCTGGTGTCCGAGCGCGCGAATTGGATCAATGGAGCGATGATCCCCGTGGATGGGGCGCAGGGCCGGCCGACGGTGTTTTGAGGGCCGCCCCTGCGCGACTACAATCAACGTAGCAGCATGAGCTTGCGCGTCAATATGCCTTCGTCAGTCACTAGTCTGTAGAGGTACATGCCGCTGGCGACGGGGCGATCTGCATCGTCGCGACCATTCCAGCGGAGTCGGTGGTAGCCGGCCTGCTGCGGCCCTTGGTGTAAGACCGCCACCCGTTGACCGGTCAATGAGAACACTTCCAGACGCGCCGGACCAGGAGCGTGCAAGAAGTAGGAAAGGACCGTCTGGCTGTTGAATGGATTGGGCGCGTTTTGCTGCAATTGAGGAGCCGATCCCTCTTGTTCTTCTCTGGAGGTCTGCGTCAGGGACTGAGCCAGATTGGCCGAGGTGGGACGCAGAGGACCTTCGCAGTACAGGTCGGCAACCGGGGGACTGCCCGCCACGTTAGCAAAGTAGCAAGTCATGTCCCCAAAGTTATTGATCCCCCCATCTTCTACAGCAGCAACGATAAAACTGTCCAGCCGGGTATTTAGGTGTTCATTGAGTTCACCCCGACCTTCGCTGGTCTGAGCGGCTTGGTCGGCGAAAGTGTCGAAAAGGCTGAAAAGGCTCGATTCGCCCTGATCTTCGTTGGACGGTTCGTCCTGATTTCCGCTGAACTCAGACCCTGCCGGCAAGGATCCAGAGCATCCGAAGCGAGGGCTGGATTCGGTCTCCACGGTGCGGCAATCCAAGTTCAGTTGGCCGTTAATTCGTTGCAGGGCGGCTTCGATCTCCGCAACGCTGTCGCTGGTAAGATCGGCTGGCTGGTGGAAAGTGGTCTCTCGGGGAGGGTAGATCTCTGGGTCGACATTGCGCAGGTTGATTGAGTAGTCGGGGTGGTAGGGCAGTTGATCTACATTGGCCACCTGTTCATCCACAAAGGCAGAGTAATCGGCGGCCAGTTGGGTATCTCCGGCCCAAGTCGCGATCAGAGAGTTGTAGGCCGACGCATCCCCGTTGCGGACCATATCGACCAGCTCCAACAACTGGGTGCGCCGCTTCTGATGCATGAAATGAAAGAAAAGGCTGGAGTAGTTGTAGTCGTGGGTCCTAAAGCCGAAGTTAGAGTAACAAAAGTCGAAGATTTGTGCAGGATCGAATCGCTCGACGCCGGCCCTCGTCTCTTGCCTAATGATACTGTTTACTCGGAACCGGAGCACGGAAACACCCTCGGCTTGGGTACTGCCCGTCAGGAACTCGGCCAGACCTTCGTGGAACCAAGTCAGGAGACAGTCATCATATAGGCCTGTGGGTGCAAAGCGGTCGGCCAAGTAATGTGCGTACTCATGGCGAAACTTTTCTTCAAGGGCGATGCCCTCACCAGGCTCATCGGAGAGATTGACCCGATAGGTGTATATGGTACCATTCTCGTAGTAGCCGAGGGCCAAACGGTACCCAAGGTCCGCACCGGATAGATAGCCTTGAAACTTTCTGTACTCCGAAGTGGAGCCATATATCTTGACGTGGAGCACGTCGTCAATGGCACCCGACACAGGTTCATCCGTCTCCAACAGTCTGTGAAACTGTGCTTTCACCTCCTTGGCTGCTTGATACAAGGTCTGCACCGTATTCATGTCTAAGGGAGTCTCGAACACTAGGGCACCATCGTCGAAGCGGTACGTGTTGGGGAGAAGCCGGACGTGTAGTTCGCGCTCTAGCACGTCTCGGCAGATGTTCAAGCTCGTGCAGTCAACCCGATCTTCCAAAAGCTTGGTCGCGACCAAGAAGGCATTGCTAAAGCGCTCTTGCTCCATGACAACGGAGGACAGCGCGGTGAGGGCGGCTCCCTCTAGGCTGGCTAGATGGCTCAACCGGCCTAGGACGCCAAGGACTTCTGCTAGCAGAAACTCGTCCTCATTAACAAAGTCATAGCGGGTAGCCTGCAACAAAGCATCAACGATTTCCGGGTTCTGTGGTAGAGCATCAATAAACCCTTGGTCTTTCCGACCGAGGCCGCGGTACAGCAGAACGACGGCAGAACCGAAGGCGTCTTTCTGCAACCACCAAGCTCCCCGTTCAGGATTCATCTCCGACAGAACCAATTCGACCTGCTCTAGGTGGTGCTGGCGTGCCCCGATCCGGTCAGCGGTCTGAAAATAATTTATCAGGGTTTCGGCGGCTTCGTCGTTGAAACCAAAGAAATGATCGCTGGCAGCGAAGGCCTTCGACGCGGCCATGTGAGCGCGGTGCGTCGCCTCGTTGAGAGGGCCTCCGATCCGGTCCGGATTTACCTCGTGGTACCAATAGCCGTCTCGGACGAAAGTCCAGAGCTGCAGCATCCCGGTACTGTTGGTACCGTCATATGAGGGAGCTAGTCTTTCAATGGCCTTGAACACCGATTGCATGTTCTGGTCGGTGAAAATTATGGATAGGTCATAGAGTCCTTCAAATATATAAAGGTGGCGAAAGTCTTCGTAACATTCCGTCGAGGTGGTCCGCAGGTAGTTGAGCAGAGCATCTCCATTGAGGGCGGCAACGTCAACGGATGGGCAGTCGTCCGCTTGCGCTACCGTCTTGGGCGCGGGGCGCAGCGACGACCACGCCTGATCCAGAGGGGTTGTGTCTCTACTGCTGAGCGAAATAGGCAGGCTTTCGCCTGCGACTGTTGCTTCAGCCAGACCCGTGCTCAATGACACGAGTAGGGCCATCAAGATTCCAATATTTGTATTGCGCATTTAGTCCACCTTTCGGTAGTGGTTTGGAAACATCTATAAGTCCTAAAAGACAGCCATAGAATCCCATAACCTATTTAAGATAAGGTCATAGAATGATCTACACGTGATCTGTAAGCCTGTTTTTGTGATTTTATTGTGATTTTTCGCCCAATAGGTATAAGTTCGTATAAACCTGTTTCGCGAACGACAGGCGATGAAATGATCGCGCTGTGTGCAATCTGCCACGAGATGGCAACTTTTATTTGTAGAAGCACGCTGGACCTGATAAAACAGGGCAAGTTGACATGCCCTGAGCCGTCAGCGCGATGGGACGATGCGGAATTGGCGCTTGCCGTCGATGCGGTAGGTCTCGAAGTCGTCGTGATCGATGGTAAAGATCGCAGTAAGCGATTCCCGTTTGGCCAGATGCACCAACGTCGCGTCGGCGAAATCCATTGGTCGGTCGTCGTAGCGTTTCATCAGACGGTCCAGATCCGGCAGGTCCGCATCTGTTATCGGCAGTACTGTTATGGCACCGGAGCACAGAAAACGCCAAGCAGCGTTGATTGTTGGCCGATGATCACCTAGCAAATGGAAGAGTTCAGCAAGTACGGCAGCGCTAGTGGCCAGCGGCAGCCGCAAAGACGGAAATGCTTCGACACACCGCTCGTGCCACTGGTCGTCGGCATCGAGCAAGGCTAGGATCGTCCCCGTATCGATCAGACCCTTAGCGCGCACGGCGCTGTTGTAATCGGGCGCGCACCCGTTGCCCGACTTGCTGTGAACGGAGGGGGTCGCCGCCCCGAATGGTGCCAAAGGTCTGCATGGCGGCTTGGCGAAGCTGGTCTTGTATTTCGTCGTCCCCAGCCTCTTCACGGTCGAGCCACTGGGACACGATCTGGTCGAGCAGTTGGGCTACGCTCGTTTTATGGGCTCGGGCCGCGGCTTCAAGACCGTTTTTCACTTCGGGCGAGACGCGCCAGCTATATACTTCGCTTTTATTCATGTAGTACAGTGTACTACACATATGATGCCGTTGCAATAGGTACTAGTAAATCACTGTCCAAGGAATGCAATCAACGCAGCAGGATGAGCTTGCACGCCTCACCCCTGAAACAGCGACAGCGCCCCATCAACGTACATCTCGGTTCCCGTGATATAGCTGGCCTCGTCCGACGCTAAAAAGAGAATGGCGTTGGCGACCTCCTCGGCGCTGGCGGCGCGTTGTTGTAGGGGGATCATGCCTTGGGGGAACTCGCGGGGGATGCGGATCTTGTCGATGTTGCGGGGGAAGGTGTTCTCGCCGATGCTGGTTTTGGTGGCACCAGGGCAGATGACGTTGATGCGGATGTCCCACTGCGCCAGTTCGACTGCGGCCATTTTGGCGAAGGTCACTTGGGCGGCCTTGGAGCAGGAATAGGAGGTGAAGCCGAAGTTGGAGAAGATGCGGTTGCCGTTGACCGAGGAGACGACGACAATGCTGCCGCCGCCGGCCGCGCGCAGGTGGGGGATGGCGTATTTGACGGTGAGGAAGGTGCCGCGCACGTTGATGTTGTGCGTCTGATCCCATTCCTCGGGCGTAATATCCTCGATGGGGGCGAAGACGCCGTTGATGCCGGCGTTGGGCACGACGATGTCGAGGCGGCCCCAACGCTCGACGGTGGCGGCCACCAGTCCGGCGATGTGCTCAGCGTTAGCTACGTCGCCGGGCAAGGCCAACGCTTGGCCGCCTAGTCCTTCGATTTCAGCGACAGCTTCCTCGCAGCGCTCGGCGCGACGGGCCGTTAGCGCGATGTTGGCTCCTTCGCGGGCCATAGCCACGGCCGCGGCCCGACCGATGCCGCTGCTACCCCCGGTGATGAGGGCTACTCTGTCCTTCAGCTTCATGTCGATCTCCTAAGTATGATGATGTTGAGGGTGACGAAAATATCGGGGTGCCTCCGATCACAATCAAAGCGTCCGCAACCGATTCAGGAACGCCTTGGCGTGCGGACAGGCGGCTTCGACGAGAGCGGGATCAATCTGCGCCAGCAACTCAAATGAGACTTTGCCCTTGGCATAGCCTTTATCGGTGACGCGTTCGAGAGCATCGAAGACCGTCACCTTGGGGACGGCTTCCAACTGCGGCCATTGCCTGAGCGCGTTCTCCTGGCATCCGTCCGCCGAGTCCAGCCGATTTGAAAAATGCGTTCCAGCCCTGACGAAAACGTATGCGAAGATCCTTTGAGTGCTGCTGGCGATTGTCGCCGCCTTCGATATAAAGCTCGGTAGTTACCATCGATTGCCGCCCAACTGGCCCGAAGTCCAAAGATTGCCGAGGCTGTATTCTCCCAGCCACTTTGCCAACTCGTCCTTGTCGAGCCGTTCCATCGCGGTCTGTCCAGCGTGCTTTTCACAGACCACGATGCTCTCTGGCTTGTCGGTAAGGGCGTCAACCAGCACATCCGAATGGGTCGTAACGATCAGTTGGCTGCGTTCGGATGCTTGAACTAACAAATCGCTCAATGTAGGCAGCAAGTCGGGGTGTAAGCCCAATTCTGGCTCCTCGATGGCGACCAAGGAAGGCGGCCCGGGATGCAGCAGAATGGCCAGCCGACACAGGTAACGCAGAGTGCCGTCGGATAGGCGGCTCGCTGGAATCTGGCGTCCGTCTCGTTCCTCCAGAAAAAGCGACACCGTCCCGCCCGTTACCGGGCAGTTGACGTCCACGATGCCGTCAAAGAGTTCCTGCAACGCCGCGACGAGTTTCCGCTTGTCCTCCCCTTGGAAGTGCGACAATACGAGGGCCAAATTCGCCCCTCCCTCGTTCAGGAAATCGGAAGGGTCGTGCGTACTCTGATTCCGGCGCAACTCCGCCGCAGGACCGAATGCCCAGTTTCGGTAAAGACGGATTCGCTCGTATTGTTCCTGTAGGCAGTGCAGTGCGGGGTACGTTTGTGCGTCGCGGACCTGAGACAGAACGGATTCTTCCGGCTTTGTTCGCTCGCGGTACATATTCAGACCAAGCGATTCAGACACGATGGTAGCAGAGTCAGACAGGATAGGACGGGACGACGTTCTTTGGTCTTTCGGCTCAGTCTGGATATCGAACGTGTGCTGTCCCTGATGAAGGCGATAGGCGAACTCGGTCTCCGCGCATTCAATGCGCTCGTTGATGACTTCAAAGCGTCCGCCGTGGTCGGTGAATTCCAGCACGTGTCGCAAGGGACTACCCTTCTCTGGATCGTCAACGAAGGCTTCTAGTGTAGCCTTGCCCGGCGACTCGTCACCCTTCCAGAGCCATTCCCAGATTCCGCCGCCTCGCTTGATCGGTTCAGCGAGTTCGCGCGGCGCAGCCCTCAGCAAGGCCAGCACTTCGAGCAGGTTTGACTTGCCCGAACCATTCGGGCCGATCAGGACGTTCAGCGGTTCCATGGGCAGATCGATTCCCTGCGGCCCGAAGGACAACAGGCCCGAGATCTTCAGTCTATGTAGCATCATACCGGCTCCTCGTCCAGTTTGAAGCACAGATGGCCACTTTTATTCGTAAATTTTGAAAATATAACCCCACTCTATCGGCGCAACCGCACTGGGGACAGACGCAAAAAAGGGAGCGGCTCCTGTGCAGTACCGCTCCCCTTGCGTCTCTCTCTATTGGTTATAAGCCATCGCTTCCATCCGCTATAGACATCCCCAAAACACCTTGACGCATCGGTCAACGCAATAGGATCAGCTTGCGCGTCAACACGCCGTCGGCAGTCACCAGCCTATATAGGTACATGCCGCTGGCCACAGGGCGACCTGCATCGTCGCGACCATTCCAGCGGAGTCGGTGGTAGCCGGCCTGCTGCGGCCCTTGATGCAATACCGACACCCGTTGCCCGCTCAGTGCGAATACTTCCACGCGCGTCGGGCCAGGAGCGTGCAAGAAGTAGGAAAGACCTGTCTGGCTGTTGAACGGATTGGGTGCGTTTTGCGCCAACTGGTCGCTGTCGGGCAGCTCGGTCAAAGCCCGCGCCGGATCTGGTGCAATTTCCAATTGCAGAGATCGGACGTTATCGGCGGGATTGATTTCCAGTTCGTCTGCCGAGAATTCAATGGTGAAGTCGAGGGTGCCGGCCTGTAATGGTGTGAAAATCAGCCACAGATCCATCAGGGTGTATCTATTTGGTAGGGTGCCACAGTTAAGGGTGCCCGTGTGCTCGTTCGTTTCGACGATTTCGCAGGGGACACTGTCCCTGCCCTTGTGGATGTATTCGAGACGCATGGGCAAACTGGCCGACCAAGTCAACGTGACATTGGAGGCGGCTTCTCCGAAAAAACGCGTGTGTGCTAACAGGCTGAGGGACCTTTCCGCGTTGACACGCGGAGCATGGCTATCGTTGCGTAGATAGGCCCTCAGATCTACTTGCGGCGGTACGGAATAGTAATCTATAGGGTCCGTTCCGTACTGGAATTCGAGGAGGTTGGATATTCCGTCGCCATCTAAGTCGCCGTCTGGAAATTCGACCTCCTCCGGGTCGATTACTCCATCACCGTCTCCATCGGACCAAGCCAAAGGATTAGTAGGGAAGTCGTCTTGGTCGTTTTCGACTCCGTCCCCATCTTGATCTAGGGCGATTCCGGCCGGACGCAGGGGGCCTTCACAGTAGAGACCGGCATACGGGAGACTGTCACTGGACTCGCCAGCTAGAGCGGAAAAGAGCGAAGAAAACGAGTAGTTCGCATCGAGCAGATTATTGGTAAAGTAACAGGTCATAGCCTCAAAGTTGCTAATGGCTCCATCGTCAATGGCGGCGTTGATAAGTCTGTCTAGTCGGGTATTGAGGTATTCATTGGATGCGCCGCGATCCTCGCTAAACGGGGCGGGCACCGATAGGGAGCCGGTGCATCCGAAGCGCGGATTGAGTTGGGTTGCTACGGATTGGCAATCCAAGTCTAGATCGCCGTCAATTAGCTGTAAGGCGTTTTCGATCTCCGCGGCATTGTCGCTAGTGGAGGCGGCTGGCCAGAGGAAAGAGGTAGTGGGGTTGATCAGTTGCCCGAGGAGGGCGACCTCTTCATCTAAAAAGGCATCGTACTCAAAAGCCATTTGGCTATCGGCTGACCAACTCGCAATTAGGGCGTCGTAGCCTGCGGTGTTGCCGTGACGTATCTCGTCCAACAGCTCCAATAATGGAATGCGCCGCTGCTGATGCATGAAATTGAAGAAAAGGCTACCGTAGCGATAGAATTTGAAGCCATCACTGTAACAAGACTGAAAAATTTGCTTAGTGTCGAGGCGAGTCTCATCGTTGGCGATTCCGCTCACCATGTTCTGACGCACGAGAACACCTTGGGCGGAAGTGCTGCCCGCTAGGAATTCGGCTAAGCCTTCGTCTAACCAAGGCAGTCGGCAGTCTTGATAGATGTTAGTCTGTCCCCACAAGCCCGGATGCAGGAAGCGACCAGCCAAATAATGCACGTACTCGTGGCGAAACAGCTCTTCGAGCGTAAAGATGCTCTCATCTCGGGTCCGCTGATAGGTGTAGAACGTGGCGTCTGGTTCAATGTAGATGCCGCCGTTGTTGGTATCTAAGTCGAACACATACCCCTGAAATCGTTCGTACTCTGCCTTAGTGCCGTAAATCTTGATGTAGAGTACATCGTTGACATCGCCGGCTACGGCCTTGTCGGTTTCTAACAATCGGTGAAACTGTGCCTTGACCTCCTTAGCTGCGTAGTACAAGGGCTGCACTGTCTCCAAATTCAGGGACGTTTCAAACACTACGGCCCCATCGTCGAAACGGTACGTGTGAGGGAAGGCCCGGGCGATGATTTCACTTTCCAGTACGTCCCGACAGATGTTCCAAGTATCGCAACTGACCCGATCTTCTAGGTTTTCCACCAAAACCATGAAGGGGCCACTGAGACGTTCGTAGTTGGGGAGTATAGAGAGCAGGGCGGCGATGACGGTTTCTTCTAGAGCATCTACTGCGGCTAACCTCCCGAGCTCGCGGATGGCGTTTTCCAGTAGGTACTCATTGTCTGGATAGAGAAAATCGTAGCCAGTAGCTTGCAACAGAATGTCAACGATTTCCGTGTCGCGACCGAGGGCGTCCATAAAGCTCTGATCGCGGTTGACGATACCGCGAAAGATAAGAAAGAAGACGCGGTTATAGGCCCTCAACTGGGCCCTGCTGGCCGCTCGCTCGGACGTCAATCCCGACAGAACGCGTTTTACTTCTACTAAGTGATGCTGGCGCACCTGATCTTGGTCGGCAACGGTGAACCAGTCGTCCAAGATATTCGCGGCCTCGTCGTTGAGGTCATAAAAGTGATCGCTGGCCGCGAAGGCTTTTGATGCGGAGACATGGGCGCGGATCGTCTCTCTGTTGAAAGATGGAATCTCGTCTTCGTAAAAAGCATGGTAGTACCCAATTCGGACGAAAAACCAAAGCTGGTGTAAGCCGGTGGCGTTGGTCCCGTCGTATGTAGGAACCAGCGCTTCAATGGCCTTCAACACGGCCTGCATATTCTGGTTGGTAAAAATAGCGGGCATGTTGTCGTCGAAGGTCCAAAGGACGTCTGACAGACAATCCCGCGAGTGAGTTTTCAGATAGTTGATCAGATCATTCCCGCCGCGGGCGGCCAAGTCGGCGGATGAGCAGTGATCCGCATACAGCTTGGCCGCGGGGCGAGCCGTCTTTTGTTCCAGCGGTTGGGAAATCCGAGTCGACGTGATTGCGGCTCTACTGCAAAGCGGAGGGTGCGAAGTCTGGCTCTCGTCTGTGCGTGGGGCGATTGTTGCTGCGGCCAGACCCGTGCTTAATGCCACAAGTAGGGCCATCAAAATGATAACGATTGTATTATACATCAATATCTATCCTTTCCAAGCTATCGTATTGCTCACCTTCGCGTAAGATTCGTCATCGCTCAAAGGGTGTGTTCCGATTCTGCGGAGCGGAAATCGCCTTTATCCCTGAAACAGCGACAGCGCCCCATCGACGTACATCTCGGTTCCCGTGATATAGCTGGCCTCGTCCGAGGCCAAAAAGAGAATGGCGTTGGCGACCTCTTCAGAGCTAGCGGCGCGTTGTTGTAGGGGGATCATGCCTTGGGGGAACTCGCGGGGGATGCGGATCTTGTCGATGTTGCGGGGGAAGGTGTTCTCGCCGATGCTGGTTTTGGTAGCGCCAGGGCAGACGCCGTTGATGCCGGCGTTGGGCACGACGATGTCGAGGCGGCCACCAGTCCGGCGACGCGCTTAGCGTTAGCTACGTCGCCGGGCAAGGCCAACGCTTGGCCGCCTAGTCCTTCGATTTCAGCGACAGCTTCCTCGCAGCGCTCGGCGCGACGGGCCGTTAGCGCGATGTTGGCTCCTTCGCGGGCCATAGCCACGGCCGCGGCCCGACCGATGCCGCTGCTACCCCCGGTGATGAGGGCTACTCTGTCCTTCAGCTTCATGTCGATCTCCTAAGTTGACGAGAAAATGTGAGCGGAATATCATTGGAAGCCCCTAAAATACATCTGGCGAAAATGGAGACAAGAATGGAAGAAAACGTGAACATGCACTCCCGTCCCTCGGACCTGAAGATCACGGATCTGCGCGTCGCCAATCTGCGCGGCGCACCGTTCCGCGCGACGATCATCCGCATCGACACCAATCAGGGGATCTCTGGCTACGGCGAGGTGCGCGATGGCGGCAGCCCGACCTACGCGCTGATGCTCAAAAGCCGCCTACTCGGAGAAAACCCCTGCAACGTCGATAAGCTCTTCCGCAAGATCAAACAATTCGGCCACCACGCGCGTCAGGCCGGCGGCGTCTGCGGCGTCGAGATGGCGCTGATGGACTTAGCGGGCAAAGCCTATGATGTGCCGGCCTACCAACTGGCCGGGGGCAAGTTCCGCGATCGGATTCTCTGTTACTGCGATACCCCCACGCGGCGCGATGGCCGGGAGATGGGACAGTTGCTCAAGGAGCGAATGGAGCGGGGGTTTAAATTCCTCAAAATGGACGTCGGCATTGGGTTGCTGCGGGGGATCGAAGACGCGCTGATCGCACCGCCGGGCATGTTGGAAAGCCAGGGCATTATGCACCCATTTACGGGTATCCAGATTACCAACAAGGGCATCGACATCCTCTGCGAATACGTGGCGCAGGTGCGCGAGGTGATCGGTTATGAAATCCCCTTGGCCGTCGATCACTTTGGCCACATTGGCGTCGAGTCCTGCATCCGCTTGGGCAAGGCGCTGGATCAGTTCAGTCTAGCTTGGTACGAGGATATGATCCCCTGGCAGTTGGCCGACCAGTGGCAGCGGCTCGCCGAGGCCGTGGATACGCCGGTATGCACGGGCGAGGATATCTATCTCAAGGAAAACTTCCTGCCGCTTTTTGAACGGCGCGCCATTGCCGTCGCTCACCCGGACTTGGCCTCTTCCGGCGGGATCCTCGAGACCAAAAAGATCGGTGACCTAGCCCAGGATCACGGCATTGCCATGGCGTTGCACATGGCCATGTCGCCGGTGGCGGCATTGGCTTCGGTGCATTGCGCTGCGGCGACGGAAAACTTCATGGTGCTCGAAAACCACTCGGTCGATCAGCTAGAACAGTGGAGCAGCTTGGTCGAGGGCTTGCCGGTGCCCCTGATTGAGGACGGGCACATTGCGGTGCCAGAGGGGCCGGGGCTGGGCTTTAGCGGCCTCAACAAAGAAGTGTTGCGGTCGTTTGCCGATCCAGACCAGCCGGAGATTTTTGGCCCCACCGACGAGTGGGACGACGAGCGGCCACACGACCGCTTGTGGAGCTAAAAATGGCCTACGACATCGCCGTGCTCAAAGGCGACGGTATCGGACCGGAGGTCATGGACGAGGCCTTAAAGGTGCTCAATGCGTTGGGGACTCCTGCTCTTGCCTTCGTTGAGTATCCGTGCGGCGCAGGGTGCTATCTGGAGCAAGGAGATCCGCTGCCGGAAGCGACGGTTGAAGGATGTCGCCGGGCGGATGCGGTGCTGTTGGGAGCAATGGGGCTGCCGCACGTGCGCTGGCCGGACGGGACGGAGATGCGGCCACAAGTCGATTTGCGCTTCCAACTGGACCTATACGCGGGGGTGCGGCCGATTTATCTCTATGCGGCCGCGCATACTCCGCTCAAAGGATTAGAGGCTGGAGATATTGATTTCGTCATCCTGCGCGAGAACGTCGAGGGGCTTTTTGCCTCCATGAACGGCGGCATCCAGTTGCGCGGCGAAGTGGCCGTGGACTCCATGGTCATTACGCGCACGGGCACGGAGCGCGTAGTGCGCTACGCCTTTGAGCTAGCGCGGCAGCGAGGCCGGACGCCGATGAAGGTAACGTGCGTTGACAAGGCCAATGTCTTTCGCTCGATGGCTTTCTTCCGCAGCGTGTACGACGAGGTGGCTGCCGACTATCCAGACGTCGAGCGCGACTACGCGTACATCGATGCGCTGAGCATGTACTTGGTGCAGCAACCGGCGGGATACGACGTGCTGGTCACCGAGAATATGTACGGGGACATTATATCGGACTTGGCCGCTGGTTTGGTCGGTGGCTTGGGGCTGGCACCTTCGGGGGACATCGGCGAGGACGCGGCTGTGTTCCAACCTTCGCACGGGACGGCCCCGGACATTGCCGGACAGGGCAAGGCCAATCCGGTGGCGATGATCCTGTCGGCGGCCTTGATGCTGCGCTGGTTGGGTCAGCGGCATGGCGATCCGGTGGCTGTTGCGGGCGCTGAGCGAATCGAAAAGGCGGTGCGCGCCGTAATCGGCGAGCAGGGCGCGGGGACGCCCGACTTAGGAGGTCAGTTGAGTTGCCGCGAGCTAGGGGAGCGGATTGTCCAAGCACTCTGACATGAATCGCCGGACTTTTCTCGGCTTGGGCCTAGGTGCGGTCGCGTGGCCTGCATTGGGTCGCGCCGCGCCCGTGCGACCGGAGCGGGCGCGTCTGCGCGAGTTGGGCATTGTCATTGGCGAATTGGCGACAGGCCCCCATAACGCCATCACTGATGTCGAGGGCGTACGGGTCGGCCATGTGACGTTGATTGAGGATGGAGGTCCGGTGCGCACCGGCGTGACGGCGATTGTGCCGCGCACGCCCGCGTTTGCCGCGGATTTCACACTCAACGGCAACGGCGAGCTTATGGGGGTAGGCTCCATGCGCCGCACGGGCCTGTTGGCTGGCCCCGTCCTTTTTACCAACACGTCCAGCGTCGGCGCGGTGTACGATGGAGCGGTGGAGTGGATGCTGGCGCGCGATCCCGACCTGTTCAAAAGCGATTTGCAGCCCGCGCCCATAGTCGGCGAGACGTGGGCTGCGTTTCTCCACGACGAAGTCGGGCGGCACGTGCAACCCGTACACGCGGCAGCAGCCCTCGACGCAGCGCGCGGCGGGCCGGTGGCCGAAGGCTGCGTCGGCGGCGGGACCGGGATGCGTGCCTATAGCTTTAAGGCTGGCATTGGCACGGCGTCGCGCAAAATCCCCTGCGGCGATCGGGTCTATACCGTGGGCGTGTTGGTGCAGGCGAATTTTGGTCGGCGGCCCCGACTGCGCGTTGATGGCGTCCCGGTGGGCCGGGAGATTACCGACCTGATGCCTGCGCGCGGCGGCAAGAGCAAGTCTCTGATTGCCGCGGTGGCCACGGACGCGCCATTGATCCCGATTCAACTCCAACGCGTGTGCAAGCGGGTGGCTTTGGGCATGGCGCGCACGGGCGCGATCTCTACCCAAGGCAGCGGCGATCTCTTTCTGGCGTTTTCCACGGCCTCTCCCGAGCCGCCGGACGCGCTCGCCATGCTCTCTGACCGCTGGATCTCGGGTGTATTCCAAGGGGTAATTGAGGCTACGGAGGAAGCCATTCTCAACTCGCTGACTACGGCCCACACCATGACTGGCCGCGGCGGCAATACTATTCACGCCCTGCCGCTGGACCGCTTGATAGAAATCATGCGCGCATACGGTCGGCTCAAATGAATCGCTCGCACCTAGCGGGCGATGCGGCGGGGTCGCACAACGCCATTGTCGATGTGGCCGGAGTCAGCGTGGGCTACGTGGATATCCGCACGCCTGACCTGCACACCGGCCTCACGGCTGTCGTCCCGTATCCAGCCTCAGTAGAAGAGCGCAAGCTGTTTATCGGTCGCTTCTCCATAGACGGCGGCGACGCCATGAGTGGCCTTGGGGTCGCCGAAGATTTTGGCACCTTTTCCTCGCCTATTGTCTTGGCTCCGACCCCGGTTGTTGGTCGGGTGTACGAATCCTTAATTCGCCATAGCTTGGGCCGCGACACCGGGCTATCGACCGTAGCTGGTTGGCCGCCGGTGGTCGTGGGGATCGACGACACGGCTGTCAACGACCCCGCGCTCGTGCGCAAGGTCCTGACGCACGCCCACGCGGACGAGGCGTTGGCCAGTGCTGGCAGCGCGGTGCCCACGGGCAATGCCGGAATAGGTGGCGGGTTACAGGCCTTTGGCTACAAGGGCGGCGTCGGTACGGCCTCGCGCCGAGCCGGTGAATACGCGCTGGGCGTGCTGGTAGCAGTCAACGGAGGGCGCGAGTTGCATTGGGCCGGACGCGTCCTGCCGGTGGGTGAGGGGGCAGGGGGACCGCAGACCTTTGCCGCGGTCGTGGCCACGGATGCGCCCCTGATCCCGCGTCAACTAGAGCGTTTGGCTGGCCGCGCCGCGCTGGGGCTGGCGCGGACGGGCTTGTGGAACCCGCATACGCGCGAGGGCATTGTCCTCGCCTTTTCCACCACGGGCATTATCCAAGAGCCGGACGCACCAGTGCGGATGGTGGGCGAAGAAAGGCTCTATGCGCTGTTTGACGCTGCGGCTACGGCTGCCGAGGCTGCGGTCGTCGATGCCCTCTTGGCCGCTGAGACGGTCGGGGATCTCAAAGCCATGCCGCAGACTGACTGGTTGAAAGAGGAAGACGGTTGAGCCGCAGCTTGCTCGACGATCGGGACGCGCTCAGCGCCTTCCGTGCTCTGCTCTTGGCTTGGTATCGCCAAAACAAGCGGCAGACGAGTTGGCGCGACAGCGGCAATCCCTATCACGTCTGGGTATCCGAGGTCATGTTGCAACAGACCCGGGTGGATCAGATGGCTCCTTATTTCGAGCGTTTCATCCGCGCGTTTCCCACGCTTCAAGTGCTGGCCGCTGCTTCCGAGGATCAAGTGCTCAAGGTCTGGGAGGGTTTGGGCTATTATGCGCGGGCGCGCAACATGCACAAGGCGGCCAAGCGCATGGCCTTTGAGTTGGGAGGCCGCATCCCGGATACGTACCAAGAGCTGATCGAGCTGCCTGGCATTGGCCAATACACGGCCGCTGCCGTCAGCAGTATTGCCTTTGACCGCGACCACCCAGTGCTCGACGGCAATGTGACCCGCGTGCTCTGCCGCTTGTTGCGGATTGAGGAAGAGCCGACCCGCGCCCAAATCAAGGCGCAACTCATCGCCGCTGGAGAGGCCCTGCTGGCCCGGGGCGAGGCCGGCGACTTCAATCAGGCGATGATGGAGTTGGGGTCGCGGGTTTGCACGCCGCAAAGCCCTTCTTGCCCGACGTGTCCGGTCGGCGACTGGTGTCGGGCTAAGGCCGAATTGGACGACCCGGCTTCCCTGCCGCGCAAGGCCCCTAAGAAACAGAGGCCGCATTATCAAGTGGCGGCTGGCCTGATTCGCAAGGGGGACGAGTTGCTAATTGCCCAGCGGCCGGCCGAGGGGATGCTCGGCGGCCTGTGGGAATTTCCCGGAGGCAAGCAGGAGCCCGGCGAGACTCTACCCGAATGCTTAGTGCGCGAGATCCGCGAGGAATTGGGCATTGAGATCGAGGTGGGTGCGCGTCTGACGAGCGTGGATCACGCTTATTCGCATTTTAGCATCACCTTACACGCGTTTGCCGCTCGCTATGTGCGCGGCACCCCCGAGGCGTTGGGTTGCGCTGATTGGTGCTGGGTCGCGCCAGAGGCTTTGGACGACTTCGCCCTGCCGCGGGCCGATCGCCGGATTGTGGAGTTTATGCGCGAGCACGCGCAGCAGATGGAGCTGTTTGGTGAAAGAAAATGAGCTGCTAATCGAGGGCCGACGCCGCGCGCCTGGGTTGGTTTTGCGCGGGCTGTGCATGGGCACGGCCGACGTGATTCCCGGGGTTTCCGGGGGGACGATTGCCTTGATTACGGGCATTTACGACGAGTTGGTCGGGACCATTGCCTCAGTTGATCAACGGCTCGTGAGTGCCTTGGTGCGGGGACGCTTGATTGAGGTGTTGCACCGCGTCAATGCTCCCTTTCTGGTGCCACTGCTGTGCGGCGTAGGCTTGGCCATTGTCTCGCTGGCCAAGTTTATAACTTGGCTGCTGGCAACACACCCTCAGCCCGTATGGGGCTTTTTCACCGGATTGATCTTGGCCAGTGCGCTCGTGGTCGCGCGGCAGGTTGCCGGATGGGGGCCGGCGCAATGGGGGCTGACGGTTCTCGGCGCAGTGGTTGGCTACGCCATTACCACATTGGTGCCGGTCGAGACTGGGACTGAGGGTTACAAGTTTGCGTTGGCCGGCATGGTGGCCATTTGCGCGATGATCCTGCCGGGCATTAGCGGCTCGTTTCTGCTGGTGGTCATGGGCAAATACCAGCAGGTGTTGACTGCTGTACACGAGTTCGATTGGGCGATCTTGGCACTCTTCGGAGTTGGGGGAGGTATTGGTCTGCTGGGCTTCTCGCGGCTGCTCAAGCACTTGCTGGCCCGTTTTCGCGCTGGCACCATGGCTTTTTTGGTGGGGTTGATGTTGGGGTCTCTGCGCAAGGTGTGGCCGTTCCGCAACGAGTTGAAGGAAGGGCGCTACGAGTGCACGTGGCCGCAGGAATTCAACGGCGAGGCTTGGCTGAGCTTAGGGCTGATTGCCGTGGGCGTTGTGCTGGTCTTGGCGTTGGAGCGGCTGGGCAGAAGGGGGTGACTGCGACTCAATTTTGCGAAAGATCATCCTCGTCGCGCTTAGGGGCGGGGCCTATCTGTGGGCCGTCCTCGGCATCGCGTAGGGCGTTGCGGGCGTCGTGGAAGCGGCGGATGCGCCGGACGAAAATGAAGATCAGGCCCGCCAGTGCCACGTAGAGCAAGTACTGATAGATCGGCTCGGTCCAGCCCAGCACTACGGGCCAGAGGCTGGCAATGCAGAGCAAGATGAAAATATCTTCGATCAGCTTGTGCCTTTTTTCCCGCGGCTCTTCTTGTTTAGGCGTCATCGGATAGGGCCTTGTAAATGGCGTAGTTTCTGAGGACTAGCTTGACGTAGAGGCGGGTCTCCTTGAAGGGAATGCGCTCGACGAAAGCGTCCGGATCCTCGGAGGGAAAGGTCTTGAGCCACCGGCGGGCGTTGTGCGGGCCGGCGTTGTACGCGGCCAAGCCCAGTTCAAAGCCTAAGTCTGAGCCCGCGTCGTTCGTGAATTGGCGCATTTGATCGCCGAGAAAGTAACTGCCCAAGCGGATGGAGACGGCCGGGTCAAAGAGCGCACGCAGCTCAAAGGGTTTCACCTCCAACCTCCGCGCGAGGTTGAGGCCGGTATGGGGCATGATTTGCATCAGGCCCCTGGCACCCGCCCGCGATACCGCTTTTTCGTTGAATGTACTCTCTTGGCGAATTACCGACAGGACCAGATAGGGGTCGATTTGAGCCTCGGCCGCGGCTGCCGCAATCTCTTCCCAGTAGTAAGTCGGGTAGATGCGCGACAATTCCTCTGGGTCTTGCCCGTCGAATAGGCGCAGCGATAGTCGCATAGCTTGGTCGCGAATGCCGAGCGCCTCGTAGTAGTCGCGAATGGCCTTTAGCGCGGTCTTTTGGCCCTTGTAGTCGCGGACGGCTTGTTCCATCTCGGCTACCGACCAGTCCCTTAGCCCCAATTGGTTCAACAAGCCAGCGCGTTCGAGGTGTGCCCTGTGCGCTAGCGCGGGGACATCGTCTTGGCGGGGGTTGTCTGTGGGTCGCTTCTTGAGCTGGACCTGTTCTTTATGGCCCAACAGGACGGCGCGGGCCGAGTAGTAAGAGCGGGGAAATCCGGCAGCGGCGCGGCGATAGAACGCGATGGCGTCCTGTGTCTGGCCCAGCCGATCTGCGCTTTTCCCAGCCCAGTACAGGGATTGGTCGATGATGTGGGGCTGGCGCGCCTGCTGACTCGCGCGCTCAAAAGCGGCGAGGGCTTCGGAGTATTGCTCTTGGCAGTAGAGCGCGAAGCCAGCGCTCCAACGCGCTTCGTCGCCGTAATCGGTCTGCGGATAGTGTTCGGCTAAGCGGCCATAGAGCGTTGCGGCGCGGGCGAACTGGCTTTTGCGCTCGGCGGCTTTGGCGGCCTGCCACAGGGCGTCGTCGGCCAAGTCGTGCTGGGGGTAGCGCTTGGCAAAGCTCGCATAGGCTGCAATGGCCTTGTCTTCGCGGTTTCTGCGGACTGAGAGACTGGCGATGCGATACAGGGCCGCTGGGCTGCCGTAGCGCTCGTGAACCGTGCGAAAAACCTGCTCGGCCTTGGTGTAGTGCCCCGCAGATTGGTGGGCCCGACCGAGCATGTAATGTGCTTTGGAGGCGCGCTGGTCGTCGCTGTGCGTGCGGACGAAGTGCCGAAAGCTCTTGATGGCTTGGTTGTACTGCTTGTGGCTGTAATGGGTATGGGCCTTGGCATAAGCCGTGCGGGCGTCGAGCTTCTTGGGCAGATGCGACAGGCTATTGCGGGCGTGCTTGGAACGGGGATGGTTCTCCAGCAGCTCTAAACGCCACTTTTGCGCCCGCGCCGAGTCGTGCTTTTGGCTGGTGGTTGCGAGCAAGTAGAGCATCCGCGCTGGATCGGAGTCTTGCGGGAGTTGTTCTTCATACAGGGCGAGGGCCTTAGCGGGTTGGCCGGCGGTCCGGTAGAGGGAGGCCAAGCGCAGGCGGGCTGGGTCGCGGAGGACCGGATTGGCCGAGGTTGCCAGAAAGTTTTCGTACTCGGCGATGGCGTCGTGCGTTTGGTCCATGTCCTCTAGAGAGCAGGCCATCCAGAAGCGGCGGTAGTCGTCCAAGGCCGGTAGGTCGAGGTCGCGCAAACGATCGTACGCGCGGCTTGGCTCTTTAAGCATGCGCTCGCAAAACGCCCGCTGGAACTCGAGGTGTGCTTGAGCGGTCGGCTCGTGTTGAATCGTGTCTAGCGCGGTGAGTTGGGGATAGGCGAGATCGCAGCGGTCTTCGGCGATCAGCACGGCGATTGGGCTAGGCGGCTCCGGCGTGAGAACCTCGGGAGGCGGCTCGGGGGGAGGCTCAGTGGGGGCCGAAAAGTAGAAATAGACTCCTGGTAGCAGGACCAGCAGACCCAGGGTTAGCGTTGTCCAAGCCCATTTGGCTTTGTCGGTCATTGGTATTGAAAAGGTTTAAAGTGGATCGCTATTAGACGCGCCAGCGGCGCGGCGCATCGTGCTCTCAAAAATACAACGGCCTAGCGTTAGGGGCCAAGCGAAAAATCGCCGTGCGATAGCGCGGCAAATAGGGCCAAGCACCCAGCGAATGGCCACTAGTGGTGAGGACAGGGACGTTAGGCGTCGTGCTTCAGCGGCGTTTGGGCGCGTAGAGGTGTGTGCTCTGGCCGTAGTGGCTTTCGGCCGCTTCCATGAGGGTTTCGGAGAGCGTGGGATGGGGGTGGATCGAATGCTGGATATCCGCTGCGAGCGCGGCCATTTCCACGGCTAGGACGCCCTCGGCGATTAGCTCGCCTGCGCCGCTACCGGCGATACCCACGCCGAGGATCCGATCGGTCTGGGGATCGATGAGTAGCTTGGTGAGGCCGTCATTTGCGCCTTGGGTCGAGGCGCGGCCAGAAGCCGACCAAGGAAAGCGCGCGACCGCGACCGAGCGGCCCTGCTGTTTGGCCTCTTCCTCGGTGAGGCCGCACCAAGCGATTTCCGGGTCGGTATAGACGACGTTGGGAATGGCGTGGGGTGCGAAGACCTGTTTTTCGTGCCCGGCGACGACTTCAGCGGCTAGGCTCCCTTGGTGGGCGGCCGTGTGGGCGAGGGCTGCGCCTACGAGGTCGCCGATGGCGAAAATCGAAGACTCGGCCGTGCGCAGTTGGTCATCGACCTGGACGTAGCCGTGCCCGTCGAGGCCGACGGCAGTGTGTTCCAAACCCAAGTCTTCGCTATTGGGGACCCGGCCAACGGCGAGCAGGATTTTGGCGTAGGTCTTGGAAAAGCTCTGGCCGTCGCCGTTTTGTAATTGTACCGCTAAGCCATCGTCGCTCTCGGCGAGCGCGGTCACTTGGGTGTTGAGCATGATCTCGTCGAAGCGCTCGGCGGCCGTGTTGTGCAGGGGTTTGACCAAGTCGCGGTCGGCCGGGGGGATCAGCCCAGGGAGCATTTCGACGACCGAAACTTGGGTTCCCAACGCCGCGTACACCTGCCCTAACTCCATGCCGATGATGCCGCCGCCGACGACGAGCATGGAAGCGGGTATGTCGGGGAGTGCAACGGCTGCGGTCGAATCCATGATGCGGTCGCTTGGCTGGTCAAAGAGCGCGGGCACGGCTGGGCGCGACCCAGTGGCGAGGATGGCGTGTTCGAACTGCAAGGTGCCTTGGCTGCCGTCGGCTTGGTCGATTTGCAGGGTGTGGGAATCAACCAAGCGGGCGCGGCCTTGCACGTAGGTTAGCTTGCGCGCCCTGACGAGTTGGCCCAAGCCCTGCGTCATCTTGGCGACGACCTCGTCCTTCCAACTGCGCAACTTGTAGAGGTCGATCTCGGGCGCGGCGAATTGGATGCCCCAGTGCTCAGCTTCTCTTGCTTCGTAGAGGAGCTTGGAAATGTGCAGGAGGGACTTGGAGGGGATGCAGCCTCGGTAGAGGCAAACGCCACCTGGATGGGCTTCGGGATCGATCAGTGCGACGTCCAACCCCAAGTCCGCGGCCTTAAAGGCGGCAACGTAGCCGCCCGGACCACCGCCGATGACCGCTAGCTGGGCTTTGTCCATAGCCGCCTCAGCCTTCCAAGAGCGCGATAAAGGGGTCTTCCAATGCCGTGCAAATCCAGCGGAGGAAGCGCGCGCCATCGGCCCCGTCGATCAGGCGGTGGTCGTAGGACAGCGACAGGGGCAGGAAAGTGCGCGGCTGGAACTGGCCGTCGATATACGCGGGTTCGACTTGCGAGCGCGCCACTCCGAGGATTGCCACTTCGGGGGGATTGACAATGGGCGTAAAGGCGGTGCCGCCCATGGTGCCGACATTGCTGATGGTCATGGACCCACCCTGCATGTCGGCAGGCCCGATCTTGCGCTCGCGCGTCTTTTGCGCCAGTTCGCTCAGTTCGACCGCCAGTTCGATGATGTTCTTTTGATCCACATCGCGCACCACTGGCACGAGCAGGCCGTGGGGGGTATCGACGGCTATGCCGATGTGGAAGTAGCGTTTGTACATGATTTCCCGCTGGGCTATGTCGATGCTGGCGTTGAACTGCGGGAAGACCTTGAGGGCGATGCCGAGTATTTTGATGAGGATTGCGGTCGGCGTCAGCTTGCCGCCGGCTGCTTCGGCCTTTTTGCCGTATGCTGCGCGCCATTTTTCCAAGCTGGTGATGTCGGCCTTGTCGAATTGGGTGACCTGTGGGATGGTGGCCCAAGCCTGCGCGAGGCGCTCGGCGGTTATCTCGCGCACTTTGGTCATGGACTGGCGCTCGACGGTGCCCCACTGGCTGAAGTCTGGCAGCGGTACGGCGGTGGCTGGAGCAGCCCCGCGCGCTGCGTGCAGCTTTTTTGAGTGCGCCTTGACGTCGTCGATTGAGATCCGGCCGCCCGGCCCCGTGCCTTGGATTTGCGCAATATCGACGCCGATCTCGCGGGCTAGGCGGCGCGTTGATGGTGCGGCTGGGACGGGGCCATCTGTAGATGCAGCTATAGGCGCGCGAGGGGCTTCTTCGACGACAGGGGTGGCCTCTTGTTCTTGTGGGATCGGGGTGGGGGCTGGTTTCTCTACCTGTGCAGGCTCAGGAACTGGTTCCTCGGCGGCTGGGGGCGTTTCCGCGACGGCAGGGGCTTCGCCCGTTTCGACTTCGAGGATGGGCTGCCCGACGGCGATGGTGTCGCCCTGTTGGATGAGAATTCCGGTAACGGTGCCGTCTATGGAGGAGGGCACCTCAATGACGGCCTTGTCGGTTTCAAGCTCGATAACGGTCTGGTCTTCGGCGAGGCGATCTCCGACATCGACAAGGATGCGGATCACATCGCCACTTTCGATGTTTTCTCCCAAGTCGGGCAGGGCAAATTTTACGGGCATAGGGTGATCTAAACTCACAGGTAAATGGGATTAGGTCTTGCCGGATCAATCTCTAGGTCTTGCATGGCTTGGGCGACTGCGTCGCATTCGATTTGCCCCTCGCGCGCCAGCGCGCTTAAAGCTCCTAGGGCGATGAAGCGGTAATCGACCTCAAAGTGGTCGCGCAGGGCCTCGCGGGTCTCGCTGCGACCGAAGCCATCGGTGCCGAGGGAGATGGGCGGGTTGGGAAACCAGCGGGCAATGGATTCCGGGAGGGCCTTGACGTAATCCGAGGCCATGACGTACACGCCGCGTTCCTTGGCTAGGGATTGTTCGATGTAGCTGAGACGGGGTTTTGCGCCGGGATGCAGGCGGTTCCAACGCTCGGCATCGAGAGCGTCGCGGTGCAGAGCCTTGTAGCTGGTGATGCTCCAGACATCTGCGCTGACTTGGTATTTTTCTTCGAGGATGCTCTGCGCTTTGAGGGCGCTGTTGATGATTGCGCCGCTGCCGAAGAGGTGAGCCTTGAGGCGGGCGCGTTTCTTAGCCGAGGGCTTGAACTTGTACATGCCCTTGAGAATGCCTTCTTCGACGCCATCGGGCATTTCCGGCATGGAATAGATGTCGTTTTCGACCGTCAGGTAGTAGAACACGTCCTCCTGCTCGACGTACATGCGGCGGATGCCCTCGCGGATGATGACGGCGATCTCGTAGCCGAAAGCTGGATCGTAGGCTTCGAGATTGGGCACGGGATAGGCCAACAGGTGGCTGTGCCCGTCCTCGTGTTGCAGCCCCTCGCCGTTGAGCGTGGTGCGCCCGGCCGTGCCGCCGACCATGAAGCCCTTGACCCGCATGTCGCCAGCTAGCCAGACCAAATCGCCGATTCGCTGCATCCCGAACATCGAGTAGTAGATGAAGAAGGGGATGGTGTTGATGCCGTGAGTGGCATAGGCCGAGCCAGCCGCGATAAAGGAGGACATAGAGCCGGCCTCAGTGATGCCCTCTTCGAGTATCTGGCCGTCTTTGGCCTCTTTGTAGTAGGTGATGACGTCTTTGTCAACCGGCTCGTATAGCTGGCCTAGGCTCGAATAGATCCCGAATTGGCGGAAGAGCGGCTCCATGCCAAAGGTGCGCGATTCGTCGGGAACGATGGGGACGACTAAGTTGCCGATTTGCTTGTCTTGCATGAGCTTGCGCATGACTGCGACAAAGGCCATCGTCGTGGCAAACTCGCGCTTGCCCGAGCTCTTTTTGAATTCGTCCCACAGCGTTTCCGGCGGCATGGTCAGCGGGGGAGCCATTACCTGCCGCTGGGGCACGTACCCGCCGAGGCTTTCCCGCCGCTGGCGGATGTACTGGATTTCCGGGCTGTCGTCCGGGGGCCGGTAGAACGGCGTCTCCGCGACCTCGTCGTCCGAAATGGGAATGCCGAAGCGGGTGCGGAAAAGGCGGATCTCGTCTTCGTTGAGCTTTTTTTGTTGATGAGTAATATTCTTGCCCTCGCCGGCCTCGCCCATGCCGTAGCCCTTGATGGTCTTGGCGAGGATGACGGTAGGCGCGCTTTTGTGGGCGATGGCTTGCTGGTAGGCGGCATAAACCTTTTCTGGATCGTGGCCGCCGCGCCGCATTTTCTGGAGTTGTTCGTCCGAGTGGTGCTCGACCATTGCGGCTAGTCTCGGATCGGTGCCGAAGAAGTCGTGGCGGATGTAGCTGCCGTCGGAAACCGAGTACTTCTGGTACTGGCCATCGACGACCTCGTTCATGCGCTGAGCCAAGCTGCCGTCGGTGTCCTGTTCCAAGAGCGGATCCCAGTCGTCGCCCCAGATCACCTTAATGACGTTCCAACCGGCACCGCGGAAGACCGCTTCGAGTTCTTGTATTATCTTTCCATTGCCGCGCACGGGACCGTCGAGGCGCTGGAGGTTGCAGTTGACGACCCAGATGAGGTTGTTGAGCTGTTCGCGCGCCGCGAGGGTAAGCGCTCCCAAGCTCTCGGGCTCGTCGCATTCGCCGTCGCCCAAAAAGGCCCACACCTTGCTGTCGTCAGCGGGCTTGAGGCCGCGGTTTTCGAGGTAGCGGTTGAAGCGAGCCTGATAGATCGAGAGGATTGGCCCTAGGCCCATAGACACGGTTGGGAACTGCCAAAAGTCCGGCATCAGCCAGGGATGTGGATAGGAGGCGAGGCCACCGCCTTCTTGCAACTCGCGGCGGAAGTTTTCCAACTGATGCTCGTTGAGGCGCCCTTCGAGAAAGGCGCGGGCGTAGATGCCGGGGGAAGCGTGTCCCTGGAAGTATATCTGGTCGCCGGGATGGCCGTTGCTGGGGGCGCGGAAAAAGTGGTTGTAGCCGACCTCGTAGAGGGTAGCCGAAGAGGCGTAGGTCGAGATATGGCCGCCGAGGTTGGAGTTGTCGTGATTGGCGCGCACAACCATAGCCATGGCGTTCCAGCGCACGATGCTCTTGATCCGCCGCTCGATCTCGCGGCTTCCTGGATAGGGCGGCTGCTGGTCGCGGGGAATGGTGTTGATGTAGGGAGTATTGACGCTGAAGGGCGTGCCGACGCCGGCTTCGGCGGCGTGGGTTTGGAGCTGTTGCAGGAGTTTGAGGACCTGCGCGGGCGTCCTATGGGCCAGAACGTAATCGAGGGATTCGAGCCACTCGCTCAGTTCGGCTTGTAGTTCTTGGGCATTGCTCATAGCTGAAACAATTCCTTTGCGTAGGCCGTCTTATAGGTCGAAAAAAGATAATAATCACGTGTTTTCTTGGCAAAAAACCGTTTTGTTACAATCAGTTATATTGTATTAGGTATAGGCACTGCCATTCGCGCTGATGAGCGGCGCAGAAAGAGAGGCTTTCGGTGCGTAGACACAGAACCGCCTATGTCTGTTTGCTGGCGTCTCTGCTCCTGCATCTCACCGCGCTTTACTTAGGAGATCACCTGTGGCGCGACGAGCTGGACGCGGAGACCTTCCGAGTGCGTCTGGCCCGCATCCCGCCGCAGTTCAAGCCCCCCCGCCCGATTCCCCTGCCCCGCTTGGACGTAGAGGCGTTGAAAGTGGAGATGGAGTATTTGCGAGCTGACCGGCCGGCAGTGGATATCCGCGACCCCAATCTGGAAAGCGAGACGACCCCGCCCGAGATAGAGGCTCCGACAGCCCCCTTGGCGCTGCGCGAGATAGCCATCGGTGCGAAGGAAGATGCGCCAATTTTGGAGCGCGAGAAGATGATCTCGCCCTCGTCGTTGGGGTTGGCCGATAGCATGGGCGTTGCCTCGATGGATCTGTTGCGGATAGAGGACATGGCTCGGGCTAACAAGGATCACGCCGCGGTTATCCCCAGTCGGGCGACCCGCCGCGACTTGTCTGGCTACGTGAACTTCACTCAGTTGCGCGTCTATGGGGCCAGCTCGGGTCGCGGTGCGCTCGACGCTCTGAGCCGCTACGTGCGCGACCACACTCACCTGCTGGCGCAGGTGCGGGACAAGACCTATGAGCTCTTCCTGTCGGAGCAACTGCTCAAGGATCCCATCCACTTCCTCTTTGAAGACACCTTGTCCGCCTACGACCCAAACCTCCTGACCAAGTTCAGTGCGGAGGAGAAGGCGCTTTTGGGCCGCTATCTGCGCGAGGGAGGGTTCCTGTTTATCGATGGCACCAACCGCTATTTGCGCGAAATGAAGGACCTCCTGCGCGAGATTTTGGGGTCTGAAGCACGCTTGGCACCCGTCCCGACCTCGCATCTGCTATATCACTCCTTTTACGAGTTCGGCGGCGGCTTCCCCGGAGAGGATCGGTCGCGCAGCAGGTACGAGGAGGGCAACCGCTCTTGGTATTATCCAGTCAACAATCGAAATGATCTGTTGGCCATACAGCAAGAACAAGCACCCGTTGTATCCGGGACCGAATCCGAGCAGGAAGCCGAGGTATTGCATCCGTCAGAGGGGCTGTGGGGGGTCGAACTGGATGGCGAGTTGGTGGCCGTGTTAAGCGACTTGGGGTTTGAAGGGAAGTGGCGGGCTAGTTTCAACACGGAAGGCGAAGCCTCGGGGATTTCGACCTATGCGCTGATGGCGGGGACCAACATCTTGGTCTATGCGCTGACGCGCAAAAGCGGCATCACGCCCCAATTGCCGCCGCCGACTTGGATGCCAGATCAAAGGCCCGTAGCCATGGTACAAGAGGCACCGCTAGCTGTCGACATCGCCATTGCCGACGAGTTGCTGTTCGATGACTTGGACGCTTGGCTGGCTTTGGTGTTGGCTCCCATCGGCAGCGAGATCACAGAGGATATCACAGTGCGCTTGGACGGCCGCTACTCGCTCGAATTGCTCAAGCGCGGCTACCAGGGATTGCTTTTCCACAATCTGTCCGCTGGCAAGCATTGGGTTGAGTTGAGCTATGGTGGGCAGACCCAACAGGTGGAGATCGATCTGAGGGGGGGCAAGGTCACCACGCTGACGTTCGCGCTCAATCGCTTTGCCTTTGTGGTTCGGCTGCGGGTGCAGGAGCAGGAGGAACGGGCGGATTGGCAGCGCTGGTCTGCGGCCTTTGCCGACTTGGAGGTCGAGGAGGTTTACTTGGCCGCAGACCGCGATTGGTTGGAAGGCAGCCCGTAAAACTGCTACATATCGCGCAAGAGCACGATAAACAACCCCATGTCTTCTTGTTCATCACCGTCCTGCAAATCCACGCTGACCCCTGTGTTCAGCATCATGCCATCGCCGAGGCCGATGTCGAGATTCGGCTCTAAGCGGACGCTGAGGTCACCCTCTAAGTCGGAGGTATTGGAAGTGATGAGCAAGTCGAGGTACGCGCTTAATTTTTCGTTGAATACCACTGCCGGTTCGATCAGGAGGTTACCTACTACGCCTTTGCCTCCGTAAGCGTGGGTGTAGCCTTTTAGCCCGGCGACCTGTAGTTGACTGTTGAGGCGGAAGGCGGTGCCAAACGTCACGGTCTGCATGAGACCGATGGCCAAGCCGGGATTGTCGATGTCTCCGGCAGGTAGCACAACGTTAGCGGTCGCTGCTCGGTTGGCACCGAGTTGGTACTTGCTGCCGACTACGAGCGACGAAAAGTTGGAATTCCCGTCCTTGAAAAAGCCAAAGGTGAGATGCGCGCCCACTTCAACGCGAGCGTGAGGATTGAATTTGGCCATGGCCACGATATTGCTCACGTCCTTGAGCTCTTTGAACGTGGAGGGAGAGGTGCGGACGCCAATATCGACGCTAGTGTAGCCTAGGCCGCCCGGCAGGACGTAGTAGGGGTCGTAGCTGAGGGGGGCATGGACGGCAGGGGTCTCGGCCTCAAGAGCGACCATTTCTTCTGCTGGAGCGTCGTCTTCGGGTTGAGCATGGACGGCAGTGCCCACTAGCGCGAGCATGCCGATCAGTACGCAAAACAGGTGCATGATATCTCCTAAAATTGTGAGGGGTGTTCAAAAGCCGCAGCGCTTGCAGGCGCGGAAGAAAGGCTCGGCCATGGCATAGGCACCGCGAAAGACCATGTCGCTGGTGAGGGGATGCACGCAGATCAGGCGCGCGCCGTTGTCGATGGCCTCGACCATGCCGTCTTCGATGTCTGGGGGATCTTCCATTGCGCCATGACCGACGACGCGGCCGGTGTGGACGCCGCGCTCGGCCGCGGCGCGGAAGAGGGCGTTGACTGCGTCGTTGACTTCGGGGAGGTCGCCCTCGCGCAGGATGGCGTCGAACGGGCCGACAAACCCGCAGGCCTTGTTGCGTCCTTGATCAGCCATCAGGTCGAGGACGCGGTCGCGGGTCTCGATGTCGATGATGTATTCCTTGGTCTCGAACTGGATCCAGCCTTGGGTCTCGGTCTCGGTGCCGCGCAATTCGTCGGGCGTGAACATCATGGTCCGCTCGCCGTCGCGCACCGGATACCCGCCCCGGTCGTCTGGAGTGGCTTGGCCGGGGATGGGGAAGTTGATGGCGCGGAAGTAGCGCTCGGCCTCCTCGTAGGTGGTGCCATAGGGGCGCATGGTCGCCCGCGCCCCGAGTTGGAAGGCGTCGCCGTGTTCGGAGCGGGCCTCGCGGGCTAGGCGCTGGACCGGCAAGATGCCGTGGCGCGCGAGGACGGCGTTTTGCTCGCGGCCGTACCAGCCTTCCCACTGGCTGTGCTCGGCGTCGTTGACTATCCACGACCAGCCGGCCTTGGCCCAGGCGTGGACCTCGGCGTCGCGCAGCTTGTGCCACGGCACGTCGTTGAAGCCACCCAACAGGGGTGGGGTTTTGGCCACCGACTCGCACTGGTCGAGGGTTTCCTTGAGCGGGTTGCGGGCGGGATTAAGGGCATGATTGTAAGCGCGGCGGGCGAATTCCTCTGCTTTGAGGGGCCGGCTGCCGCCGATGGCTGCGATGGCGTCCACTTAGGTATCTCCTTGTTTCTCGTTTGGCGTTATAGTCGCGTTAATAACTGATGTTACGCACCCGGGTAGGGGGCGGTTTGAAACCGCCCCCTACTACGGCCATCGTCCTCGTCGAATCAAGGGCGTCCTGCCCGCGATCCCAGAGAGAATCGGACCGAAAACCAACCACCGGCCACGTACTGCGTAACATCAGTTCTATAAAATATAAAAAGCTGCAATGTCCGTTGTTTCTAGCCAGTCGGGAGCATACTGGACAACAGCGTCGCTAGGCCCAAAAACGACAGGAAGCCCACTACGTCGGTCGCGGTTGTGAGAATGATCGAGGCCGCGGTCGCGGGATCGTGGCCCAGTTTGGCTAGCACGATCGGGATGGCCGCGCCGGCTATGGATGCGAGTATCATGGACGCCAACATGGCGAACAGCATGACGAGGGCCAGCCCTAGGCTTTGGCTCCAGACGAAGACGCCGATTGCGGTCACAACGGCAATGGCCAGTCCGTTGCAAAAGCCGATTGCTAGCTCTTTGGCGAGGACGCGGGCCGCGTGCGAAGTGCGGATCTCGCGCAGTGCGAGTCCCCGCATGGTCACGGCGAGGGCCTGCGCGCCGGTGTTACCCGACTGACCCGCGACTACGGGTAGCAGGACCGCTAGCGCGGTAAACTTGGCAATCGTGTCCTCGAAGAGGCCGACGACCGCAGCCGCCAGAAAGGCGGTTACGAGGTTGATGTTGAGCCAGGGCAACCGACTGCGAATGCCTACCCACGGCTTGGACAGGGCGCGTTCTTCCGCGGATACACCGACCATCTCTTGGACATTCGTCGCTAGGTCTTGCTGTACCGCGTTCACGAGGCCGTCGTGGCGAATAACGCCGACGACTTGTCCTGCGAAATCGACCACCGGCAGGCTCGTGAGTCGATATGTGTTTAGGAGTTCGACGACCTCCTCGCGCGGCGTCATGGGAAGCACTTGCACGGCCGTGCCGTCGCGGAGATCGCCGAGCGACAACTCCGGGTCGGCGGCGACTACGTCTGGCAGCCGCACTGAACCCGCGTAGCGATCATTTTCGTCGCGCAGTACGAGGGCCATGGCGCGGCGGTTGCCTAGCTGGCGGATTCGCTCTAGCGCGGTGGCTACCGGGCAATCCAGCGCAAAGGTGCTGACCTGAGTGTCCATCAGGGAGCCTGCCGTGCCCGGGGGATAGGAGAGAATCTCTTGGATTTCCCGCCCGCGATTCGCTCCCGCTAGCGCGATGATCCGAGCGCGCGCTGACTCGTCGAGATGCGCAACTAGCCTTGCCGTAATGGCCGGATCGAGTTGGGTGAGAAGGCGACCCGAGTAAGCGTCGTCAAAGTGAACTAAAATGCGTGCACCGTGGTCCAACTCCATCCGCTGTAAGACGTTTGCCGCAACCGCGTCGTCCACGCGCTGCAGCACGCCGACGGCCTCGTCTATGCTGGCATCGCCTAGCTGGAGTGCCACTTCTTCGGGATAGCGTTCGACGAACTGCTGGATGAGGACGTGATTCGGAGTTGGTTGTTCCATTACGACTCTCGCTCGCTTGAACCACCGGCGGTCCCAGAGGTCGGCCAGTGAAATACGCCGCGCAGGCCGAGGCCAAATAGTTCGCCGAGGGCCGAGGCCGTTTGCAGGCCACTGTCTGCCAAGGTATCGCTAGCTTGGCGTCGCTCTAAAGCCCGCACGATTTCGTAGCGGAGGACGCCGACGAACTGGCCAGCCCTGTCCACCACGGGCAGCGCGTGGACGCTTCCCCACGCTGGGTGCCCCACCACAGTTTGCCAAGTGGCACTGGCGGCAATGGATGCGACATGGCGCGTGCAGACGGACGCGAGCAATGCATCGGGCCGCGCGCCCATTAGTTCCCGCATGTTGACGACGCCGACGAGCCGCTGATTATCAGTTACCACGTAGAGATAGTAGAGGGTGTGCTCGGGATTGCGCTGGACCCGTTCGAGTACTTGGCGCACCGGCTCCTGCTCGAATGCGGTGAGCACTTCCGGGTCCATGAGCGCCCCGGCCGTATCCTCGGCGTAGATGAGCAGGTTCGAAATCGTGGCTTGAAGGCGCGATGGAAAGCAAGCGATGACTGCGATTCGACGCTCGCTCGGAGTCGAGCGCAAAATGGACGCAGCGATATCCGGGCGCACGGCAATGAGTACGGCGGCAGCTTCTTCGACGGATAGCTGCTCTAGGGCGAGGGCGGCAGAAAGGGACGGCAGGTAGTGCAAGAGGCCTGCTGCAATCGCTGGCGCTAGCTCGCCGAGCACTAGCGCCGCTTCTCGGTGCGACATGGCCGCTAGGGCGGACGCGACTTCCGCCGGATGATCGGTTGCAAATTGCGCGAGGAGTTGTTGTTCAAGATTCACTAGACACCCCCTTGCTGATGCGGAGGCAGCGCTCCTCGAAGAACTGCTGTCCGGGGATGCCCAACTCGCCCTCGTCGTGCTCGACAAAAACGGTGGTGGAGGTCGTCCGCACGATGCGCCCGTTGTCGTCGCCGAGGCGAATCTGTTGTCCTACGCCGTAGGACTTGTTGACGTAGTGCATGGCGAGGATGTTGGCGATAACGCTGCGGGCACCCAGCCCAAATGCAAAGGCCGCGCCGGCGAGGAGTGCGGCGAGTACGATCAAGAAGATGTTCGTCAGCAGCGATACGTCCACGCCTAGTTGCTTGATCGCCACGAGAATGGCTGCGCCGACGATGATCCCCCGGACGAGGCGGGCCAATTGTCGCCCCTGATGTGGCAGCAAGCGAAAGGCCGTAGTCATGGCCGCGTCGCTGATGAGGCGACCGCCGATGACGCCGGCGAACAGGACTACGATCGCCGCGATGACCCTCGGCAGGTATTGTGCTAAAGCGGCCAGATAGGTGGTCAAAACCGGGAGCCCGATAGCCTCACTGGCCACCATGACCGCGACCAACAAGACGAGCCAATAGACGCTGCGTGAGAAAACGCGCCCAGCCCCTTGATCGGCTAGGGCCTGTTGCCAAGCAACTGTGGTCGTTTTCGCGGCAATCCGTTTGGAAAAACGCGCGACCACTCGGCGCACGACCGCGCGAAGCGACCACGCCACAAGCCACCCGACGAACAGTATGACTAGGGCGACGACCAATTTGGGCAGCACGCGGAGAAAGCTCTCTTGAATGGAACCAAGAACGGCGAGCATCTCAGCGGATGAGCTAGGCTCCATACGACACCTCCAGTTACTTTTTTTGCCGCATCACCATTAAGACGATGGCCAGCCAATAGAGGTTCTGCACAATGGCGAAATAATAGACGACCCCCATGAGGTGGTCAAACACCGCGCCCAAGGCGAAAACCATCAAATAGACGTCGATGCCGCTGCGCAGATAGTTGCGCAATTTTAGCGGTGGAATGCGCGCGAAGCCGGCCAAGCGGCCAAGCAGGCCACGGCTCGCAGATTCCGCTAGCTGCCCCTTGCCAAAAGCCGCGGCATTCATCAGGGTGGCGATGTGAGTCATGGCCAGCGAAGCGAAGACGACAAATGAGTAGAGGTAGGCGTGTGGATCGCCGCTTTGGAGCTCTAACGCGTGTCCCAACGCGAGACAGAGCGCCAGTTCGGCAATGCGGTCGAACAGGCCGTCGAGCCAAGCGCCAAACGGCGAGCTAAGACCGCGCAAACGGGCGAGTTCGCCGTCGCAGCAATCGAGTGTAAAGGATAGTTGGATGAGGAGGCCGGCCCCGATGAGGGCCATGCGCTCGCCCGTGGAGAGCAGATACACACCAGGCAGGATGACGAGAAAGGAAAGGACCGTTACTTGGTTGGGGCTGAGTGGGGTGTGGACCAACAGGCGGGTGAGTAAGGTGGAGAGGCGGCGGTTAAACAGGACTTCGACGAGCCCCATGACCTCGGGCTTGCTGGCCTTGAAGTCCGCAGCCGTGTACGGGGATTTGCGCACAGGTGCTCCTATCCTACACCAGAGGTTGAATTAGGAATTAGGAATTGGGAATTAGGAATTAAGGATAATCAACGCTCCCGCCTTTAATTCTTAATTTTTAATTCCTAATTCCCAATTGAAATTAACGGCAGGGTTAGAGCGCGGCAATGAGCCGTGCTGCGGTTGCCGCCGCTAGGGCTAGCGGCTATTTTGCGGCCATGCAAACGGAGCGAACTGGCTTGGAGGTGACGCGGCGCGCCCTCGTATTGGGCGCGGGGGCGGCGCTCTTCTTGAACTTAGCTTGTCCCTACTCGGTACTCGTCCTGCAAAACGCCGGTCTGACCTCGGATTACATTGCGGCTGGCGCGATGATGGTCTTTTTGGTTCTCGTCGGGCTGGTCAACCCCCTGTTGAAAGTCACCATCAAGTCTTGGGCGCTACGCACGAGAGAGTTGGTGGTCGTGTACGCGATGATGGTCGTGGCGTCGGCGATTCCCACTTGGGGATTGGTGACCAACCTGTGCCACATCCTCACCCGCCCCTTCTACTACGCCACGCCAGAAAACCGCTGGACCGAACTGATTCAACCGCTGATCCCCTCTTGGCTCGCGCCGCACGAAGCCGAGGCCGCGCGCTTCTTTTACGAAGGACTGCCCGCGGGGATGGGCATTCCGTGGGGCGCTTGGCTGGTGCCGCTTATGGCGTGGGGCAGCGCGATGCTGGCGGTCTATCTGCTTATGATCGCCACGATGGTCGTCTTCCGGCGGCCTTGGGTCGAACAGGAGCGACTGGTCTTCCCGCTGGCGCAGGTGCCCTTGGAGATGCTGCGTGGCAACGACGAGGGCATTTTCCCGCAGTTGTTTCGCAATCCGCTAATGTGGGTCGGGTTTTCGTTGCCCTTTGCCATCCAAGTGTTGGACGGGCTGAATCACTACTTCTTTTACGTGCCCGAGGTGCGGCTGGTGTTCGACCCGCTGATGCTGTTCCGCGACAGCGTGCGGCTGCACATCTTCGTCAATTTTGCCATCATTGGCGTGGCGTATTTCCTCAACCTCAACGTGGCCTTCTCGGTGTGGTTTTTCCATCTGTTGAGTCGCTTCCAGACCGGGGCTTTCAACGTCATCGGCTTTCAGATCAAAGGGCACAACGAAGCGCTGACGGGGTCTTCGATAGCTCTGTCGCACCAGGGGATGGGGGCGATGCTGGTGCTGGTGGGGGCGATTTTGTGGACGGCGCGGGGCCACTTGCGCCAAGTGTTCGGCGCGGCGTTTAAGCGCGGCGTGCAGGCTGACGATGGCGACGAGATTCTCTCGTACCGGGCGGCTGTGTGGCTGTGGATTGTCTGCGCGGCCTACTTTTTCGGCTGGCTGCTGCTGAGTGGGGTGCCGGTAGTGGCGGCCGTGGTGTTTTTCTGCGGGGCGTTTGCCATTTTCTTGGCTATTGCGCGGGTCATCGCCCAAGGTGGCGTGGGTTTTACTTCTTCGACCATGCTGCCGCAGCCCTTTGCGGTCTATACGTTGGGTACGGACGCGATCGGCTGGAAGGGGCTGGCATCGATTAGCCTGAGCTATTCTTGGGCCGCTGAAATGCGCACCACGGTCATGGCTTCCACGGCCAACGCGCTCAAGCTGGCGCACGGGCACGGCGCCAACCACCGCCGCCTGTTTTGGGGGTTGGTCATCGCGGTCGTCGTCGGCATGATGGGGGCCTTCTGGATTACCCTCTATTTGAACTACACGCACGGCGGGATCAATCTGCGCCAATTTGGGGTGCCGACGTTGGCCTATCGCTTTTTGGAAGACAAGATTCACAATCCAGTCGGCTGGGATCACATCCGTCCGCGGCTGCTGTTTACGGGCGTGGGCGCGGCCTTGATGGGCGGGCTGATTTACATGCAGCACCACTTCCCGTGGTGGCCGCTGCACTACATCGGCCTGCCGGTGAGCGACAGTTGGGTCATGGGCGTGGCGTGGTTTTCGGTGTTTTTGGGCTGGTTGTGCAAGGCCGTGATATTCAAATTCACGGGCACGCGCGGCTACCTCACGTACAAGCCGCTCTTCGCCGGGCTGATCGCCGGGCAGCTCTTGGGGGCAGCCATGTGGATGGTGATTGACTTTTGCCTCGGAGAAATAGGGAATGTGGTGTTCGTGGGGGTGCGTTAGGGGTAGGACTTTCACAACAGGCGTTCACACGCGACGCCTACAAAGGAGGAATAGACATGAGCGACAAGATGTATCGAGCAGCGGCCATAGGCCGGACCGGACGGGGCAATTGGGGACACGGGTTGCACTCGGGCTTGAAGAATCATCCGCGCATCGAGGTGGTGGCTGTCGCCGATGAGGACGCTGAGGAACGGCAGGTCAAGCAGGAGGAATTGGCTGCTCCCCGCGCGTACGCCGACTGGCGCGAGATGCTAGAGGCCGAGCAGCCGGAGGTGGTGACGGTTGGGCCGCGCTGGACCGATTGCCACTTGGAGATGGTGCTGGCCTGTTTGGAGGTAGGGGCGCACGTGTACTGCGAAAAGCCCATGACGTGGAACTTGGCTGAGGGCGACCAAATTGTGGCTAAAGCCGAGGCGACCGGGCGCAAGGTCGCGGTGGCGCATCAGGGGGCGTATATGCCGCGCATCCGGCACGTAAAGGAGGTGTTGGCGCAGGGGCGGATCGGCGCGGTGCAGGCCATTCGCGCCCACGGCAAACAGGATCGGCGCGGCGGCGGCGAGGATATGATCGTGTTGGGGACGCACTTGTTCAACATGATGCGCCTGTTTGTCGGCAATGTGGCGTGGATGACGGCGCACATTGAGCACGAAGGCCGCGCGTTACAGGTCGAAGACGTGCGGGAGGCGACCGAGCCGGTGGGTCCCATCGCCGGCGACTGCATCAACAGCTACTTCGCCTTTAAGAGCGGGGTCGCGGGCTTTTTTGATTCGCGGAAGTACGTCGAGGGTGGGGGTGCGCGAATGGGTATGGAGATCGAGGGCAGCGAGGGCGTGATTGCGCTGCGCGGCGGCGGCAGTGGTCCGGCCATGCTCTATCCGCATCCAGTGTTTGATCCAACCGATGCGAGCCAGCAGTGGGTCTCCTTAGACGAGGTGGCGGACGAAGCGCTGAGCACGGGCAATGATCTGGCAGTCGCCGATTTGATCGACGCGGCCGAAGCCGACCGCGAGCCGCTGTCGAGTGCGCGCGACGCAGTGGCGGCCTTGGAGATGATCTTGGGAGCTTACGAGGCGGAGATTACTGGGGGAAGGGTGGAATTTCCCATGCAGCGGCGGGAGCATCCGTTGGTTGCTTGGCGGGAGGGGCGATAAGTAGGCAGAGTCGCGAGGATAAGGACGTGACGGCGAAGCTGCAAACGTTGGGCGCAAATGTCGCCTATATTACAAACGTTGTCATATATTTGATTCGCATTTTAAAATAGCCCACTACCTGATTTTTGTGCCTATTGACGGAGTGACCCGAATTTCTTCTATTGATTACTTCACTGGCGCATTTCTGCAAAATTTGCGGCAAGTGCGCTAGGGTCTGCTTTACCTCACCTCTAGCACACACAGGAGGGCACCCATGCACATTGAGAGGAGGAAGTGGCCGGCGGCACTAGGCGCGGCGCTGTTTTGCGCCCTGCTCGCCCTGCCGGCATTCGCTGGCAACGGCAAGATTGCCGGCGTAGTACAAGACGATTCTGGGCAGGCATTGCCCGGGGCCAATGTGGTCGCCGAAGTAGGTGGCGAGCGGGTCGGCACTACAGCCGACG
>JAPPEF010000261.1 GCA_028875335.1 Gemmatimonadota bacterium
GGCCGCGCTATCGCAGCGAATACGCCACCTTGCGCGGCTGGAAGCCCGACCTCAAGCTGCTGCGGCGTCTGTTGCGCTTTGGCGGCCCTAACGGCGTCAACTTCATGCTCGACATCATGGCCTTTACCTTCTTTTTGTTTATCGTGGGCCGATTGGGGCCGATTCCGCTGGCGGCGACGAACTTGGCCTTTCACATCAATAGCCTCGCCTTTATGCCGCTCATTGGTTGCGGTATTGCCGTCTCGACGATGGTCGGCCAGCGCTTGGGGCGCGATCAGCCTGACGCTGCCGAGTACTGTACGTGGTCGGGTTTGCACTTGGCCATGCTGTACATGGGGACGATGTCCTTGGGCTATATCGTGGTGCCGGAATTTTTCCTCGCGCCCTTTGGCGAGGAGAAGGACGCCAACTTTGCGGCTGCGTATCAGATCGCCGTGGTCTTGCTGCGCTTCGTGGCTCTGTACTGCGTCTCCGACGCCGCCTACATGGTTTTCACGGCGACCCTGAAAGGCGCAGGTGACACTCGCTTCGTCATGTGGGTTTCTATCTCGCTGGCTTGGGCGATTATGGTCGTGCCGTCTTTCGTGGCTCTAACTTATTTCGACGGGGGGCTGTACCTGATATGGAGCTTTGGCTGCGCGTATATATGCATCTTGGGCGTGGCGTTCTACTTGCGCTTTCGCACGGGCCGTTGGAAGAGTATGCGGGTTATTGAACAGGCGGATGAGCGCGGGTGAACTCTACAGCGGCTTGGCCACGGCTAGACCCGTCCCGACTGCTGACACGCGATTCCAGCCCGATCCTCTGAGACCAGCGTATATCATGTGATAGGTCCCGTTTATTGCGAACACCTGTGGGGTCAGGAGACCGTCGCAATCCCAGGCGTCGGCAGCGGTCGCAGGCGTGAAGATTGGGTTGTGTGGGTTGGGTTCGAAGGTGCGGAAGTCACGCGTGCGGACGTGCCCAATGGTCCAGACCTTGCCGTCGTAGCCGCCGTAGAACAAGTGGAAGTAGCTCGGCCCTTTGAGGATTTCGGCTTCGCGCACGCCATAGCGGTCCCACGCCTGCCCCGAGCCGCAGAACACGGGATTGGCGGGATTCTTGGTGACCTGCGCAGGGTTGCTAGTGGGTGCGGTGGCATGGCAGATGGTCGGTACGTTGTAGAGAATATCGCGCCGTTCAGGAGGGGCTGGCGACTCGCCGGTATAGGCCATGTGAATGACATCGTCCGACACGGCCACGGATGGATGGGAAGAGCCGTGTTGTTCGTGTGTGCCGCCGACTGCAACTACCGGTTCATTGCCAATCCGCGTCCACGCTCCGAAATCGCCGTCGCTGACCAGCAGGCCGGTCTGTTTGCGGCGGGGCTTGCCTTTGCCTTGGGTGCCGAGATAATAGGCGTAGTAGCGCTGGTCGGCGGGATTCCAAAACGGGAATGGGTATTCCACGCCGTGATTGTCGAATCCGTCGGCGGAAGGCAGGAGTATGGGATTGCGCTGGTCGTGCGTCACCGCCGTAGGATCGGCGACTGGCGCGGAGCTGTGCATGTGTACCCAGCTACCATCTCCTCCCTTTTTGGCCCATAGATAATGCACGGTGTCGGACACGACGATGGCGTGACTGGCAGCCGCCCACGCGGGTGGCTCGCAGTACAGCAGCGGCTTCTCGGCGGTGAGCCGCTCGAAGCGGGCGAATGCTGTGAATGGGATTGGGTCGTTGGTGTTCATAGAGCCTGCTTGAAGCGAGATTGGCGACTGGGTAGATTGAACTGAATAGGCCATCCAACATATTGCACACCCCGCGCTCGTTCAAGTTACCTAAAACGCCAAGGAATCCTTCAATGCCTCGTCCCAATATCCTCTTCATCATGGATGATCAGCACCGCCACGACTATCTCGGCGCTGCCGGTGCCGACTTCCTGCGGACGCCTCACCTCGACCGTCTCGCTGCCGCTGGCGTGCGCTTCACCCAATGCACCACCAACGCGCCCGTCTGCGCGCCAGCGCGGATTGGCTTGGCCTCTGGCCTGCAACCGAGCCGCCTCGGCTGCTTGGACAATTCGGGGCGGTTGCCCTTGGGCACCACCACTTACTATCAGCGGCTGCGCGACGCCGGCTACCGCGTCGGCTGCGTCGGCAAGCTCGACCTGCGCAAATCCGATGGCTACAACGGCCGCTACGGCGACCGGCCCTACGCCTATAGCTGGGGTTTCACCGATCCGGAGGAATGCGAGGGCAAAATGCACGCTGGCTCTTCGCCCACGCCGATTGGCCCCTATACGCACTACCTAGCCGACAAAGGGCTATTGGCGACGTTTCATCAGGACTATCGACAGCGCGCCGCTGCTGGTTGGAGTACCGATTGCCGCGACTCGCCGCTGGACAGCGCGGACTTTGAGGACGCCTATATCGGCCGTCGCGCCGCCGAGTGGATCGCCAATGCGCCCGACGATTTTCCTTGGCACTACTTCGTCAGCTTCGTCGGTCCGCACGACCCCTTTGATCCGCCGACCGAATACGGAGATCGCTACCGCGACGCGGCCATGCCCCCGGCTATCGGCGACTCTCTCGTTGGCAAACCCGAGTGGATCAAAAAACGCGCCGCAAAATTCACGCGCGAGCAAATCGCCCAAACTCGTCGCCAGTACTGCGCCGCCACCGAACTCATCGACGATCAGATCGGCCAGATCCTCGACGCGCTCGAAAAACGCGGCCAGCTCGACAACACCTATATCATCTTCTCCTCTGACCACGGCGAACTGCTCGGCGACCACGGGCTATACACCAAGAGCGCCGCGTACGAGGCCAGCCTGCGCGTACCGCTGATCATCGCCGGGCCGAATATCGCTGGGGGCCGCGTCTGTGACGCGCTGTGCGAACTCATCGACCTCAATGCCACGATATGCGAATTCGCCCAACTAGCGCCGCAGCAAGACATCGACGCCCGCTCGCTGCAACCGATCCTCGACGGCCAAACCGATACCCACCGCCAAGCGACTGTCGCCGCCCTGCACAACTTCCGCTGCCTGCGCACGGGTACGCACAAATACATCCAGAATTACAACGACTGCGACGAACTCTACGATCTCGAACAAGATCCCGACGAGTTGCGCAACATCGCCGCCACTGCTCCCGCTGTGGTGTCCGATCTCGCGCGCCGCTTGCGCCGCCGTTTGGGCTAAGGTTGCTTTGCTTTCCAGGCTTGGTACTCGGCTAAGGTCTGCTCGTCTGGGGGATAGGTGCCGACGATACTGGCTCCGGCGCGGATTTTCTCGGTGATGAAGCGCTCTTTTTGCTCCATCTCCTCGGCCTCGACGGCGACCTCCTCGGCCAGATGCGCGGGGATGACCACGACCCCTTCGCCATCGCCGACGAGGATGTCGCCGGGGAAGACCGCCACGCCGCCGCAGGCGATGGGCACCTGGATTTCGCTGGGGTGGTGGATGGTTTTGTTGGTGTGGGCGTTCATGGCCGCGGCGTATGCGGGCAATCCCGATGCGACAATGGTCGGCGAGTCGCGGTAGGCCCCATCGGTGACGATCCCTGTGCAGCCTCGCACTTGCAGCCGCGCCGCTAGGATGGACCCCATGGTCCCGGCGCGGGTGTCGCCGCGTGCATCAATGACGAACACGTCGCCTGCTGTTACCTGCTCAATGCCGATCCGCTGCACGTCTTTCAGATTGTCTAGTGGGACCTCGTCGAGGTCTTCGCGCGCGGGGATATAGCGCAGGGTAAAGGCCCGGCCGACCATCTGCATGTCGGGCGCGAGGGGCGCGACTTGGTGCATGAAGGTGTTGAGCAGTCCTTTGTTGCGGAGCACGGACGTCAGGGTCGCCGTGCTGGCCACCTTTAGTTTTTCGCTCAATTCGGCAAAATCCACAATTCGCTCCTTTCAGCGTATC
>JAPPEF010000319.1:0-1730 GCA_028875335.1 Gemmatimonadota bacterium
GTTCGCCCTGTCGACCTGCGGATAGACATGGCCGTTGGCGACGAAAAGATCCTTGTCGCCGTCGTTGTCGTAGTCGAAGAACTCGGTGCCCCAAGCGAGGAACTGGAAACTCTCCAACCCCACTCCCGCATCGAACGTGAGATCCGAGAAAAACCGCCCTCCGTCGTTGTGATACAGGGTGTTCGTCTCTTCCCAGAAATTGGTGACCAGTATGTCCGGATACGCGTCGTTGTCGTAGTCCCCGAAGGCGATGCCCATGCATCCCTGTGGCTGGCCGCCCTCGCCGTATGCCGCACCCTTCATCCAAGCCACGTCGGTAAAGGTCCCGTCGCCTTTGTTCTCGTAGAGATAGTTAGGCCCCGTATCGTTGGCCACGTAAATATCTGAATCGCCGTCATTGTCGTAGTCTCCCGCAACTACACCGAGTCCGTACAGCATGTCGCGATCCACGAGACCGGCTACGGCAGTCGCATCGGAAAAGACGCCCTCGCCTTCGTTGCGGTAGAATACGTCCGCCTCTCCCCGCATCCCGTGAGGACCGAAATGGACCGTCAACCCCCGCCACTCGTGCCTCCTGTCGGGAGTGGTTTCCATGAAATGATCGAAATCGACGTAGTTCGCCACGTACAGGTCAAGATCGCCATCGCGGTCGTAGTCGAAGAAAGCACATCCGGTGCTAAATGCCTCTTCTCCGAAGACTCCGGCGCGCTGCGCGACATCGGCAAAAGCCCCATCTCCCCGATTTTCGTACAGCGCGTTGCTGCCGTAGTTGGTCACGTAGATGTCTGCATCCCCGTCGTTGTCGTAATCGGCCACGGCGCAGCCCATTCCCCAACCGGTGTCCCCGAGATCCGATTCTTCTGTGGCGTTTGAAAACGTCGCGCCCTCGTTTCGATAGAGGGCATTGCGCGGATGATCCCGCCCAGGAAATCCCCCCACTCTCGACCCGTTCAGCACATACAGATCCAGGTCCCCGTCCCGGTCGTAGTCGAAAAAGGCCGCTCCCCCCATGAAGGCATCGACCACGTACTGCTGTTCGCCATCACCGGAGACGTTCATCAAGGTGACGCCGACCTCTGCTGCGACATCGACAAACTGCACGCGGGTGCCGAGCACGAGCCCGTCGTCGGCCTGCAAGCGGCCACAGAGGGAGATCGAAATGAGAAAATAGAGCCCAGAGGTATAGAGGCGAGATCCGCGAGCCATCCGGTGTCAGCTCATGGTCCGTTCTCGTCTGCCGACTCCAGTCGGCGGGCGATCTCGAACTGCTCATCTGCTTCGTGGTACCTGCCCGTTTTTAGGTAGGCGTCGCCGAGACGGCGATGGTATTCGGCATTGGCAGGGTCGAGAGCGATGGCGAGCTTGTACTCATTGATGGCGCTGATGTCCCGTCCCTGTCTGAAATAATGCACGGCGAGCTCGAAGTGAAAATGCGGATTGTCGGGGACTAAGGCGACGCTGCGTTCGAGTTCGGCGATGTTGCCTTCGCGCTGCTTCTGGAATATCTGCATCGCCCTCTCGCCCTCTTCGCGATTCCCTTGCTTGAAATAGGCGTTGGCGAGACCGAAATGCGCTTCTGTGTTGAAGTAGTCTAGTTCAATGGCCTTCTCATACTCTGCGATCGCCTCTTCGGCCCTTCCGGTCTGGGCATACACAGCTCCCAAGGCGTAGTGGAACAGCGCGTTGTCCGGCTCGCGCTCAATTGCCTGCTTGTACTGGTCGACAGCCTC
>JAPPEF010000319.1:2226-3885 GCA_028875335.1 Gemmatimonadota bacterium
CCGTAGTCGGACTTGAGCCGGAGCACAGTCTTGAAGTACTCTGCCGCCTCGGTCGGTTTTCCCTCCTGCGAGTAGATCATGCCGAGGCCGTGATGAGCGAGGAAGTACGTCGGCTCGGATGCGATCGCTCTTTCGTAGGCATCCTTCGCTTTTTCGCGATCCCGGCGGATCAGGAAGATCTTGCCCAGCTTGTAGAGAGACGGCGCATAGTCGGGGTCGATCTCCAGTACGCTCTCGAATTCCGCCTCTGCCTCTCGGAATCTGTTCTGCAGAGCATAGACGAAACCGAGGCCGTCGCGTGGGCGAACATCAGTCGAGTCCATCTCGATCGCTTTCCTGTATTCCCGCTCGGCGCTCTGGAAGTCACCGCTCTGCACATGGCGCAGACCGAGTCTGTAGTGATGTTCACTCTGTCGGGCCACGAGTCCGTCGGACTCCTGGCTGAGAAGCGTCTGGGGGCATACCAAGTTGGCGACGCAGCAGACGGCGAATGCCGCGCAGCAGACGAGCAGTCCGGCCCCAGCATTGGGGCCGCCACCGCGAGCTGTCCGTCGCCAGCATTGGCGATGCAACTCAGTGCTGGTCATACTGAAAAAAGCGATTGTCAATAGGCCACCGCAACGACGCCGCTGCTGGTCTCCTTCGCTGACTGCACGTCTACCACTAGCCGGTACAGATACAGCCCCGGCGGCACTAGCCCGTTCGAGTCGTCCCTTCCATCCCACACGTGGCGGTACTCACCCACCGGATCCACCCCCTCATACACTCGCCTCACCAGCCGGCCCGACAGATCGTAGATCTCGACCGCTACCGGCACCGCTGAGGTCAACCGCAGCAGCTTGTACGATATGTTCACCACCTCATTCACCTCATCGCCGTTCGGCGTGAACGGATTCGGCGATATCCGAGGCGAAAACACCAGCGATTCGCTCAGAGCCGTTCTCACCGACAAACGATCTCCTTCGATCTCATTGGTAGCATTGCCCGGCACGACCCGCTGCCGCACCTCGTGCGGCCTAGTCGTGTCGAACGCTCTGCCTGCAAACAGGGTGCCCACTTCTCTCAGTACCGGAGCGGTGAACACCACCTCCACCAGCGCACCGCTGTCCGCCGGCTCCAGCCGACGCGGGAGCAGAACCTCAAACCCTAGACCGTCTCCGTGGATAGTCCACGAGAAATCCTGCTGATCGATGCTGGCTATGCGCAGTGAATCGACCGACACCACCCCTGAAGGCGTCGCGATCTCCACCCCGTCAAAACTGCTGTCGGTGGACCGGATCGTCGGACTGATGTAATACGTAAATTGCGTCGCTTTGCCCACCTCGGTCTCGGTTGGGTGAATTTCCCCTACCAAGCGGCGAACCAACGGGGGGACCGACGCCTTGAACTCTATGTAGCTGATCTTGCCCCCCTCTGCGACGGTGGGAGAGGCAAAATCCACTCTGATCTGGACGAACTTCCGCGGCCCAGGGGATGCAATAGGGACCCCAGGATGCCCGAACGCATACGGACTCGAATAGAAGCTCCAGTACTCCGTGTCGGGACGCACCCGGTCCTGCTCGTCTTCCGGTTTGAGGAAATCATCCAGTTTGTCATACTGGCGCTTGTACTCCGTCAGACTCAGATCGCCGCCCCCTTGGAGAAACCTGACGATGTCCT
>JAPPEF010000010.1 GCA_028875335.1 Gemmatimonadota bacterium
ACGCCTGCTAGTCAAAGGCGTGGTCGAAGGAATGCGCACCATGGGCGATTGCGGTGCCATGGGACAAGGTGGTCTCGTCGGCGACCAAGACATCCTCAAGCTGGCCCCGGGATTGATCTGGTCTCTCAGTAAAAACCTGGAAGTCGGCGTCGATCTATTCCACATTGCGGCTGGCTGCAATACCGCAGCGGGCACGACCTACGCCGTGGGGCTGGCTTTCAAGCGCTAAAAAATCGCGGCTGCAGAGCCAATCTGTTATATTTTGGTCGTACTTCCATTGAAAGGAGGCTGTGATGCCGCGCAAAAAATGGGAGATCCCCGAGCGCCAGGCCACCGACGAAGACGTCTATCTCAACCGCCGCAAGTTCATTCGACGAGCTGGTTTGGGCACCATCGGCCTGCTTGCGGGATGCATTCCAGAAAAGCTCCTCAATCCGGAAAAACTCGTCGATACAACAAAATACCTCGACCCTGCGATCGTCGATCCAATCCCGCCTTCAGAGTGGTATCCGGCCCCCACGAACGATGACTTTTCCACGCTCGACCGGCCGCTCACCGACGAAGCGGTGGCAGCTCTGTACAATAACTTCTATGAATTCTCCACCTCCAAGGATGTGTATCGCTTTATAGATAATTTTGAGCCTGCTCCCTGGACCGTGGAAATAGGCGGCCTAGTACCGGAGCCCAAGACGTACGATATCGACTACCTAATCGGCATTATGGATCTGGAAGAGCGCCTCTACCGCCACCGCTGCGTCGAGGCTTGGTCCATGGCCATCCCGTGGACGGGCTTTCCCATGCGAGATCTCATCGACTTTGTCCAACCACTGTCATCGGCCCGCTACGTGCGCATGATCTCCTTCTTCAATCCCGAGGTGGCCCCAGTACAATGGGATCGATCCGATTGGCCTTGGCCCTATACCGAGGGCCTGACCATGGACGAAGCAACCAATGAGCTGACTCTGCTGGTGACGGGCGTTTACGGTCACGAAATGCCCAAGCAACACGGCGCTCCCCTGCGCTTGGTGACTCCCTGGAAATACGGCTATAAGGGCCTCAAATCTATCACCAAAATCGAGTTCACCAGCGAACAACCGGAGACGTTTTGGAATACCCTAGTGCCCCACGAGTACGGCTTTATCTCCAACGTCGAGCCTCAAGTCCCCCATCCCCGCTGGTCGCAAGCCAGCGAGCGCTTCATCACCACCGACCCGCACTCGCCGGAACGACGCGAGACCCTTCCCTACAACGGCTACGCAGAGTACGTCGCCCATTTGTACGAGTGACCTATTCAAAGGAAGTCTTTATGCACCAGTTCCTGTCGTCTGTCCTCTTACTCTGCCTGCTCGTCCCGCCGCTCGCCGCCCAGAAAGAGGCGCTGTACGGCACTTGGGGGGGCACTATGGTCGATGAGCAAATCGGCGAGATTACCATTCGCCTGACCTTTGAGGAAGATGGAGCCTTTGAGATCAACCAAATCATTCAGGTGAAAGACGACTTCCTAGCCGATGTCCAGGTCCCGGAACCACCCACCATGGAGACGATTGTTGCCCACGGCACTGGCACCTATAGCATCTTAGGCGACAATCTCGTGGTTGATATAGCCGCATTAGACCTGTCCGTTGACGGTGAAGGCTTCGTTGATTTCTTCACCCAAGTGGCCCGCGACTTCGCCCGATATGTAGCAGACTCACACGAAATCCCCGCAGAGAACTACCCGGACTTTGAAGAGGAATTTATCGACGCGTTTTTCGCTGAACTCGATAAGGTGCAGTTTCTCGCTGTACTCAATGAATGGGGGATTAGCACGTATGCCATTGAGGAGGGTACTCTGTTCCTCACGACCACGAGAGAGACCGGGGTCACCATCTGGGAACTCCACCCCATTGATGACTTCAGTGCGATCGCCGCAACCACTTGGGGTAGCCTGAAAGCAGCTTGGCGTACGTCGGCGAGGCCGAGCCGATAGCGATACAGTGAATCCCGGGTGAGAAGTTGAAGTGAGGAATAGATAGTTCGGTACGCTTCGGCTCCCATTCGGGACTCGGGCTTTGATTTTCTCGGCGGGCTTCCCCGCCGTTTTTTTATATACTTTTCCTGGTATTCTCCAACTCTCGCACAAAAAGTAGGTACCGATGGAACGGCTGATCAGCCTATTCGGCCTTGTGGTGATGATCGCCTTGGCCTTCGCCATAAGCGCCGACCGCCGCAAAGTAGATCGCCGCTTGGTAGCAGCCGGCGTGGGACTGCAATTTCTCCTCGCCCTGCTCGTTCTCAAGACCGGACCCGGACAGGCACTTTTCGGTTATATTGGCGCTTTTTTTACTGCCTTGCTCAACTACGTCGATGCCGGCTCCAGCTTCGTCTTTGGCGACGCGTTCGGCGAACATTTCTTCGCCTTCAAGGTCCTGCCGACCATTATCTTCTTTTCCGCCCTAATGGGCGTGCTCTACCACTTAGGGCTGGTGCAGTACGTGGTAGCGGCCTTCGCTTGGGTCATGCAGCGCACCTTGCGCACCTCGGGCGCGGAAAGCCTAGCCGCGGCCGCCAACATCTTCGTCGGTCAGACCGAAGCTCCGCTAGTGGTCCGCCCATACGTGGCTAGCATGACTCGGTCAGAACTGATGGCCTTGATGGTCGGCGGCTTTGCCACCATTGCCGGAGGCGTATTGGCCGCCTTTGTGGGCCTGGGGATTGACGCCGGTCACTTGGTAGCCGCCTCGGTGATCTCGGCCCCGGCGGCGCTGTTGGTGGCCAAGGTGATGCAGCCCGAAGTAGAAGAGTCCAAAACTCTAGGGCGGGTATCGATTGAGGTAGAGCGCACGGCCACCAATGTAGTGGAAGCGGCGGCCAACGGCACCTTGGACGGCCTGCGGCTGGCCCTGAACGTGGCCGCCATGCTCATCGCGGCACTGGGATTGATAGCCCTAGTGGACGGGGCGCTGGGCCTGTTGGGCGAGGGCGTGGGCTACCTCTTGGGGATGGAGGGCTTGGAGTGGTCTTTGTCCGCGGCGCTGGGTTATTTATTTGCGCCCTTTGCCTGGTTGATGGGCATTGAGGCCAAGGATTGTTTGCTGGCCGGCGAGTTGTTGGGCAAGAAAATGGTGGCCAACGAATTTGTCTCGTACGTCCAATTGAGCCAGTGGATCCAGCCCGGCTCGGGCGTGGAGCTGAGCCAGCGCTCGGTTATCATCCTGACCTATGCTCTGTGCGGTTTTGCCAACTTCAGCAGCATTGGCATCCAGATCGGCGGCATCGGCGGCATTGCCCCCGAGCGGCGGCGCGACTTGGCGCGGTTGGGTTTTCGCGCCATGTTGGGCGGGTCACTAGCCTGCTTTATGACCGCCTGCGTGGCTGGGATCCTGCTGTAAGCGTCGAATGATGGAGAGAAGTTGCGGCGGCGGCTATTCAATTGTTAGATAGAAACCCTTGTCATATAATAGAATTCCTAGGGGCGATCTAGGAACTTTTCGTTCTAGCAAACCGCGCTTTCAGGGCTTGGGGCCTTGGGCGTTTGTAGGAGGGAAACTGCGATGGGCAAAATGGCTAGGCTGATGTGCCTATGGGTGACCTTGGGCTGTGGGGCCGCTTGGGCTCAGTCGGATGGCTTTATCAAGGGGACGGTTACAGGAGAGGCGGGGGAGGCCCTGCCCGGTGCCAATATCGCCGTGCGCTCGCCAGCGGAGGACTACAAAACTGGGACTACAGTGGACGCCGATGGGCAGTTCCGCATCGCCGTTCCAGCGGGAAACTACCAAGTCGAAATTACGTTTGTCGGCTACAAGTCCGATCTACGAGAAAATGTGCAGGTGCGGGCTAGCCAGACCACCCGACTGGATGTGGTCTTGGTGGAGCAGGTCATTTTTCTCGCGCA
>JAPPEF010000131.1 GCA_028875335.1 Gemmatimonadota bacterium
CCTTTGCCTTGGTAGGCATATTGTGGCATTGGCGATGGACCTCCGCCTATACCCTACCGCTCCTCTTCGTTCTAGCCTACCTATCCACTGGACTCTTATTCTCGGTGTGCGCTCGCTACCGTTTGCCTGCCCTACCCTTTTTGCTGGTCTTTGCTGCCGCTGGAATTTGGCGTCTGAAGGAACTGCTGACCGCTCGGGCCGCTTCACGCCTCGGCGCTTTTCTGCTGCTGCTGGCAGCGGCCTTCGCCCTAGTACATACTGGGGTAGAGTCCTGGCAGGTGGACCATTTGCGCTCTCCTTGGCTGCTGGGCCATACCCAATTGCGCAATAAGCAGTACGACCAAGCTGTACAGACCTTTACGCACGGCCTAGCGCAATTTCCCGACGACTCCGACATCTACAACAGCTTGGGCGTGGCTTACCAGTACTTGGGCAAGTCTGACGAAGCCGAAGCGGCCTTCCTGCGCGCAGTAAAGCTAGTCCCAGATCACGCCAAACCTTGGTTCAATTTGGGCAAACTCTACCTGAGTCAACGGCGTTTGGAGCAAGCGCGACACGCTTTTGCGCAAAGCCTAAAATGCGATCCCCGACCAGCCAATGCCCACCCGGCGCACCACAACTTGGGCTATGTCTTCTTCTTCCAAAAAGACTTTCAACAAGCCCGCCAAGCCTTTGAACGGGCGCTGCAGAACAGAGAGACCGCCCAGACCTATTACAGTCTCTCCCACGTCCTTGCCAATCTGAATATGGCAGATGAACAAATCCACGCCCTCGAACAAGCCGTCCGGCTCAAACCCGACTTTGTCCCTGCTCAGCGGAACTTGGGCGTACTCTACATGCAACGAGGCTCCTACGAGGCAGCGGAAAGATCCCTACTTCAGGCCATCAAATACGACGCCCAATCGATCACAGCCCATCGCAATTTAGGTGTTCTCTACGAGAAAATGGGGCGGACGGAACACGCCCGCCTAGCTCGTGCGCGGGCCGATCAACTGCAGCGCTCAGGCGCTGGTCATTAAACTTGGCTTTTCAAAAGCGGATGGTAAAGCGGGTCGTCTCGTCTGGAGGGCTTTCGAGGGAAAAGGCAAAACCGTGCCGGCTCAAAATTTCCTGCACTAACGTCAAGCCGAGGCCACGCCGATTTTCCTTGGTGCTGAAAAACGGCGTGAACAGGCTCTCGGCCACTTCCGGGTCGATCCCCGCGCCCGTATCCTCGACCACGGCAAAGGCCCGGTCTTGGAGCTTGCCTAGACGAATGGTGATCCTGCCGCCTTCGCGAATGGCCTCCACCGCATTTTTCAGAATATTGACAAATGCCTGCTCCATCTGGTTTTCGTCCATGGCAATGCGTTTCAGGTCCGCCTGAATATCCCAGTCCCAATCGATGTTGCGGCGCTCGCACTCGGCGCGCATTAGCAGGGCGATGTTGCGCAAAAGAGCTTCCAAGTCCACGGGCTGCAAGTGCGGTGCCGGCAGTTTGACCACCTCGGCAAAGCTGCGCATGAAGGCGCTGAGATGATCGATGCGGTCGCTGGCCACTTGCAGGGCGTTTTCAAAGTCGTCGCGGTCGGCCTCCCGCAATTGTCCCTTGTAGTTGAGGCACGAGTGCAGCAGGGAATTGACCGCTCCCGTTGAGTTGTTCACCTCGTGTGCCAGCAGGCGGATGACTTTCTCGTAGGCCGCCTTCTCCGACAGGCGCAATTCCTCGGTCAATTCCTCCATGAGGATAAAGCTGCGCGGAAATCCCTGGTCCAAAAACTGCGCCTTGTGGCAGCGCACTCGCTGCCCTTGCACCGGCAACACCTGCGACTCGCCGACGGCCAAGTCGTGCAGAGCGCGGGCAAATGCCGTCCCCAACTCGTCCAATGACTGACCGATCACCGCGCTTTCGGCTAGCACCAACAGGCGGCTGGCGCTGGGATTGACTAGGGCGACTTTGCCATCGAAGTCGAGGGTGATAATGCCCGACGGCGAGGCCGTCAGGATCTTGTCCATGAAGTAGTGCTGTTCCTGCAGCCGCGTGCGCTCCTCGCGCAATTGATCGATCATGCGGTTGTACACGCGCACGAGCTGATCCATTTCCGGCTGGCCCACTTCGACGAACTTGCTGGTGAAATCGCGCTCGCCGATGAGTTCGGCACCCGTGCGGATTAGATCGAGTGGCACCCAAAAGTGCTGGATCAAACGCACGCCGACGGCAAAGGACAGGACGAAGAATGCTTCAATCCCCAACAGCCAAAACTTCTCTTCGCGCAGCAGGTACCCGGCAAGCCCCGCGAAGACGAGGTGGATACCGATCAGGTAGAGGATGAGTTTGGTGCGCAGGCTCAAGGGTCGATTCCGTATTTCTCAAAGCGGCGGTACAGCGCCGCCCGGCTCAAGCCCAAGGCCTGGGCCACCCGGCTGATGTTGCCCTGATAGCGCTCCATGCAGCGGACGATCATCGACCGTTCCAACTCGTCGAGGGTCATGGTGCCCGGCGCTGGCAGGTCGCCCGATCCACTCTGGCCTTCCTCGGGCTGCATCGATAGGGCTGCGGAGAAGTCGTCGGTCCCCAAGACGCTACTGGGACTCATCAACGCAGTCCGTTCGACCAGTTGCTTCAACTGGCGGATGTTGCCCGGCCACGGCAGGGTTTGCAACCAACTCAGAGCCGCGGCGTCGATCTCCAAGTCGCGGCGGTAGGCTTGGGCCGCGCCCAGCGCAAAGTGACGCGCTAGCAGCGGGATGTCCTCTGGCCGTTGGCGCAGGGGAGGCAGATGCAGGACGATGAGGTTGAGGCGATAGAGTAAGTCCTCGCGGAAGGCCCCTGACTCGACCAATTCCAGCAGGTTCTGATTCGTCGCCGAGATCACTCGCACATCCACTGAACGGGTCTTGCTCGATCCCAGCACCTCATAGGTCCGATCCTGCAAAACTCGTAGGAGCTTGACTTGGCAGCTCGGAGCTAAGTCACCGATCTCGTCGAGGAAGATGGTGCCGCCATCGGCCAACTCAAAGCGGCCAGTGCGATCTTGCCGCGCGTCGGTGAAGGCCCCTTTCACGTGCCCGAACATCTCGCTGTCGAACAGGGTCGAGGAAATGCCGCCTAAGTTCACTTTGACAAAGGGCTGATCGCGCCTGCTGCTGTTGCGGAAGAGAGCTTGGGCGATCTCGTCCTTGCCGGTGCCGCTCTCGCCGGTGATCAGGACCGAGGCGTCGGTGGGCGCGACGCGGCTTACTACTTCGAGCACCTTGAGCAGTTGGGGATCTGTGCCGATGATGTTGGCGAAATCGCCTTGGCGATCTAGTTCTTCGCGCGTGATAGTACGCTCAATGGCGGGCGTTGCCGCGGCCAAGCCCAGCGCCGTTTTCACGGCCTGGAGGATCTGTTTGTTGGTCCAGGGTTTGGTGACAAAATCCGCAGCACCGGCCTTGATGCCCTGCACGGCGAGCTCAATGGACCCCCAAGCCGTCATCAAAATAACCGGCACACTAGCCCACCGCCGCTTGATTTCCTGCAACAATTCCATGCCCTCCTCGCCGCTGGTCTGGCGCGAGAAGTTCATGTCCTGCAAGACCAATTCGCACCCGCCGCGCTCCAGCCATTCGAGGGCCTCCGCCGGAGACGCGGCGGTCGCGGTCTGGTAGCCGGCCTGCTTGAGCAGCAGGGACAGCGACGTGGTTACGGAAATATCGTCATCGACTACTAGGATCATCGCCCAGTCCTCATTCGCGGCCTAGTCGGCGGAGTAGTTGGGTGCGGGTTGAGTTCCCAACTGTACCGTCTTCTCCATTTGGACACCGTTGCGCACGAGCCCGAACGCAACTTCGGTGCCAGGTTTTATACGGTCCAGTAGGAAGCTTAGTTGGAGTCGGGAAATTATGGGTTTC
>JAPPEF010000231.1 GCA_028875335.1 Gemmatimonadota bacterium
AAAAGCTCACCCCGCAGGCTTTGGCCGCGATGATTTCCCCGTCGGCGGCGAGGCGGGCAAAGGCCATGAGTACGGCGATGAGCACGGCCATGGGCACGGCCAGCGCCACGATCCAAGCTAAGTTGAAAAGCAAAAGCTGGAGAGCGGCCAGCAAGGTCAGCCCTTTGCTCAGCACTTGGTCCATCGTCTGCAAAACGACGTCGATCAGCAGGATGAAAAGGATCAGCGCAAAGCCGAGCACAAAGGGCCAGCCGTGCTCTTTAAGCACGTAGCGGGATAGGATCGTCATGGGTCGAAAGGGATACGGGGCTGTAGTGCGCGGCACTCAGGGCACCCCATCGCAAGCGGGGATACCCGGACGGGCCACGGACCTAGTTCCCTCAAATATAATGACTTAAGCCGCCGTCCAAAAACGCGCGCCGCGCCGTGCAACGGGAATGGTTTTTGCAAGGGCTTCCTTGAAATAATCGCAGCCGCGTGCTATGTTTTCAGGTAGTTGCTCGCTTTGTCTGGGCAGCATCCTCCTGTTCTTGGGTTTGGAGACCGCCTATTGCGTTTGGTTAATACAGAAGCCGCTCGGTGCATTGCTTTTGCCAGCCGAGCCACAAAAGAAGGCTTCTGAGTCGCTTCCGCTAACCTCAATGGAAAGACCGCTTTCTTAATTGAGAATGGCGAACAGCACGCCGAGAGCATTCGGTGATAGCTCGCTGTTTGACGCCTCAAACTCCCGTCCCTTGGGGGTTTGGATCATGTCAAACGATAGACGTCGATAGGTGTGAATTTAGAGGTGTTTCTCCGCTTTTTCTTCCAAGCGTTTTCCTGGTCTCAGCGGCTGTGTGTTTGCTTGCTCGCGGCGGTGGCGCACGCCGAGCCTGGCCTGCATTTCGAGCCACTATACGGCCCGCTTTCCCAGCGCTTTGCGGCCCCTCGCCAAGCCGCCTTTGGGGCTGGCCAACCGCTCTTGCCCGCCCCCAGTCGCGCGCCAATCTCGTACCAAGCCGCGGTGGACTCATTGGGAATGGCCAACTACGGCCGCCGCGTCAGCGGATTCGCCGAAGGACCAGCGGTCGCCGTGAATCTAAACGACTATTTTCGCATGGAATACCAAGCCAAGCACCGTCAGCTTTGGCACCAGCAAATCCGCCGCGACTTCCGCAGCACCGCCTCCGAGCAGCGGCGGCGCAGAGGGAATCGCTTTGAGTGGACTGTGCCCTTTTCCGCGCCCAAGCCCCTGCGGCGTTTTATCGGCGACAAAGGCCCCAGTCTCGCGCTCAATGGTTCGCGCACCATTATCATTTCTGGCAAGAGCGAGTGGACCGATGGCGAAGTCCAGACCTCATACGGACGAAGCTCCAAGTTCCCCTCGCTGGGCATCGAACAGGAATCCGATTTCACAGTGGAAGGCAAAGTCGGCGAGCTGATCAACATACGCATCGACCAAAACACCCAAGACTTCGGCTCGGCCTTTAGCTCCAATATGGGCGATCAGCTATCCAACCAGATCAAGCTCGACTACGAAGGTGAAGAGGACTCCATATTCCAAGAGGTGCAGGCCGGCAACACTACCCTAGAACTGCCCAATACTCGCTTCGTCGGCTTCCGGCAGAAGAACAAGGGTCTCTTCGGCATCCGCACCAAGGGGCAGGTCGGCCCGCTGGCCTTTACAACCGTCGCCAGCCACGAAAAGAGCAAATCCAACCGCCAGACCTTTAAGGGCGGAGCGGCCATCGATACGCTCCAACTCAAAGACTATCAATACATCCGCAACACGTATTTCTTTCTGCACGAGTTCTACCGCGCCCACCTCCCCAACTTCCGCCGGCTGTTGGATGGAGCGCAATTTGGCGCAGAAAACTTCGTCGATATCAGTGGCCTTGAAGTCTATATCAACGACTTCAATACGAGAAATGACGCTGAGCTGTTCGCCAAGCCTGGCGTTGCTTGGGTCGATCCGTCCGACTCCCTTTCCACCATTGAGTGCTTTGACTCAGTGGGCAATCGCCTGCGCAACAGCGGCTGCTTTGAGGAGGGAACTTGGCACCGGCTCGACCCGGATGAAGACTATGAGATCTTGGCTGAGGCTGGTTATATCGTCCTCAACAGAGCCGTATCCAATCCCCATGCCATGGCCGTGCATTTCAAAACTCGTGCGCCGGACTTCGATGGCACCCTCCAACACGAGACGGCTCGGCTCAACGCCGGCGCAGAATCCGACTCCCTGCACCTGAAGCTGATCAAGGCCCGCAATGCCCGCCCAGGTTTTCCCACTTGGAACCTAGAGTGGAAAAACGTGTACCGCATTGCCTCCGGGTTTTCCACTGGCCGCCGCTTCGATCCCAAGACTTTGCAGGTCGATATCGCCAAGGAAGTGCCCGGTCAAGAGGATCAACTTTCGCAACAGGGCCGCTCCTACTTGCAGCTTTTGGGTTTGGACGAGCGCGGCAAAGACCCCGGTAGCGCGCCTGACCGCGTCGTCGACGCCGACTACATTGGGCTGGACGACATCCGCGGGCACTTGATTTTCCCTGACCAGCGCCCCTTTGATCCGCGCTCCGACAAATACCGCGGCCTGCTCGACGAACCCGTCCCCGCCATCTACAACGAGCAGCAGCAGCGCGCCCAGATCGAGGCTAGCCGCTATAAAATCCTCGTCCGCGCTGCCTCCTCGGAGCAGCGCATTCGGCTAGGCGGCATCTTCGGCGGCGTCCGGCCCGAAACCGTGGAAGTTCAGCTAAACGGCCGCCCACTGACGCGGGATACCGACTACCGAGTCGATTTCACGGGCAGTGTGACGTTTATCGGCTCGGTCGCTCAGGAAGTGGCCGATCCCGGTGCCGACTTGGAAATTACCTTTGAGTCCGAGGACGTCTTCAACATCGGCAGCCAGCAAAAAACCCTGCTGGGACTGCGCACTGAGTACGAATTCTGGGAGGGCGACGGGCGCGTGGGCAGCACCATGATCTACAACAACGAGCGTTCGAGCGACCGGCGGGTGCGGGTGGGCAACGAGCCGAAGCGCACAGTGATATGGAACCTCGACTTGCGCGTCCGGAGAGAGGTGCCGCTCCTCACCCGCGTCGTTGATATGCTGCCGCTGATCAAGACGGCCGTTCCCTCAGAAGTGACCTTAGATGCCGAAGTCGCGCAAAGCCGTCCCAATCTCAACACCAAGGGGCGCGGGTACATCGACGACTTTGAAGACAGCGAGCGGCCCATCTCGCTGGTCGTCAACCGCCCGCGCTGGGCACCGGCCAGCGCACCGAAGGACGACCGCTTCGGCGTGGAAAATCGCGCACGCTTCATTTGGTACAATCCCTACGACGGGGTGCTGCGCACCGACATTTGGCCCAACCAAGAAGAGCAAATCGAAGCCCAAAACCGGCGCACCGACATCCTGTCGATGGAGCTGACGCCCCGCCCCGAAATCCCCGAGTCTTGGGGAGGAATCTCCCTCGCCTTCTCAACCGTCAACGACTTTTCCGAGTCCAAGTTCATAGAGATCTGGGTCCGGGGCCGAGAGGGCACCTTACACGTGAACTTGGGCGACCAAATCAACGAGGACTACATCGCCAATGGCCGCCTCGACACCGAAGACGAGCCTTTCCCCGGGCAAGCCGCAGGGGACGGGTTGGTGTCGCGGGAGGAAGATGTGGGCATTGATGGCCGCAACGACGAAGCCGAATTGAACTTCTACTTGCGGCTACAAGACGCTGCGTTCGATACCACCCGCTCCCTAGCCGAGCGAAAGCAGGCCTTTGCCGCGCTCTACCCAGACCCCGATCCCCTGCGCCCCAATCGCTCGGCCGATGATCCCGAAGGGGACAACTGGCAATACGACCGCCAGCGCAAC
>JAPPEF010000320.1 GCA_028875335.1 Gemmatimonadota bacterium
GCCGACATTCCCTTCCGGAAGCGAGCGCCATACAACCTGGTCACCTCGACCGAATGTCCTCATTCTAATCTCCGTGGATCTGAGCAGGCTTTCGTATTTAGGTTTTGTGAGGATGCTATTACTTGGTATTTAAAAAGATTATTGAATGCCTTAGTGCGCGTCAATTAATTCGAGTATTCGAGTTTTTGACTTACTCTGGTAACTTTTTATCGGCAAACTGGCATTCTACCTGTAGGAGGCGCTTTCCGGAATAAAAAAGAGTTGATATGGAAGAATTACAGGCACTGTTGCGGCAAGCGCAAGATGGCGACGTAGATGCATATGGCCAGCTTGTCCGTCGCTTCCAGGATATGGCTGTGGGATATGCTTACACAGTACTCGGCGATTTTCATCTGGCAGAGGATGCGGCGCAAGAGGCATTTATTGAGGCCTATCACAACTTGTGCAAAGTCTATGGACCTCGCGCCTTCCCTGCTTGGCTGCGACAGATCATTTTCAGACAATGCCAACGACAACGCCGGGATAAATGGGGAGCGTCTGTAATCCTGGGGATAGAAGATGATCTGGTTTCCGAACAGCCCAATCCTGAGACAGTGGTCGCCCGGCGCGAGATGCAGTATAGACTGCGGTGCGCCATTGCCGACCTTCCTGAACACCAGCGTCAAGTGATCGCGCTCTTCTATGTCTCAGAGTATTCACACAAAGAAATCGCTGCTTTTCTGGATGCGTCTGTGAACACCGTAAAAAAACGGCTGTACGATGCCAGAAGGCGACTAAAAGAAAGGTTATTGATCATGGTGCAGGAAGATCTACGAGAAAAGCGTCCCTCCAAGGATGAAAGATTTGTTGACAAGGTATTGCAACTCATCGCACCCGATGAGAAAGAACATAGTGAAGGTATTTACAAGCTGTTAGAGAGACCGAATCACCCATTGACCTTGCAGTGGCGGCAGGGCCGGATGTCACAGAGCCACTTGGACTGGATGACTTCACGGATTGGCTGTCTCGATGGCGAGGTGGTGTCGGTTTTCGGCGTCTACGATATTTCCGTGCGGATTGGAACCGCTCGGGTGCGCACCGCAGGTATCAATCTGGATGCCACGCATCCAGACTACCAGGGGCGTGCACAGGAGCTGAAGGAGAAGACCGCTCTGGCCTCTATTGAAGCGATGCGTGCTCAAGGATATGATCTATCCATTGCGTTCGGGGAGGAAGTATTCTTCTCCGGCTTGGGTTATGTCTTCGCTTGGCGAGAGCTGGGATGGGATGTTGATACCGACGAGTTGACTTCTGAACCTCCCGACTTTGAACTCCACGATTTCACACCAGATCACCGGGAAGATTTGGCAGAGCTTTACAATCGGGAGAACGAATTGATTACCGGTACAGCAGTGAAACCGACCTATTGGCACAATAAACATCCGAGCCAATTTCAGGGGTGGTTCTGGACCAATTCCAAGGGTAAGCCTGTCGGGTATATATCGGGCGGTGCAGGTATTAAATTCCATCTGGATTTAGATTATCAAGTGGATCTAGATCGAGGGGAGATTACCGATGCTTTGCGGCATCAAATCAACGAAGGCTTTAAGGGAATCCGGGGACCGCTCAGTCCATATGCGGTATGTGCAGTACAGGTAGAAGGTAACCGATGGCTGATCGTGGACGGAAAGGGAACACAGCGGAAGCAGCGCAGGCACCTGGTTGTGAATGCCGGCGATAAACTGAATGTCTACCTGCGCGAGCGCAGTTTGTTTTGGGTGGACGAGTCCGTCGGTGATCCAGAACAGAGAATACAGGTGTTGGGAAAATTGGCACGCCAGTTCTATTGTGACGCCGTATATTTCGATCGTCTGCCTTATAAGAGTGTTTTAGGCAAACGGTTGCGGCAGATGCATTCCTGTCAGATACAGCCAGACTCCTGGGGCGGATTACGTGGGAGTCGTGCTTATGTCATCCGCATTATCAACTTACGGTCCTTGTTCGAAAAGCTGACGAACGAGTTGTCGCGGAGACTCCGCAAGTCTCCGCTCGCAGAGTGGAGCGGCAATCTGATTATATCAAGTGGAGAGGAAGAGATAATGCTTGTCATCGATCGCTCTGATGTGAAGGTAAAGTCCGGAGGCACGGCGGAGAATTCGATTCGAGGTGGACAGGAGATTGCGCAGTTGATCGTCGGGACGGAGACGGCGGATGAAATTGTCGAGATGAACCAAATCCGGCTCAGTGGCAAGGCACAACAACTAATTGAGGTACTGTTTCCAGCACAATATCCTCAGATGGAGAATCAGGCCCTGTGATATGGAGTTGCAACACCCCTATATCCCACACCAAAGGTCCGCCTTTTCTTCATCACTACCAAGATTTCCGCCTTTTTTCAATAGCATTAACGTATTCTTCTGCTTTTTCACACAATGCAAGAAACGCATCTACAGTATCAATGCGTGAGGTGCGCACAGCGAAGGCGTGATGCACAATATGATCTCCAACATGACCCAAAGATTGGGTCAATTTCTTATAAGATGGATCGAATGGAAGACCATATTCAGCTTCTACTTCCACAAACGCAAGATGAAGGATCATCTTTGCAAACTCTGGTGCCCTCAATTTACCTGTACCATTCGTTCTTCTCGTGCTACGAATACTTCTCTGAATTTGTTCAATCAGATGCCGTGCCTCCTCGCTTAGTGACCAACGTTCCACTTTAAGAGTTGCCAGATCGATATGCTGCCCCCATACTCGTCTAAAAAATGGGAACTGTTTCACCCAAAGCGGTAAAGGTATGAATTGATCTCTTTCCATATCACCGGCCAATTCGGATAGTGTAATACGTGCTAATGAAGCTTTTATACCTGTTTGACTGGTGAATTCTGTTCGAAGATAGGCATCCACATCTGCTGCTTCTCTGCTATCAAAATCATCCTTGACAACCGATAGGAGATCAACATCGCTCGAAGGGAGTTCGTCTTGAGTGCCGAATGAACCACATAGGTATAGCGAAATCAAGCCTTTGTCTTTTAGTCTGGCAACCACTTCGGCGACAGAGCGATCCAATGCGGTATCTGTCATCTGTTCCATGTTCATGAAGTTTCCAATTCTCTTGGCCAAAGCCAATCCAGCAATGCTCCAATATCCTTAATGTCTGGAGCATTCTCTGATTCAAGGAGCGTAGCCAACTTAGGGGCTGCTTCCCAACTGTGTAGGAAAAAGGCCATCAGTCGGCGACGGTAATTTTCGTCTATTTTGAGGGCTGATTGGTACGAAGTTAGGAAAGCGATCAATGCTTGGACATCTCGTTCGAGTGTCTGAAACCACAGGTCTGTCCAATCGTATTCAGGTGGGGCTGCCAGCGCATTGCCCATATCAATGATTCCCGAAACTCGCCAATGACCAGCCTGCTCTTCCACATAAATATGGTAACACGTCAAGTCGCCGTGCACCAAAACATGGGGAGTATTCAGATACGTATCCACCTCAGTAGAACAAACAAATGCACGCAGTTCTGATTTAAGGCAAGAGGGGAAAGAAACGGTCTGTCCAAGGTTTTCAATGAATTGGTGCCGCCGATTTTCATAAAGCGTATTCCAGGCCCCATATGCTTGTCCAATCTGAGATTTGCCGGAAAAATAACTACCGTGAAAACGAGCCATAACCGTGCCTAACTGTGTTGCAATATTGACGAGATCGCCAGAGCCAAATTTTCCGCGAAGCTCATCTAAAGGCATGCCCGATACCATACCCATAACTATATAAGGACAAGAGAGCAAACCGTTAAGATCGCCGACGGCTAATAAGGGGGGGATTGGCAGGGCCGGGGTTGTCGCTAAAATGCGTAAAGCCCCTTCTTCAACGCGGAAAGAGTCTTGTTGATCCGGGGCGTACAATTTTACGACGTAGTGATGATCGAGTAGAAAAACAGCGTTGTTAGAATGAAAATCCGTCCGTATCGATCTATAGACTATACCTGCACGATCGCATATCTGCTGAATAGCTGGTCGCCATATATCTTCTTCTTTGACAACCTGTCGCCACTGCTCTGATTTTTCTCTCGGATCCATTAGGAAGAGTGGATTGGTTCGGCCTTTCTCTCAGTTATCATAGTCATCTGTAGTAGAAGAGCCTGCCGTCTGGGCCAGCGTCAATGATTTTTTCTGCTATCCACAGGCTGGCGAGAGATTCTTGGCCAATTGCTAGGCTCACATCGTTCTTCTTCCTCACAAAACTGTCCAGTTGTCGGTAGAAGAGCCAGGAAGCCCCCATACCTGACGGGCGGAGTCTGTCAGGACTCCACTTGAAATGTCGCTCTTTTTTGCCGGCACAATGCCAAGTGAATTCAAAATCAGAATCCAAAGTGATGGTTCCCTCAGATCCGATGATACACGACGAGCGCTGACTCGGGCTGAAATCACCCTCTTGCCATGCAGCGCTGTACGCAAGACGATCGCTGTCTGCAAAAGTGACAAGAGCGTGTGCCTGCGTCGGCGCTGTCGCGACATCTGATATCCGGGAGGACTGTGCGAACATTCTTGTCGGTTGTCCCAGGATCCAGCACGCGAAGTCGAAATCGTGAATGGATCCATCCATGACAAGACCACCACCTTTGTGTCTGTCCCACATCCAATTTCCGGGCCCGCGATAGAAGTCTGAGCGCGGCCCGAATGACGAGATCTGCCAGGTCACGGGTCTGCCCAACGCTCCGGCTTGCACCAACGACCGTACTTTCAACCGCGCAGGTGAGAAGCGTCTCATGTATCCTACCGCAAGACGAACGTTGTGCTTGGTACATGTGCGAAGAACGTGTTTGCCTTCCGACACAGTTCGGCACAGGGGTTTTTCGGTGAGGATATCTTTGCCGGCTCTCGCACATCGCAACAGCCATTCATAATGAAGAAATGTGGGCAGAGCAATAATGACCGTATTGACCTCCGCGTTCAGAAGGATCCTATTCGGGTCAACTGTAACCCGACTGATTCCGTATCTGTCCGCCAAGCTCTGTGCTCTGTTCAAGTCAGTGTCGGCTAGGCAAAGAACCTTGGCCTGACGATGCCGAGAGATCGCCCTCAAATGGTGCTCGGCAATTCCTCCCGCACCTATAATTCCAATGCCTGTCATTGTCCGGGCGCTCCGCTATTCTGTAGCGAAGGAGGTCTATCCTTTCCTTTTCTGTCATAAAGACTAGGTGACTCAAGTGCTCCGGGCCAAACTACTGATTATCTGTGCGCTGAGAAACAAAAACAAGGGGATAAAAAGAAAGCCCCTGAAAAATCAGGGGCTTAGAAGATGGTGGGCGATACTAGACTTGAACTAGTGACCTCCTGCATGTCAAGCAGGCGCTCTAGCCAGCTGAGCTAATCGCCCTCGGGTTGTCTAATTGCAGACGGGTCAATAATATATCCCAGCATACTAACTGCGTCAAGATTGCGCGAAGAGGAGAGCAAAATGCCCACTACCTACCGAGTTGGACTCATCGGCTGCGGGCGCATGGGTGCCACCATTGACGACGAAGTCAAAAGCGGTCCCAATGCCCAGCTTTTTCTGCCGTATTCGCACGCGGCGGCAATCGTCGCCTGCGAGCGCATGGAGTTGGTCGCCGTCTGTGACCCAATCGAGGAGAAGGCCGAACGCATCCGCGACCGCTATGGTGCCCAGCGAGCCTATGCCGACTACAGGGAAATGATCGAGCGCGAAAACCTCGACGTGGTCAGCATTGCCACTCGGCCGGGTCCGCACGCCGAACAGGTGATTTTCGCGGCCGAAGCTGGCGTCAAAGGCATCTACTGCGAGAAGTCGCTGTGCAACGCCGTACACGAGATGGACGCCATGCTACAAGCCTGTGTGCCGCGAGGCGTCAAATTCAACTATGGCACGCAGCGGCGTTATGCCGCGCTCTACCGCGATGCGCGCGCCATGATTGAGCGCGGCGACATCGGCGAGGTTCAGGCGGTCGTGGCAAACTGCGGGATCAGCGTGGCGCAATGGGGGCACACGCACGCGGCCGACATGATGCTCTTTTTTGCGCTGGACTCGGAGGCGGAATTCGCACAGGGGACGGTACAGGCAGAGGCCGCAGATTGGGAGGGCGACCGGCTGACCATAGATCCGAGGATCAGCAATGGATACGTACAGTTCAAAAACGGAATTCACTCGTACTTAGTGGGTGCGCCCGGCTGGGAATTTGAAATCAGCGGCACCGAGGGCACGCTGCGCACCCTGAGCAATGGGATGGGCTATAGCCTGCGCAAGAAAGACGAGCACGGCGAGTTGCGCCCGGTGGATGCGCCCGAAGCTGTCATTGAGAGCGGCACATTGCGCGGGATGGAGGACATCGTCCGGGCAATCGACGAGGACGGCGATACTCAAGGCAATCTAACGCTCGCCTGTCGCAGCCAAGAGCTAATTTTCGCGCTCGTCGAGTCGCATCGGCAGGGCGGGGCGCGGGTGGCCTTGCCGCTGGAGAACCGGGCTTTGTCGATTGCGCCGGATCACTACTAGTGCCGATGCAGATCAGCGTTGTCTCCTACGAGAAACACCGCAACCCAGCACTAGAAGCCGCCGAGCAGGAGTATATCAAGCGGCTCTCGCGGCAGGCACGGGTCGCGTTGTGCCCGCAAAAAGGTAAGGCGCGGGGCGGCCTGCCGGACCGGCTGTTGAAAGGGACGTATGTCGTCGGTCTGTACGTGGAAGGAGAGCCGTTTACTTCTGAGCAGTTGGCACAACGGCTCCAGCGGCTGATGAACCAAGGCCATTCGCATCTAGTGTTGGCAATAGGAGGGGCCGAGGGAATGCCGGCGGGGGTGGAGTCTCAAATACGAGAGCAGTGGTCGCTGTCGCCGCTGACTTTTTCCCACCAGCTAGCGCGCCTGCTGTTGTTGGAGGCTTTGTATCGGTCCTTTGATATTTTAAGCGGCGGGCGGTATCACAAATAGTAGGGGGCGGTTTCAAACCGCCCCCTACGCTGGAGGCCTGCGAAAGCAGGCATGACAAAGGCTGCGTAACATCAGTGCTTAGAAGTATGTCATCAGCTTGTCCCACAGCCCCATGCGGCCGATGCTCTTTTCAGCGTGGATGGGCACCACGGCCAATAGGCTATCGCCCAGCGAGACCTTCAACTTGCCCAGTTCGTCGCCGGCGGCGACCGGCGCTGGCAATTCCTCGGGTAGCTCTAGGCGGCGGACGAGCTGTTTCTCCTGTTCGGGGGTGAGTACGGCGACTATGGTGTCTTGGGCTAAGACGCCCACCTCTGGCTCTATGCCCCAATCGAGCACGACCTTGCCCATCCGCTCGCCGGTTTCGACGAGGGGCACGCGCGAGAAGTTGTTAAAGCCCCAGCTTAGCAGGCGGCGGGTCTCCCGGTCGCGGACGCGCGTGGAAGGGGCTCCCAAGATCACAGAGATTAGGCGCATGTCGCGGCGCGAGGCTGTGGAAACGAGGCAAGAGCCGGCGCGGCGCGTATAGCCGGTTTTTAGCCCATCAAGCCCTTGGAACCGCCCCAGCAGCCTATTGGTGGCGCGGAGCATGAACTTGCCGTTGCGGAAGGGCTTGCGGCGGGTGGACGACCATTCTAGGGCCTCCGGATGATGGGCCAAGAGCAGGCGGGCGATTTTGGAGAGGTCGCGGGCCGTGCTTAGGTTGCCTTTACCACGTGGGGTGTTGTCGAGGCCGTGGACATTGACGACGCGCGTTTCATGCATCCCGAGGTTTTGGGCGCGCTCGTTCATCAGACGGACAAAGCCGGCGGTTGAGCCGCTGATGTGCTCGGCAATGGCAACGCAGGCATCGTTGGCCGAGGAAATGGCCACTGCCTCCATCAGTTCCCCCAGCGTAAAAACCTCACCCCGCTTTAAGAAAACCTGAGAGCCGCCAGTGCGCGCAGCGCGACGGGAGACCCAGACCGAATCCTCTAATGAGATCTCGCCGGCTTTGACCATTTCCAAAACCACTAGTTCAAGCACCAGCTTTTGGGTGCTGGCTGGCGATCTCTGTCTATCTGGGTGATGGGCAAAAAGGACGGTACCGCTTTCGGCTTCGAGCAAGATAGCGGCAGCATACGGCGGCCTCGGGCCGGGGTTGAAGTCGGCGGCTTGAAGCGGTACCCAGGACAAACAGACAGCGACGCACAGCGAACGAATGTACATTGTTTTTCTCGCTCAAAAAGCCAAAGGGCATTACGGGGGATGGGGCTAAATGTAATAATTAAGGCACGTTAGGTCAATCAAGATGTTGTACCGCCCATTCGGGCGACACTCCGCCCGTTTGGTCGGCGGGCATTTGCTTACGAGGGCTAGTAGCGTAATTTTAGATCCAGAAAGGACGACCTATGACTGCGGTAGCTATACCTCAACTCACGTACAGCGGCAAGCCGATCGCCATGGATCAGGTGGGCGAACTCCGCCGCTCGGATGATGTAATCGGCGATCGGGACGCGCTCTGGGAGCGGATGGAAGAAGACGGGTATTTGTTTTTGCCTGGGTATTTGGACCGGCGCGAAGTGTTGACGGCGCGGGCAGAATTGTGCGATCGCCTCTTCAAGGCTGGAGTGCTAGACCCGACGCGGCCGCCGATGGAGGGCGTAGTGGCCACGGGCAAGACGGTCAATCCGGCGGCCACGGGCCCGTTTATGCCCGTTTTAGCGCGCAACAACCCGCCGTTAGACAAGGTCCTTCACGCCGGCCCGATGATGGACTTTTACGAATTCTTCTTAGGCGGGCCCGTCCGGCATTACGACTACACGTGGTTCCGCGCCAAGCAGCCGGGCACCAACACGGCGACGACCCCGCATTGCGACATTGTCTATATGGGCCGAGGGACCAAGGCGCTCTATACGTCGTGGACGCCCTTCAGCGACGTGCCCTACGAGATGGGGGGGCTGATGGTGTTGGAGGGGTCGCACAAGAACGAAGCTCTAAAGCAAGGCTACGGCCAGACCGATGTGGATGCGTTTTGCGAAAACGACGGCCCCACCGCGCGCCAAATCGTCGCGGCTGCGCAGCAGCAGCGCCGCGAGTTGACACGAGAAGAACGCGAGCAAATTCGCTGGAACTCGTCCGGGGCCTACTCGCACGATGCGATTGCCGTGCGCGAAGAGCTACAGGGTCGCTGGTTGACGGCCGAGTACCAGATGGGAGACTTGCTGGTCTTCTGCATGTACCTGTTGCACGCCAGCTCCGACAACCAGACGGACTGCATCCGCCTCTCTTCCGATACGCGCTACCAGCGTTCGCACGAGCCTATAGATGGTCGCTGGATCGGCGACGATCCGCCCGCGCACGGCATCCGCGCCAAGCGGGGCATGGTGTGCTGATTAGTTGACGGACGGATCTTCGGGAAATACGGAGATGGGGCGATATTTGCCCCCCATGGAATAGGTCACTGCTTGCCACATGGTTTCAGGTGTGGGCGCGAGGACCAATTCGGGGTCGCCTGGGGCCAAAAACCAAGTGCCAGCACTAATCTCGGTCTCGAGCTGGCCCGGCTCCCAGCCGGCATAGCCCAAATAGAACCGCAGCCGCGGCGCGTCGGCCCGGAGCACCTCGGCCTCGGCGTACTGGGTATCGAGGTTGCCACCCAGATAGAGGCCGTCGATAATTTTCGTCCCCCCTTCGACTAGGCCATCGAGCCGGTGCAAAAAGAAAAGATAGCGCTGGTGTACTGGCCCTCCTTGGTAAAATATTCGTCCCAATTCTGCACACGCATCTTCGCCGCCCGCGAGTTCTTGTAGGGATTCAGTCGCATAGCGCCGAACTCGCTCACCGAGGGGTCGGTTGATCACCAGACCCATAGTGAGGTCTGTTTCGCTGTAGTGGGTAATGAGCACGACCGTGCGGTCGAAGTCGAGCGATTCGAGCGCGGGAGTGGCGACCAACAGGGTGCCGGTTTGGAGCGGTGCGGGCATGACAGGTATCAGGTGTAGCGAGTGCTAATGTGAACGATAACAAAGATCGCGTGGCGGGACAACCTCGTTCAAGAGTACGCCAAGTAGCGGAGTCGAACAGCGTCAAAGGCTTGACACGCCTCATCCCAAGCGGCCTGCAACTCGGCGACGGCTGCGCCCGCGTCGAGTGCACGGCGGATCTGGTCGGTGCCAGCGAGGCGATCGAAGTTGTGGATGCCACCGGCGGGTACGCGCCAGGCGAATTCGCTCGGGTAGAGCCGACGCACGACCGCGAGCGCCTCAAAGCCAACGCCGACAGGCTCGAAGGCTGCGCGGTCGAGGACGTGGACTTGGACCCCTTCGCAAATTTCGCCTGCGTACTTGCTGGCCGTCGGCTGAAAAAACACCGGGCGGAAGCCCACCCCGGGCAGCGCTCGGCTGTTGAGCGCGTCGGCTAGGCGCGCACCGTCGATAAACGGCGCGCCAAACTGCTCAAAAGGTTTGGCCGTCCCCCGTCCTTCAGACACGTTGGTCCCTTCGAAAAAACAGGTTCCCGGATAAATCACCGCGGTCTCCGGACTAGGCATGTTGGGCGATGGCGGCACCCACGGCAGGCCGGTGTCCTCCCAGTAAAAGGAGCGTTGCCAGCCCTCTATGGCGACGACATGCAGACCCACGCCGATTTCGTATTCCTCGTTGAAGAGCCGGGCGAGTTCGCCGATGGTGAGGCCGTAGCGCACCGGAATTGGATACTGCCCGACGAAAGAGGCAAACGCTGGGTCGAGACAATTTCCGGCGATAGTTTGGCCGCCAATGGGATTGGGGCGGTCGAGGACGAGAAAGGGAATGCCCGCTTGGGCGCAGGCGGCCATGCTCAGGCTCATGGTGTAGAGATAGGTGTAAAAGCGCGCGCCGACGTCTTGAATGTCAAAGAGCATCAACTCGACGCCGGCGAGCATGGCGGCATCCGGTGCGCGCACTTGGCCATAGAGACTGTAGGTTGGTACGCCGGTGCGGTGGTCGGTAGAATGGGCGATGTGTTCGCCGTCTTGCGCTGCGCCGCGGATCCCGTGCTCTGGCCCGTACAAGGCGACGAGCGTACAGAGATCGGATTGGTGCAGCCGGTCGGCTGTGGATTGCAGGTGCGCATCGACACCTGAGTGATTGGTAATCAGGCCGACGCGCCGGCCGCGGATCAGATCGCCGGCCGCGAGCAGGCGTTCGCAGCCAAGGACGACGCGGCTCATGGCTCGGGCACGAGCGCGGAGGTGCGCTGGACGCGGCGAGCAAAGTACTGATAGAGAATGCTGCCCGAATAGACGCCATCGTGCGCGACTGATGCGCAGCGGATGGCTTGGCTCTGGCGGCGGCGGCGATAGATGTTGCGCGGATGCGCCAGACACCAAAGCAAGGCGGCACAAGGGGCCGGTGCGCTGGACCACTGACCTCGACGGAGATAGTAGAGCACGGCCAGCACTTCCAACCACAGGCGCAAGGGCAGCAGCCACAGCAGGCGGCGCAGTCCCGCGTTTTTGCACAGCGTGATGAGGCTGTTGCGGTGGTTGAAGTACGTCTTGCGGAAGGTGGCCGGAGGCTGAGAGAAGCCCGAGTGGTGAAAGACCATGGATTGCGGCACGGCGCGGATCTGGTAGCCAGCGAGTTGGAGACGCCAGCACAAGTCGATTTCCTCAAAGTGCATGAAGTAATCAGGGTCAAAAAAACCGACTTGGCGGGCCGCGGCAACGCGGAGGAAAAGGGCTGCACCGCAAGCCCAAAAGAGCGGTACGGAGGCATCGTATTGGCCCTCGTCGCGCTCGCAGCGATCGAAGAGCCGCCCCCGACAAAAGGCGTAGCCCAAGGCGTCGATATAGCCGCCGGCCCCACCTCCGTAATCGAAGCGGTCGGGCGCGCTGGCCGAGCGCAGTTTGGGCTGGCAAGCGGCAATCCGGGGGTTGCTGTCGGCCATGGCGACGAGGGGGGCGAGCCAGTTTGGCTCGACGCGGGTGTCGTCGTTGAGCAGCACGGCGTAGCGGGTGTGGGCGGCCGCCAAGCCGCGGTTGCAGGCCGCGGCAAACCCTAAATTGCGCTCGTTGGGCAAGACCTCTAGCGCGGGAAAGGCGGCTTTGGCCCGCTGCAAGCTAGGCGCGTTGCCGCCGTCGTCCACGACGAGTACGCAGACGGGATAATCGCTGTGTGCATAGACCGAGGCCACGCAGTCGTAGAGCACGTCCGCGCGGTAGTGCGGGATGACGACGGTGACGGCCTCGGTCATGGAGAGGCGGACTGGCGGAGGATGCGCTCGGCCTCGACCAATTCCGGCCGCGCGCCGTATTGCTCTTTGTACTGCTGGAGGATGGCTAGTGCTCCGGGAACATCGCCCTTGGCCTGTCGGGCGGCGGCCAACTCGTAGTAGGCCTCCCAGCGTTTCGGCGCGAGGGCGATGGCTTGGTAATAGAGGGGCTCGGCGCGGTCGTAGGCCGAGTAAGGTTCTTGGATAAGCACCCCAGTCAGTGCGATGATATTGTCGTAGGTAGCGGCCGGCTCAATACCCACGCGCTCGATGAGGAATTGCGCGGCCTCGTAGATGTGATCGATCGCGATGTCGTGCTGGCCGAGGGTGCTGAAGTAATCGGCCGCTGCATAGTGATTTTCCCAACCTATGTAGATGTTGTCCCGCGCCCACTGCATGAGTTGCGGCACTTCATCTTTGCGCCCCTGCTCCTCGTAGCTGCGGGCCAATTGCATGACACAGGCCCAGTAGTTGCCCAAGAGGCGCTCGGAGTTTTCGTCCTTGTACAAGGATGGGTCGTTGAGGCCGCGGAAGCGATATTTTTCGAGGAGATTGCGCTCTAGGGCCTCGTCATCTACTCCGTCTGTAGGCTCGGGCGAGACTTTTACGCTCATGCCGACCATGGTCAAATAGGGGTCGAGGTTGAGCAGGTTGCTGGTGGGAACGGTGATGGCAAAGTGGATGGGTTTTTTCCACTCGTTCCAGGCCAGAATTTTGATGACCATGACGTCTTGGACGCGGAGGATCGGGTACTCGGGGGGGGCGCTCACTTCTACGTCAATTCCCAGTTTCTTTAGCTCCGGCGGCACCTTGGGCTCGGGCCAGTACCGCTTGTAGAAATCGACCATCTGCGTGTCGGTGAGCACTGAGTCGATGAAGTCGTCGGTGTAGCGGATGTCGATGCGCGGCTCGCGGTCGCGCAGTTGCTTGATGTACCAATTGGTGTTCAACAGGCTCAAGTTGACCACCCGCACATCGCGCCGCATCCCTTCTACTTCCTGCAAGAACCACAGCGGAAAGGTGTCGTTGTCGCCGTTGGTGAACAGGATGGAGCCTTCCTCGCAGCTCGTCAGCATGTTGTGCGCGTAGTCATAGGCGATATAGTCGCCCGTGCGGTCTTGCACGTGATAGAGTCGCGCCGCCACTCCGGCTGGCAGCAACAACCCAGCCGCTGCCACTGCTATCACGGCTGCCCGATGCTTTTCCCACTGCTGCCGCACCGCTTCGACCACGCCCAGCCAGCCTAACCCGATCCACAGCGCGAACGCCAGATACATCCCGCCGAACACGTAGTGCCGCTCGCGCGGCTGCGGGTCTGGCATGTTCAGGTAGAGCGACAGCCCAAATCCCATAATCAAAAACAGCAGCAACACGCCCCCGAATCGCCGCCAGTCCTGCCGCCAGTGCCACACCAGCCCCCACAGCCCCAGTAAGTACGGCACCAGCGAAATGGATACTCGATCCGGCAGGTTTATGGTAGCCTTGCGGAATACCACGTCCCGCTCGAAAAGCGGAAAGGGAAACTGCTGAAAGAAGTACTTCATCTGCTGATCCCAGAACTGATAGGTGCGGCTCGCCCGCGCCGTCAGCATGGTAGTAAGCATGCTCTCGGTGCCGTATTGCTCGCGATTGAGAAACTTGAGGAACGCCGACCAGGTTTCTGGATCGTTTTCATCGATGGCCGGATTCAGGCCAGAGCGAATGTACAACGCGCCATACGTGGAATAGCCCAGCGCGAACAGCACGAGGACGCCTAGCAGGAGGAAGAACAACCGCCGGTCGCGGCCGTACAGGTACGCCAGCAGCCCAGCTAGCCCCAGCACCATCATCCCATTTGAGCCAGCCCCCGGCCCCAATATTACGAGCCCCAACCCGCTGACCACACCCCAGCCGACCAGCAGCACGATCAGCCGTTGCAACTGGCGGTCGGCAAACCACGCCAGCAGCATGAGCGATGGAATCGTCAACAGGCACAACAGGTGCACGCCGCCGCCGAGGCCGAACAAGTACGCCAGCGCCAACAGCCAGCGGTCGTTGGCCGCGCCAGCGCCGCTGCCTTCCCAGTAGAAAATCAGCCACAGCCCCAGACACGTGAACAAGATGGAGTAGCCGTACACCTCGGCTTCGGAGGCGTTGTACCACTGGGTGTAGGAAAACGCCAACGTCAGCGCGGCCACGGCCCCACCGGCGAGGACGCCGATGTCGCGGGCGTCGCCCAGCGGTTGCAGGGGCTGGCCGCCCAATGCCCGCCGCCCGAGCGCGACGGTCGATAGATAGACGCACCAAATCGCCAGCGCGGAGGTCAGTGCGGACATGAAGTTGACGCGGATGGCGACTTCGCCAAAGGGGAACAAGGTGAAGACTCGCCCCAACAGTACGTACAACGGAGCGCCTGGAGGATGGGGTACGCCGAGGATATAGGACGTGGCGATGAACTCGCCGCAGTCCCAAAACGACGCGGTCGGCGCGAGGGTCTTCACGTACATCCCCAGCGTCAGCACGAAAATCCCCACCCCGAAAACTCGGTGGATTACAGCGGAATTAGGCATTGGCAATGGTCTTAGGTGAATGCGCGGGTAACAATCTAAACTTTAAATATAAGAAATATAATAATGACGTGAGCTTGGGTTACGCGGCCTGTACTTGGGTTTAGTCTTCCGTTGCGTCGTCTATGGCTTGGTAAGCGACCAGTTCCCAGCCGTGAAACACCATCGCCAAGCCGATGTGTCGCACCGACCGATAGCGGCGCGGCAACGACGGATCCGCCAAGTAGCTGCGCAACTGAAGCACGGCATCTTGTATCCTGTCTGCGACGACGGATTCGTCGAGGGATTCGCTCCGCTTCAGATACTTGAGTTCGAGCACGTAGCCGAACTGCATGTCGGGGTATTGGACGACGAACGGCTCCAAGTATAAATCCGCATATCCCTTGTTGAGTTCATACTCTGAGTGCAGCAGAAAATACTGGGATAGGCTCAAGTGGGCGGCGACAAAGCCGTGGACGACCTTTTCGCCGTCCATGTAGTCGCGGATGCCGGTTTGTTCGGCTAAGGCATCGCGCAAAAAGTCCAAGACTGGCTGCCAAGCGCCGTCGTAGGCCATCGCTTGAGCCAAGCGGAAAAAGGTGTACACATCGACCGAGAACACCCCCACATCATCGTACGCATCGCGCAGGTAGCCGTACATCAGTCGCTTGACCGTTTGATTGGGAATGCCGAGCCGGGGCATCCCGCGCTCCACGGCGCGAATGCTGAGCAGACCGAAGTAATGCAGCAGCGACAGGAAGTTTTCGCGCTGGTCGAGCCGGTCTAGGGGGAAGCTGAGTTGAATGTTGCTTTGGATGCTCTGCTCGCCGATGATGTGGCGCAGCAGGTCGAAGTTGCCGTTGAGTTGGCGGTTGACCGTCAGCAGGTGGCGCAGCTTGCCGTAGTCGATGCGGACGTTGGTATCGATTAACTCGTCCGGCATGGAGCGGTTTGGAATGGAAGCCTTGAGATAGTAGAGGACCATGTCGGTGTTGTAGAGATCGTCCTCGGCGCTCTTGGCGAACCGATAGCCATTGTACCACTCGCGCATCACGTCTAGCGCGGCTTCGACCTCCTGATCGAACACGCCATGATCGCGGTACAGCTCCAGTAGCTCCCGGACCTCTTCGTCGGTGAAGCCGAGCATGTCGTTGAACTCTGGCTGCAAGCTGATGTTGCGGCCGATGTTGAAGCCACTGGTGACGTCGTCCATGGTAATGGGCGACACGCCGGTGATGAACATGCGCTCCAAGCCGCCCTCGCTGTGCCCGGTCCCGTCCTTGAGCGTGGCGAAGAAATTGCGATAGAAGCCGCCGCCGTGGGTGAAGGCCTGATACGCCTCCTCACCGTGATAGGCCAGCACGGTGTTGGCGAAGTTGTCGTACTCGTCGATGAGCACATACAGGGGAATGCCGTGATCGCCGGCATACACGAATAACTCGTTGAGTTGGCTATTGACCGAGTCCGACGAGCGGATGTGCTGCCGTGCTACCTCGGGAAACAAATCCGCATTGCGCTCCAGCGTACTGCGGATTATCAGTTGACAATACTCTTCAAAGCGCTGTCGCAAGGTTTCCAAGGTATCGTCGAACGCCGAAAAGTTGAAGCGCAGGATGACGTAGCGATGGCGACTTTCGGTCGGCTGCCGTCCCAAGTCCGTACCGCCGAAGACGACCTCAAAGGCGTCGGCGCGGGTGCGGCTGTAGTAGTTGTCCAGCAGCGACACCCAGCAGGACTTGCCAAAGCGACGCGGCCGAATCAGAAAGACGTAGCGTTCCTCTTCTAAGGCGTGGACAAAGCGAGTTTTGTCCACGTAGAGCCAGCGATTCAAGCGGATACGCTTGAAATCGGCCTCTCCATAAGGAATGCGCGGGTAGGAGGAATTAGGCATTGGCAATGATCTTAGATGAATGCGCGGATAAACGATCTATTAATAAATAGTATAGGGGAATTTTGCGGGTAGGAAAATTTCTGGTTGGCCTGTTGGTTTCCGTTCAAGCGAGCCCGGTATCGCCGTCGATGGTTTCGGGTCAGGTGCGGCTGTCGGATGGGGCGCCGGTGGCCGGGGCGCAGGTGGTGCTGTTTGACGTTATGCGGTCAATCCGTCCGCTGCGGCGGTCTCGTCGCGGCGGATTGGCCAACGGAGTGGGTATTCGCTCGACCCGGTTACGGAGATGGTGTGGGGATCGATCCTCGGCACGGAGCAACAAGACGCCACGGTGGCGCGGTTGCTCGACGAGGTGCCCGTGCTCATATCCGGTGTGTTCGACATCGACGGACGCGACTACCTCTACTTAGGTATCGACCGCGACTACTACCAACGCCACGGCGGCAAACATATTTACACTACGCTGGAGAAACGATTCCCCGTCACGCCACTCATCATCGAAGCCTCCGACGGGATCCAGACGCAGGCAACGGGAAACTCGGCTCCCCTCCTGCTCGATACCTTTGAGGCCAGTCTCGGCGCGTGGCAGGCCGATTCCGGGTGGCAAGCCCAGCCCCTCGACCGACGAGAACCCTGTCGGCCACCACGCCGTCCGTTACTACGACCACCACCTTCTACTACTACGCCTGCGTAGAATCATTGGCGGTGATAGCGGTAGTCCTATTTACACTACCCCAGACACAAATGGAAATGTTCACATTGTTGGTGTGTTAGAAGGGCTCCTCACTGTCAATGATTCTAAAAGAACACTATTCTCTTCGTGGAGTGATGTGGTTGATGAGTTTAACTTGAAACCTATTTCGCCTTAGTTTTTCTTCTAAACTTCTCTACCCTATCCCGCCCGTCCGGACAAGTGTTGGGCACGCATAACCTAAGCCAAATCCCCGGTCCACACCTCGCGTCGCGTCTCATCGTCTTCACGCAGCAGCAATTGCCCGGCGGAGCCAAAGCCCAGCACCACACCCGTGTACTCGCCGACGGCGACGCACTGGCCCAAAACACAATATAGCTAGACCTGGAGTAACGATGGTCATACGGTACCGTGTAGTAGGACGGTTGGTCGGCTCGCGCCCTCGCGCCTGCGCCGGCTAGGTGGCTCCCTCGTCCGCCCGTTTAAGCCGTACCGCAGGCAGTCTTTTCAGTCGCTGATTGAGAGGATCCACTTCAATGCCCACCGATTCGAGGGCCGTTACCCCCAACAACGGCTCGGCGTCCGCATTGCCGAAGATAATCGTGCCGCCGACGATTTCACCCATGAATTCGATATCCGCGGTCGTGATGTCGAGCTTGAGTTCCGTGCCATTGGCCAACTCATACGTCCGCTGACTTTTCGGCTCAAGGCCGATGGCTTCGAGATGCGGCCTTGGGACGAGGCAATCCGTCGCCCCAGTATCAACCAGAAACAGCCCTTCCCAGGTGCGGTGCGGCTCAGCCGGATTGCGAATAGTTACGGTGACGTGCGTGGCTCCCATGTCCGTTCCTTTTTTAAGAGGCCCTTTCCCCCCACTACTCGTTAGAACTTCCAAGACGACGCCTAGCACGTCAACTGCACCTTCTTGACATGGGTAAAAAGCTGCCGACTGTCCTAGTCCACTAGTTCGGCCGTGCCCCAAGTGCTCGGATCGCGCTCTACGCCCATGTCCGAGATTGACGACCAAGACTGGGTGCCGTGCTGCGCGTCGTGCAATAGGTACGCAAACCCCACTCGGCTGAATTCCCTCGGCGCAAAACCATTGAGACCGGCAGCCGGCAGTTTGATCTCTAGCTGATAGCTCCGCTTGAGTCGGCGCAAGCCGGTCTGAATCGAGTCTTCCGGGCAGGGCGGTGCCTGTTCGCGGGCGTCCTCAATGGAGGTCTGACGGGCGATGGGTTGCTTGCCGTCTTTGCCGCTGCCGCCGGGCAAGACGTAAAACCGGTGGCAGAAGCGGTTGGCGCGATGCTCTTTGACGTCGCGGGTGTCGATGAAGAGTTCGAGACTGTCGCCGGCAGCAGGTTGGAGTGGATTGAGCTTGTAGGTCGTCTTGCGCTTGACCTCGCAGGCAAAGTACAGGCCGCTGTCGTCGTAGGCCATATAGACCGAGGCAAAGGGCTGGTGGCCATCGACGGCCATCAGGTCGGGCACGCGCGCTGCGTCGTCCCAATCGCGCAAGTTGCCGTTGATTTTCGGTGGTTTCTCCCGCCGAGGGCAGCGAAAGGAGAACTCGAAAAAGGCGCGTTGGGGCAGGAGCAACTCGCTCATGCTCGCCGCACCTTTTTGTCGCGCTGCAGCACGTCGGCGAGGATGCGTCCGGTGTGCGATTGCCGGCTTTGGGAGACTTTTTCTGGCGCACCTGCGGCGACGAGCATCCCTCCTTGATCGCCTCCCTCTGGCCCCAAGTCGATGAGGTAATCCGCAGTCTTGATGACATCCATGTTGTGCTCGATGACGACCATGGTGTTGCCGGCATCGACGAGGCGGTGGAGCACGGCGAGCAGGCACTCAATGTCGGCCAAGTGCAGGCCGGTGGTTGGCTCGTCGAGGATGTAGAGAGTCTGTCCGGTGTCGGGGCGGCACAACTCAGCGGCCAGCTTGAGGCGCTGGGCCTCGCCGCCGGACAGGGTGGTCGAGGACTGCCCCAGGGACATGTAGCCCAAGCCGACGTCTTCCATGATTTGCAGGCGCTTGCGAATGCGGGGGATGTTCTCGCAGAGGACGAGCGCGTCGCGCACCCTCATTTGCAGTACGTCGGCAATTGAATGGCCCTTGAACTGCACCCGCAGCACTTCGGGCGTGTAGCGCTGGCCGCGGCAGTGGTCGCATTCGACCCAAACATCGGGCAAGAAGTGCATCTCAATGCAGCGCTGCCCCAGCCCCTCGCAGGTCTCGCAGCGGCCCCCGGGCTTGTTAAAACTGAAGCGCCCCGCTGCAAAACCGGCGACCTTGGCGTCCGGCAGATCCGCGTAGAGTTGGCGCATCAGGTCGAAGACGCCCATGACCGTGGCCGGGGTGGAGCGCGGGGAGTGGCCGATAGGGGTTTGGTCGATGTGGATGACTTTGTCGATGTGCTCAACCCCGTCGATTTGGTCGTGCTCGCCGACCGGGCGGTTGGCCTTGTGCAGCTCATTGGCGAGCGCGTTGAAGAGCACGCTTTCCACGAGCGAGGACTTGCCCGACCCCGAGACGCCGGTGACGCACACGAGGCGGCTGAGCGGGATGGGCACGTCGATGTTTTTGAGGTTGTGCTGGCGCGCGCCTCGTACTACGAGTTGTCCGTTGCGACGCTTGCGGCGGTTGGTCGGGACCGGGATGTGCAACTCGCCGCGCAGGTACGCGCTTGTGAGTGACTCCCGGCCGTTGCCGAGTTGGCTGGGCATCCCGGCCGCGACTAGGTTGCCCCCCTCGCTACCTGCGCCCGGGCCGAGATCGACGATGTGATCAGCCTCTTCGAGCGTATCGCGGTCGTGCTCGACTAATACGATGGTATTGCCCAAGTCCTTTAGGGAGTTGAGGGCGTCCAACAGCCGGGCGTTGTCGCGCGGATGCAGGCCAATGGTCGGCTCGTCGAGCAGGTAGAGCACGCCAGTGAGGCCGGAGCCGATCTGGGAGGCGAGGCGGATGCGCTGGGCCTCGCCGCCGGACAGGGTCGCGGCGCGCCGCTCCAAGTCGATGTAACCGAGGCCGACGCGCTCTAAAAAGCCGAGGCGCGTGCGGATTTCCTGCAACAGCTCGCCGGCGATGTCGCGCTCGCGTTCGTGGAGGTGCAGGTCGCGGAAGAAGGACAGGCTCTCGGCGATGGACAGGCGGGCGATTTGGACGATGCTCTTGTCGCGCAGGTACACGGCGCGGCTGTCGGTCTTCAGGCGGCTGCCTTCGCAGGCCGAGCACGGAACTTGGCCCAAGAGGTGCCGGTGCCGCTTGCTGGTATTCGCGTACTCGTCGAGGGGCGGTAAGACGCCGGCGTAGCGGAAGCCGAGATTGTCCACGGTCAATTGCTGCTCGGGTGCGCCGTAGAGTAGGGCGCGTCGGGCCTCGGGCGCGAGCGCAGCATACGGCGTGTCCAAGCTGAAGCCCAAGGCCTCCCCCGCGACAGAGAGTAGGCGGTCAAACGCCGGATCTTGCACTGGTCCCCAAGCGCGAATGGCCCCCTCGCGCACGCTGAGATGCGGTACTACGATTCGCTCGCGGTCGACGCCCTGCCCTAACCCCAATCCCTCGCAAACTTGGCACATGCCCTGCTGGTGGTTGAAGGAGAAACACTGCGGCGATAGCGGCGAAAAGGCCCGGCCACACTCTGGGCAGGAGTAGCGGCGGCTGAAGCGTTCCTCGGTTTCATCGTCGGGCGAGGCTACGACTAGCTCGCCGCTGCCTAACTCTAGGGCGCGCTCGACGGATTCGGTGAGGCGGCCGCGGTCGCTGGCGCGGACGGCGAGGCGATCGACGACGAGTTCGATGCGGTGGCGATGGCGGCGCTCTAGTTGGATTTCTTCGCGCAAGTCGTGGACCGTGCCGTCGATGCGGGCGCGGAGGAAGCCATCGCTGCGGGCGCGCGCCAACAGGGTTTCGTAGCCTTCGTTTTGGCGCGGCTCTATGGGGGCGAGGATGAGGATGCGGCGGCCAGTGGGCATCTGCGCGATGCGCTCGACCATTTCTTGCGCGGTCTGCGTGCCGGCCGGCACATGGCAGCGCGGGCAGTACTGGGTGCCCAAGGCCGCGTATAGGGCGCGGATGTAATCGTACACTTCGGTGACCGTACCGACTGTGGAGCGGGGGTTGCGGCTGGGTGCTTTCTGTTCGATGGCAATGGCTGGCGACAGCCCGGATACGCGCTCGACCTTGGGCTTTTGCATTTGTTCGAGAAACTGTCGCGCATACGCCGACAGCGACTCCACGTAGCGCCGCTGCCCTTCGGCGTACAGGGTGTCGAAGGCCAGTGAAGATTTGCCCGAGCCGGAGACGCCGGAGATGACCGTTAGCTGGTCGCGGGGGATTTTGACGTCGATGTTGCGCAAGTTGTGCTGGCGCGCGCCGAGGATCTCGATCTCGCGGATCCAGCCGTTGCCCTCGCCGTGGCCGTTGGTCGCCGCCGCTGGCAGCGCGGCCCGCTGCGGTTTGAGCGCCTTTTTGAGCGCGTGGCCGGTGTGCGACTGCTCGTTTTGGGCCACGGCTTCCGGTGGCCCGGCCGCGATAATCCAGCCGCCGTCCTCGCCTCCTTCGGGGCCTAAGTCGAGGATGTAATCCGCGGTCTTGATGACCTCCATGTTGTGCTCGACGACGACGACGCTATTGCCTTGGTCGGCAAAGGTGTGGAGGATGCGCAGCAGCTTATCCACGTCGGCAAAGTGCAGGCCGGTGGTCGGCTCGTCGAGGATGTATAGGGTGCGGCCCGTGCTGCGGCGGCAGAGTTCTTTGGCCAGCTTGATGCGCTGGGCCTCGCCGCCGGACAGGGTAGGAGCGGGCTGGCCGAGCTTGATGTAGCCGAGGCCCACGTCGTACAGGGTCTGAAGCACGCGGCGCACAGGGGCGACATTCTCGAAAAGATTGAGCGCTTCCTCGACCTCCATGTCCAGCACGTCGGCGATTGAATGGCCCTTGTATTTGATGGTCTGGGTCTGGCGATTGAAGCGGCGGCCCGCGCAGACTTCGCAGGTGACCCAGATGTCGGCGAGGAACTCCATCTCCACCAAATTCGCGCCATTGCCCGCGCAGGCTTCGCAGCGCCCGCCTTTGACGTTAAAGGAGAAGCGACCCGGCTGGTAGCCGCGCAGGCGGGCTTCGGGCAGCTTGGCAAAGAGCTGGCGGATGGGCGTGAACGCGTCGGTGTACGTGGCTGGGTTGGAGCGGGGCGTGCGGCCGATGGGCTTCTGGTCAATGCGGATGACTTTGTCGAGGTGCTCCACGCCTTGGATCGCCGCGTGTACGCCTGGCTCGTGCAGGGCGCGGTGGAGGACGCAGTCGAGCTGTTTGAAGACGATGTCGTTGATCAGCGAGCTTTTGCCCGAGCCGGAGACGCCAGTGACGCAGGTGAACAGGCCGAGGGGGATGCGCGCCTCGATGTCTTTGAGGTTGTGCTGGCGCGCCCCTTCGACGACCAGCCACTTGCCGTTGCCGTTGCGGCGCTGGCTGGGGACCGGGATGGCTTCCGCGCCTGCGAGATAGCGCCCGGTGAGAGATTGGGGGTTGTGCTCGATGTGGCTCGGTGGGCCGCAGGCGACCAACTTGCCGCCGCGCTCGCCCGCCCCGGGGCCAAAGTCCACGACCACATCGGCCTCGCGCATGGTCTCTTCGTCGTGCTCTACTACGATGACCGTGTTGCCGATGTCGCGCAGGCGCTTGAGGGTGTCCAGCAGCCGCTGGTTGTCGCGGTGGTGCAGGCCAATGGAAGGCTCGTCGAGGATGTACAGCACGCCGACTAAACCGGAGCCGATCTGCGAGGCGAGGCGGATGCGCTGGGCCTCGCCGCCGGACAGGGTGTGCGCGCCGCGGTCGAGGGTTAGATAGCCCAAGCCCATGTCGCACATGAGCTGCAAGCGGCCGCGGATTTCTTTGAGCGCCTCTTCGGCGATGAGGGCCTGGGCGTCTTCAAAGGCCACGGCGCTAAAGAAATCGCGCGCTTCTTCGATGGCAATGGAGGTTAGCTGCGGGAGGTTGCGTCCGTCGATTTTGACGGCGAGGGACTCGGGCCGCAGGCGGCCGCCGTCGCACCGCTCACAGTGCTGCACACCCATGTATTGCTCTAATTCGCGGCGCTGTTTCTCCTTGGCCCCGCGAAACTTTTCTTCGAGAAATGGGATGACGCCTTCGTATTTGTCGTTGTGCGACCAACTTGAGCCACGGAGGTTGGTGTACGTAAAGGTGACTTTTTTGTCGCCGAGGCCGTAGAGGAAGCCGTGCTTCTGCTCGGCTACGAGTTCACCCCACGGCGTGTCGAGATCAAAGCCGAGGTGCTCGGCCGCGCCTTCGTATAGATGCAAGCGCCAGCGATTACTGCCCAACTCGCCGAGCGGCGCGAGTGCCCCGGCGCGCAGGGTCTTGGCTGGGTCGGGCACCATCAGGCGTTCGCTCATCAGCACTTGCGTGCCGAGGCCGTGGCAGTCCGGGCACATGCCCTGGGGGTTGTTGAAGGAAAACATCTGCGGCGTTGGCTCCTGATAGGAGATGCCGCAGGCCGTGCAGTCGAAGCGGTCGCTGAGCAGGAAGTCGTCGGCTCCTTCGCGGGCGACGATAAAGGTGCCCTGCCCGAGGCGCAGGGCGTTGTCAATGGCCTCTTCCAAGCGGCGGTTTTCCCCCTCGCGGAGAATCAAGCGATCGACCACGACTTCAATGTTGTGGCGGCTGTAGCGGTCGAGTTGGGGGGCTTGGTCGAGGGTGAAGATTTGGCCATCGACGCGCACGCGGATGTAGCCGGCCTTTTGCAGGTCGGCAAAAAGCTCGTGGTATTCGCCTTTGCGCTCTTGGACGACTGGGGCGAGGATGTGCAGGCGCGAGTTGACCGGCAGGGCGCGGATGCGGGCGGCGATCTGCGCACGGGTCTGTGCGCCGATAGGCTCGCCGCACTCAGTGCAGTGCGGGGTGCCGACGCGGGCGAAGAGCACGCGCAAGTAGTCGTAGATCTCCGTGATGGTGCCGACGGTGGAACGGGGGCTTTGGCCGGCGGTTTTCTGGGCGATGGATATGGTGGGGGACAGGCCGGTGATCTGATCGACGTCGGGTTTTTCCATCTGGCCCAAAAACTGGCGCGCGTACGCCGACAGCGAGGTGACGTAGCGGCGCTGGCCTTCGGCGTACAGGGTGTCGAAGGCCAGCGAGGATTTGCCCGAGCCGGAGACGCCGGTGAAGCAGATTAGTTTGTTTTTGGGGAGGGTGAGGTGGAGGTTCTTTAAGTTGTGGACGCGGGCACCGCGGACGACGATATCTTGTGTTTCCATAATTTCGTGTAGACGCGAGGGGCGAAAAACGGAATCCAAAAATATACTATACGAATGTGCAGCGAGCAAGCGGTGGAGTACAGAATGGGAAGCCCCCTTCCAGTTTTAGCAGGATTTGTTGATTGATTATAATCTACAGGTTATATTTCAAAGGTGGAAATCCTCTACTATACCACTGCTTCAGGCAATTCGCCGGTCAAGAAATTTGTCGAGGGATTATCTCAAAGCCTACAGGAGGATTTCTTCCTGGCACTCGATCGGTTGAGGCAGGGGGAAAGGCTGGGGATGCCTTTGAGCAAGCCGCTGTTCAATATTGCTCTCGGTTTACACGAACTGCGCTTCAAAGAACAGCGCAGTATCTATCGAGTTTTCTATTTTATCAAGCGCGGAGATGCAATTTATCTGGTTCATGCGCTCCCAAAAAAGACCGAAACCATTCCCGATAAGGATAGACGGCTTATTCTTAGAAGACTGAAGGAGATTTGAAAATGCCTTGGGAAAAAGTAAACATTGAGCAATGGGCAGAGGAACTCGGCGTCAATATTAACGAACTACGCCAGAAAGAACAGCTCATCAAAAAAATCGTGAGGAGTAGAAAGCGATTTGGCTTGACGCAAGGCCAATTGGCCGAGATGGTCGGCGTCTCCCAACCGCGCATTGCCCAGATTGAAAATAGAACCAAGATCGGAAAAATTAGCTTTGATGTACTTTTCAATATCCTCGGTGTCTTGGGGCATGATTTCAAAATCACTACACGTAAGGTGCGCGATCTCGAGAATGTAAATGCGTAGCGACATACCCAGACCAACAGCGTCTGGTCGATTGACGCCCCCTTTTCATCTGCGTATAATGACCGCTCGGTAATTCAGTAAAATCAATTGCTTACCACCCAAGAGGAGTTGCTAAAATGATTCAATTAGGGGCCAATTCAGTGCTCTTTGCAGGATTCGATCTGGAAACGGCGATGCGCCATATTCACCTTGCTGGCTACGACGGCGTCGAGCTTTCGGCCATCAAGGGCATGTGCGAGCACTTGGAGTTGGACAACTGGCAGGCGCAGGCCAACCAAATCAAAGAGCTAGGGGAAAAATACGAGCTAAAATTGCTGGCCATGGAAGAAGCCGCGCTCGACGAAGAGCGGCTGATGCTGGCGTTTGCGGCTGGTGCTGAGATTGGCATTCCCGTCGTCAACGTCGGCCCGGGAGGTAAGAGCGATGTGGAGGAAGATTTCGACCGGCAGGTGGGGCTGCTGGGGAAGATGGCCGATAGGGCGCACGAACACGGCGTCACGCTGTGCGCTAAGGCGCACGTGGGGCAGTGCATTTACGATACGCCGACCACGTTGCGGGCGATGGAGCGGATCGACTCGCCGGGGTTTGGGGTAGATATGGATCCGAGCCACATCCATCGGGCGGGGGAGAATACGGTAGAGGCGCTGGCGGCGGTTATCTCGCGGGTCAAGCACGTGCATATCCGAGATTGCGCCGTGGCAGAAGGCGGGCCGGGCGCGCCGGAGTTGCAGGCGTGTGGGCGGGGCAACATCGATTTGTTCGGATATGTTAAGGTGCTGCACGAATCGGGGCTAGACGTGGCGGCGAACTTGGAAGTGATTGGTGCTAAAGAGTACGACTTGGGGCAGGTGGCGACGATTGCGGCGGAGAGCCGGGGGTATTTGAACGCCTGCTTGCGGGCTTGCGGTGCCCGTTAGTCGCGCCTTCGTCGCCATCCGAGTGCCAGCGGCATTGGGAGAGCTGAGCGATGCGATGCGACCGTTGTGGCCGGCGCAGGGTGTGAGTTGGGTGCGGCCGGAGAACCTCCATTTGACGTTGCGTTTTCTCGGCGCGGCTGAGGACGCGCAAATCGCGGCGTTGAGGGAAGGGTTGACGGCGGTTGCCGCGCGGCACGAGGGATTTGTTGCGACTATAGAGGAAAGCGGCTGCTTTCCCAATCGCCGCCGGCCGAAGGTTATTTGGGCTGGTGTGGCGGATGCGGAGGGGCGGTTGGTCGCGTTGCAACGGGATGTTGAAGAAGTGGTGTGCGCTGCTGGTTGGGAGCCGGAGGAACGGGACTTTCGTCCGCACGTGACGTTGGGTCGAGTGCGAGCAGAGGTGCGTCCGCCACGCAGCAAGTGGAGCGGCGAGTTGCCTCGGTTGCAGGTTCCGGTGGAGGCGGTGGAGTTGATCGAAAGCATCCTCAAGCCGACCGGAGCCGAGTATCGGACCTTGCACCGAGCGGTGCTTACATTCTGATGTTACGCATCCTGACCATGCGAGATGCTTCGACTCCGCTCCGCTTCGCTCAGCATGACAGGTGCTAGCACTCCGCTTCTCAGTGTCATGCTGAGCACAGCGAAGCATCCCATACCTAGGAGCCTGTGTGCAACATCAGCTACATTGTAAAGGAACGTATATGCCCGGCCGACCATACATCCTCGCCGAGACCAATTGGCAGACCGTAGAGCACACCCCGTACGAGGTGGCGATTCTCCCGTGGGGGGCGACGGAAGCGCACAATTACCACCTGCCTTATTCGACCGATGTGGTGCAGTGCGACGAGATCGTCGCGGCTGCGGCCCGCATCGCTTGGGAGCGGGACGCCAAGGGCATCGTCTTGCCGACTGTGCCCTTTGGCGTCAACACCGGCCAGCTCGACATCAAGCTAGACCTCAATCTCAATCCCTCGACTCAATTCGCCGTCCTGCAAGACTTGGTCGAAGCGCTCGCCCATCAGGGCATTCCCAAATTGCTCATTGTGAACGGCCACGGCGGCAATGACTTCAAGCAGATGGTGCGGGAGTTGTTGCCGCGCTATGCGATTTTTATTTGCTGCATGGATTGGTACCGCATCGCCGATCAGGGGCTTTTCGCGGAGGGTGGCGACCACGCCAATGAAATGGAAACCAGTCTCATGCAATACTTGCGGCCGGATTGGGTGCTGCCCTTGTCGGAGGCGGGGAGTGGCCGCGAGCACAAGTTTAAGATGGCTGCGCTGCGGGAAGGCTGGGCTTGGACTCAGCGCGACTGGACGCAGGCGACCGACGACACGGGCATCGGCGACCCGCGCCAAGCCACCCCGGAAAAGGGCCGCTGCTGCTTGGAGCAAGTGGCCGCGCAACTCGCCGAGTTTTTGGTCGAGCTGGCCGCTGCCGATCTAGACGACCTCTACGAATAACCATGCAGTTCTACGCGTTCGTCGCCCCTGGACTAGAGGAGATCGCCCAACGAGAAATCACGGCGCGCTTGGGAGCCGATCAGCAGGGTCGCCTGCGTGGCGTAGTGTTCTTTGCGACGGACGCCCCGCCGCAAGACTTGCTCGGATTGGGGACGACCGAGGATGTGTTCGCGCTGGTGGCGCGTGGTAGGGTGGAAACGTCGCGCAGGGGCTTGGAAGAGGCCGGCGCACTCGTAGCGGAGTCGCCGCTTTTTGAAGAGGCCGTGGGTGCGCATCGCCGCGCTCGTCCCAAGCGGATCAAGCGGATCACCTACCGGATAGTGGCTCAGCGTCGCGGCGGACAGCAGCGCTATGTGCGCCAAGAGATGCGCCGCGCCTTGCAGAAGGCTGTAGCGTGGCGCTTCCCGCGCTGGAAGCACATGGCCGAGCAAGCGCTGTTGGAGGTGTGGGGTTTGGAGGCCGGGGGTGAACTGCTCTGCGGGGTGCGCCTTTCCGACGAGACCATGCGCCACCGCACCTACAAGGTCGCGCAAGTGGAGGCTTCGCTGCGGCCAACGGTGGCGCGGGCCTTGGTGATGCTATCCGAGCCAGCGGACGGCGACGTCTTTCTCGATCCCATGTGTGGGGCCGGGACTATCCTCATCGAGCGGGGGATGCACAGTCGTTACTCCCAGCTTTTGGGCGGCGACATTCGCCCGGACGCTGTGGCTGCCACCCGCACAAACGTTGGTCCGCGCTACAAGCCGATTGACATTCGCCAATGGGATGCGCGGGATTTGCCGTTGGACGATGGCAGCGTCGATCGGGTGGTGTGCAACTTGCCTTTTGGCAAAAAGGTCGGCGAGCCGCAAGCGCTGCGCCCGCTCTACGAGGGCTTTGCTAGCGAGGTGGCGAGAGTTCTAAAGGCTGGTGGAGTGGCTGTGTGTTTGACCAGCGAGCGCACTTTGCTGGCCGAAGCATTCGGTGTATGGCCGGCGCTGTACATGGAGCGCGTGTTTCCGGTCGAGGTGCTGGGGCAAAAGGCGTTTTGTTGTAAATTGAAGAAGCTCGCTGAGTATTAGATCGGCGAATGAGACATCACATTACAAACACAAGGAGATTGTCATGGCTGATTTTACGGGTCAAGTAGTTATCGTCACCGGTGGTGCCCAAGGCATTGGCGGGGGGATTTCGCGGGCGTTTGCTGGCGCAGGGGCGCAGGTCGCCGTGTTGGATATAGACGCGGAGGCTGGCGCGGCCTTGGCCGAGGAAGAGGGCCAGATCCGCTTTTTTGAGGCCGACGTGGCCAGCGACGAGGTTTGCGCTCAGACTGTGGGGCAGATCATCGAGGATTGGGGCCGCGTTGACGTGTTGTGCAACAACGTCGGCATCCAGCCCGTGCCTAGCTATAAGCTGGCTCACGAACTGCCGGTAGAGATGTGGGACTGGATTATTGACGTCAATCTGAAGAGCTTCTTCCTGATGGCTAGGCACTGTCTGCCGCAGATGATGGAGCAGGGCAAGGGAGTTATCATCAACACGGCCAGCGTCCAGGGCTTGCAGTCGGCGTCGATGGTTTCGGCGTATGCTGCAAGCAAGGGAGGGATTATTTCTATGACGCGGCAGCTTGCGCTCGACTACGCCAAGTATGGGATTCGGGTTTTAGCGGTCAATCCAGGGGGCATTCAGACGCCGTTAGTCGATGAGGTGATCGAGGCATTCGGCCACGAGCGCGAGCAATTCTTCAAGGATTACGCCAAGCTGCATCCGATTGGACGCTATGGGCAGCCGGAAGACATCGCCAATGCCATGTTGTTCTTGGCTAGCGACAAGGCGTCGTTTATGACTGGCGAGAATGTCTGCGTTGATGGGGGGTTGATGGCTAAGGGAGCGTGGGCTGAGGTTGAGGAGTGAGGGAGCGGACTTGTTGCCGAAATAGTTTAGTGAAGAAGAAGGAACGTAATGGCAGGATTTTCGAATCAACCTCTAAATCTGCAAAAGGCGATTCGGCAGCAAGCACTGGTACATAAGCAGTTTGCTGAACAGTTTCGGCGACGTAACGAAGAATTTTCAAAGCGTCTTGCTGAGCAGTGGAGACAATGTAACGAAGAATTTTCAAAACGCCTTGCTGAGCAGCAGAGACAAATTACGGAGCAGCAGCAGAAACAATTTGCTGAATTGTGGAGACAATTTGAGGAGCAGTTTCGGCGACTTTCCAATGAGTTTGATGAGCAACTTCGACGACGTAACGAAGAAATACCGGAGAAATACCGGAAGGGTCTGCAGCGGCTAGGAGAAGAAGGTTGGTTTCTTGATCCAGAAATGCCGGTATCCCTACTACAAGAAACTGAACGTCTATTTGATGAACATCCGGACGAAATAGCGGAGGGGCTAAGTAATTTCTTTAGAACGCGACTTGACGTTATTGAGGAGGCACTTATCGATTCGTATCCTCATCGCGGTCACTTATTTCAACAAGCTTTCGAAGCTCACCGTGAGGGGAAGTATGGTCTCTCGATACCAGTATTCCTTACCCAAGCGGATGGTATTTTCTGGGAGCAAACTTCTGAGAAACAGAATCTGTTCATGTCTTCTATACAACGTGAGAGAGCGTACAGTGAATATGTTTCGCAGATTTCAAACAGCCACATTGTAATCTACTTACATCCTCTTTCAATCCCCTTGCCTCTGTGGATGAATCGGAATGAAAGGGCTGAGAGAGGCGATCCCTGCGTCGGACTAAATCGACACCAAGTGCTTCACAGTGAATCGGTAGATTATGGCACCGAGCAGAACAGCCTCAAGGCTATCTCGTTGCTAAGTTACCTTCGCTGGATACTTAGTAAGACTGATGAACGAGCGGGCGATGATTGATGGACCGCAATGTCTACGGCGGCCTGTAGTAATAAGACGCTGAATATGTCCTCCACACCTTCCCAATCATCCACCGCGAAAATGAAGCCGCCTTCGGAACATATCGCACCCGAGATATGACGCTGGCGTATATGAATGCGCTGGAAGCGGAGGATACGGAAGTGGTGGCGGTGTAGATGACTCATTGACTTAGTTCAAGATTCAGCGGTACATTCCATTCGTTCAAAACTCTCGCCCTCGAAAGAAGGTACCAACGCTATGTCCCAAGAACGACTCGATGACTGCCTGCATCTTCCGAGCCTGTCGATAAAAGGGTTTCGGGGAATCAAGGAGCTTTCCATTGAGCGGTTGGGCCGCGTGACGCTGCTGGCGGGGAAGAATGGCGTCGGCAAGACGACCATTTTAGATGCCGTCCAAGTCTATGCGGCGCGGGGCCGCCCTTCCGTGCTGTCCGAACTACTAGAGAGCCGCGAAGAGATCTCTGCCGCTACCGACGAAAATGACGAAAGCATAGAGGCACCTGATTTTGCGGCCCTATTTTACGGACGGAATGCGTCGGGGGCCTGCATCTCGATCGGTCCAAAAAGTGACTCAGATCAACTCCGGATTGAGTGGACTGCTCTGAGCGATGAGCAGGTGTCTCGTCTCGAAGAATTTCTACATGGCTTTATTACTAATGGCCATACTCAGGCATTAAAAATCGTATTTCAAGATGCTGAACAGGTCCTCCCATTGTTTCTAACCCCAAAACTGGCTACAGATAAAATAGGATACCAATACGTACGGCGTTTATTGAAAGAAGCCGAATCGCCATCCCCAATAGAGTATCATTCTTTGGATCCAGGTCTATTGAGCAATAACGAAATTGCACGGTTCTGGGACGCTATCGCACTGACGGATGATGAAGACCGAGCGGTGCAGGCTCTGAAACTGATCCTCGGCAACGAGGTGGATCGCGTGGCGGTGATCGGGGACGACGACCCACGTTCACTTTACAGAGGGTATGGTCGGCGAGTGGTCGTAAAACTCCAGGGTCAAGCTCGTCCAGTTCCTTTGAAAAGTTTGGGTGATGGGGCACTGCGCCTATTCAGCGTTGCCTTGGCGCAGACCAATAGCCGGGGCGGTTTCCTACTCATCGACGAAGCAGAAAATGGCATTCACCATTCTATGCAGCCTGATTTCTGGCGCATGGTTTTTAAGACTGCGTACGCAAACAACGTCCAGGTCATTGCAACGACGCACAGCTTTGACTGCGTGCGCGGCTTCGCACAAGCAGCAGTCGAGTGCGAGGAAGTCGAAGGTGCGCTTGTGCGTATTGAACGAAAAGATGAGGAGATGTGGGGGGTCGAGTATTCGGAAAGCGATCTCAGAATCGCCGCTGAACAACGTATTGAGGTGAGGTAGGTGGATGGATAATAATGACCGCGTCCTCCTCGTTGAAGGACAAGACGACGAGCATGTTGTTCGCCATCTGTGCCTTCGCAGCCAGCCAATACCGCCATTCCAGATAGAGAATAAGCTCAACGTCGATAATCTTCTTGACTCCATTAAACAGGAAGTCAGAGTTCCCGGTCGTAACGCCGTCGGCATCCTCGTGGACGCGAATGACGATTTAAACGCCCGCTGGAGTGCTGTCGCGAACAGGCTCCGAGAGGGGAATATCGAGGTGCCTCGTATCCCTGAATCAAATGGGACTCTCATAGACCGCACTACCCGTACCCCTCGCGTCGGCATCTGGTTGATGCCCGACAACACATCGCCCGGTGAACTCGAAAATTTCGTCTCAGAGATGATTCCCAACGACGATCCAGTATGGCCGCGATCCCAGAGCTACATTGACGGCATTCCAAAGTCTGACCGAAATTTTACCGGGAAAAAGGTCCCGCGAGCTAAAGTCCACGCTTGGTTGGCGACGAGAGAGGAGCCTAGGAAAATGGGTGTCGCCATTGGCGCACGAGATTTGCACACTGATGGAACACTCAGCACAGCGTTCGCTAATTGGCTACAGCAACTGTTTGAGTGAAACGCTGGCGATTGAGGAAAAAGATGATGACGCACAAAGAATTGATCGCAAAAATGCGATCGCAGCCTAAATACAAAGAAAAGTATGATGAAGCAGCACCCGAGTTTGAATTGCTGTGCAAGATGCTCAAAGCGCGAAAACGCGCTGATGCAGAAGGAAGATGCCTTGATGAATACTACAAAAGAGACAGAATTTGATTATCAGACGTATATGAAAGAAAGCGCTCAAGGGCCAAGCAAAATTAATCGTGGAACAAAGGCGCGTGAAAAACGACGCGAGGCCGCCAAAGCGCGGATTTCTCAAAAACTACAACAAGACGATAGAACAGAACCCTGACGATTCCTCTGCCTGACCCTCGGTTTGATCATCAGTGAGAAATAGCCAATTCGACGCCGGTCAGTATCACTTGCTCGCGGCGATCTTTTTGCTCCGCCACTAGCCGCACGGCGATCTCGTTAGCACCCTGCCGCAAAAAAGAACCATCCACTGCAAATTCCACGCTGACCCCTTCCATTTTTTGCTCAACTGGACGGGTGGGATAGCTGGCCCAAAACAGCGGCGCTGCCAGTTCGCGCGACCACCCATCGCCGGAGACTTGAGCTTGGTCCCAAGGGAGGGCGCGGCCGTTGAGTTCGACTTCGAGGCGGTCCTCCGAGGGAAGGTGATCCAAACGCAAGGCCAAGCCGCCGGTGGCGTCGGCCACATCATCGGCGACGCGGATGCGGAGCGTCGGCCCCAAGCTTGGGCTGTCGGTGGGCAAGGGCACGGGAAGCGGCGTCGAGGGGTGGGCCAAACGGAAGGCAGCGCTGTGGCCCTCGGTGGGGCTGAAGGACATGGTGCCGCTGATTTCGTAGCACTTGTCGAGTTTTTTCAGGGTTTCGAGGTCGGAGAATTCAGCGGCGGTTTGGCGGTTCCACTCGGGCGACATGGTGTAGAAGTTGTACAGATAAATGCCGTCGGCCCCGTCGGTGAGCCAGCGCAGGGCCAAGGCGCGGAGGAAGTGCCGGTCGCTGTGGCGGGTGGCCTCGATGCAGCCATAGACGAGGCAAGGAGTAGAGGCCGCAGCGCGGACGAATTCATCGACCGGGGTCTCGAAGGAGATAAAGCCGCCGCCAACGACGACGATATCGACGAGGCCGGTCTCAATCCATTCGTCGACGTCGAGGCCAATGCGCCGAGAGTCGGCCAAGGTCGGGGGGACGCGGACGGCCAGTTGTAAAGGCTTGCCCCGTTGGGCACTGACCTCGTCGAGCCGCGCCTTGATCTTTTGCACCAGATCGGTCATCAGGTAGCTGTTGGCCGTGGCTTCTGCCATGCGGAAGAAGGCCGAATGGCGCATGAAGTCCAGTTCGATGCCATCGACGTCAAAGCGCTCGAAGACCTCGCAGGCGATGCGCCGCGTGTGTTCGCGCACCTCGGCGCGGGCGTAGTCGAGGCCGGTGCGGATGCCCCACTCGACCGACTTTTCGGGAAATTCTTCGCCGGGACGGCCAATGAGCAGGTGGGGCTGCTCGCGGCGGAAGCGACCGTAGCCGGGATGGGACGGGTCGATCACGTAGTGGCTGTTCATGCGCACGCGCGGGAAAAAAGGGAGCTCTGCCTCATGGCACAGTCGCGCAAGCGCGGTCAATGGTCCGCCGCACTCGGTGATCAGGCCCTGTAGATTGGCGGCGATCCGGTCTTCGACGCCGGGGGTGGCCGAGTGGACGAAGGAAGGGGCTGTGGCGTCGAGGTCGCTGCGGTCGTCGCCGAATTTCTCGCCAATCTCCGTCTCAAACTGATAGACCTCGTGATCGCCCGTGCTCCACCAGAGCGCGCCGCCGGTGCCAGCATAGCCATCGACGATTTTCTCTTTGAGGTCGGCGACCGAGACGTTTTCCTCGGCCGTGAAAATCCAGCCGTCGTCGGTGAAGATGATGGGTGGTGCTTTGGGCTTGGAGGCCATGTTGCTTCCTTTGTTAGCGGTCTGCATAGGCTTTGATGATGTCGATGATCAAGGCGATGTCGCAGCGGGCGTCTTCTAGGGGAGTACGCGGCTGCGCACCCTCGGTGATGCAGGCGTGGAAGTGCTTCAGCTCGCGGACGAAAGGGCCTTCCCACGCGATGGCCGGGCGGTGGACGATGGCCTCGCCGGATTCGTCGAGGGTCTGAATTTCCAGGGTGGAGAGGATACCCCGCGAGAAGCCGGTCGGATAAGAGAGTAACACGCGGCGGTCGTCGCCGCAGACTTCGAGGGTCTCTTTGAAGTCGCGCACGTCTTTTAGCTCGACCCAGGTTGCCGCACAGCGTGCGCCGTTGGCATAAGAGAGCATGGTGCTGACGCCCCAGCCTTCGTACCAGATCTCGGTGCTGGAGACTCTTTCGGGCATACCCATGATGGCGCGCAGGCCGTAGATGTCGTGGATCATGCTGCCGGAGAGGTGGCCAAAGGCAGACTGTACGTCGGCGGGGACTTCGCCGATGGCCTCGCGCACGGCCGCCGCGCGGGCCGCGCTCGTCTGCTCGACGGCATCAGCGGGTATATCGTCGGTGCGGTGTAGGCGGAAGTGCGCTAGATGATGCGAGTTGTTGGTGTGCAAGTGGTGGATCTGGACGAAGCGGATCGCGGCCATGTCAGCGGCAGCGCGCGCCGCGGCCTCAAAGGCAGGGTCGTACACTTTCATGTAACCAGCTAAGCCAACAGTACCAGCCGCCTGCCGGGCGGCGATGATCCGGTCGGCTTCTTGCAGCGAAAAGCAGATCGGCTTTTCGATGAAGACGTGTTTGCCGGCCTCAAAGGCGGAGACGGCGATCTCGGTCTTGGGATCGGTGTGGCACAGGAGTACGGCGTCAAGGTCGGCAGCGAGCAGCGCGCGCCAGTCGTCGGTGTGGCGCGGCACGTGAAATTCCTGTGCCACGGTCTGCGCCAAGCTCGGCGAGATGTCGCAGACCATCTCGACGGAAAACAGGTCCTTGAGCGCGGTGAGGTTGGGTAGGTGCTGGACTTGGGCGACGGCTCCACAGCCGACGATGCCGATGCGGACGGGAGCCATGTCAACCCACCTTTCCGGCGCGAGGCGTCAAGTCGTTCCACACATCGGCCAGTGCGTAGGCCCGCTTGAAACTCTGATACACGTCTTGCCACATGGCCTCGCGCAGTTCGGTGGCCTGTGCTTCGTCGCCGGCTGCGAGGGCTGCCTTGAGTTGGTCGCTTCTTGCTGCTTGGGCGGTTGCTTGGTCGCTAGCGGCGCGGGCCAAGTCGTCAGCTGCGGCCGTGAATTTGTCGATGAGTTCGTCGATGGGCGTGTCGGTGTCCGTCTCCACGTCGTACGAGTTGGAGGGCTGGAAGCGAGTTGGGTGGCGGGTGCCGTCGGGGTCGCGGCCGGTGTGGGTCGGCTGGATGTGGGGCGTGACCGACAGGTACATGATCATGGGCTCGTCGCCGATGGCCCGCACCTGATGGACCTCATCGGCGAGGGCGACGCAGAGTTGGCCCGCGCATAGCTCCTGTTCACTGCCGGCGATGTGGAAGACGCAGCGGCCTTGCAGGATGAGGAAAATCTCATGGCCGAGGTCGTGGCTGTGCAGGCCGGCCACGTCGCCCGGCTGCATGCGCAGAAAGCGGGAACGGATATGCGGCGTGACGAGGAGGTTTTTGATGTGTTCCTCTTGGCGAAAGTCGAAAATTTCAAAGGCCATGAATAGGCTCCTTGCAAAAGTTGATGGGGAGGGTAATCAATATATCCAAGTATAGAGTCTCTAAAAACGTCTATGCAGAAAGCTACTCATCGGATCGGAACAGTTTGTCCGAACTTGTCAAACTTCGACGAATCCCTCCGGCAATCCCTCCCCCTTGACCAACGCTTCCTTCAACGCCCGCGCATGTTGGCAAATCCCCCGATAAGAAAATCCCTTACAATTGCAACTTATGTCGTTTCCCTCTACCTCCAATTCGTAGAACGCCCCCGGCTTCGACGAACTGTCCACTCGGTACAGCGCCCGCTTTGGCCCTGCCAACACCCGCGCCAACACGCGCACTGCCTCGGCCGACGGCAAGCGCGATTTGGCCTCGGACTCGACGGCGGGCTGCGCGGCGACAAAAGCCGTCCCGGCGTCGCGCAAGAGTTTCACCACTTGCTGCTCGTCCATTGCGCCAGTGGGCAGTTCAGGCAGTACCTCCATCACCCGCCGCAACTCATCCATCACGTCGCGCTGGAAATCTTCGGGCAAGGCGTTGCCTTCGACGAGTTGGTCGATCAGCGTCGACTTGGTTTCGAGGACCGTCTTGACGAATTCGTCGATCGTGTTGCTGCCGACCATGTAGGTGACGTTGACAGCTT
>JAPPEF010000149.1 GCA_028875335.1 Gemmatimonadota bacterium
GCGGCAAAAGCAGCAATTGCCGCGTCGCTTTTGGGATCGGCATGACAGAGGAGCACCGCGTCGATATCCGCGCTTAGCAGGTCGTCGAGGGTGCTGACGTGCCGGGGGATAGCAAAGCGCTTGGCGACGTAAGCCGCCTGATCGGGGGACACGTCGCAGACAATCGGAACGGCAAATTCCTCGTCGAGTTCCAACAGGTTGGGTAGGTGCTGAACCTGGGCTATAGCACCACACCCCAAAACACCAATGCGCACGCGGGCCATGAACGGACTCCTACTGATAATCTCCGGCTGCCAAGGGCCGTTTAAATTGGGACCCTAAGTACACGACAGTAGCGCGGTATGGGATGCTTCGCTTTGCTCAGCATGACAACAGGGGCGTCATCCCCGGTCATGCTGAGCGGAGCAAAGCGGAGTCGAAGCATCTCAGCCCTCCCATGCCTAACGTCCACTGGATTACTGTCGTGTACTTAGGTTGGGACCCTTGAAGTCCGGAACCGTATTTGGTTACTTATAATTCCTACGTCCGACAGATTCAGAATCAATATAAGTCGTCAACCACTAGGATCACAGGGAAACGAGATGATGACCCCCGAACAGCGCTATTTTTTTGATTTAACCGGCTATCTTCATTTGCGCGGCGTTCTGAGTGAGAGCGAACTCCGCCCCGCCCAAGACGCGGGCCAGCGCTACATCGACACGCCGCCAGACCAGCTACCAGAGGGCTTTCGCATCGACCTCAACCGCCAGCACTTCAACTGGTATCTCTACGCCTTCGCCTTTGACAAAGCCCTCGAACGGCTGACGATGCACCCCAAAACTTGGCCCATCCTGCTCGAACTGACCGGCGGCAAACCCAAGCTAGGCGGTGGCAATATGATGGTCGATGTCCACGGCAAACCTTTTCATCCCTTGCATTCGGGCCTCGAATCAGACCTGCGCAAAGACCGGCCGGGCTGGCGTCGCAGTTTTGTCAAGGACGGCAAAATATACAACAACGACTTGGTGTTTTTCTTTTATCTGACCGACGTTTTGCCCGGCGACGGCGGGCTCATTGTCGTACCCGGCTCGCACAAGGCCAATTTCCTGCGCGAACTCCACTACTTCTATCCAGAAAGCTACACCCCAGACGGGGGATACAACGACGATTATTTCAGCACTGAAGTGCCCGAAGGAGTGGCCAATCCCACGCCTAGAGCCGGCGACGTGGTCATCATGTCCGAACACCTCACCCACGGTGCCCTCTCCTGGGAGCCCAAAGACCGCGACCGCCGCTTTCTCACTCTGCGCTACGGCGTACAGCACATCGGCCCCTCTGACCCCTTTCCCGACGGCGTCAAGGCCCAATTGTCTCCCGAAACCTTGGAACTAATCGCCGTGCGCGACTTCAACGACCGCAAGGAAATCACCACGCGCGACACACTAGAATTGACCGTATGAACGAACTGCTGGTCGAACGCCTGCCCCCCATCGTCGATATCGGCCCCGAACGCCAGCTCTTCCTCGACGACCTGCTGATCGATTCGCTGGAAAACGCCGCCCGCTTTGTGCATCAGCCACGCAAACTCGCAGAAAATCCCGTCTTCGAGATGGAAAAACCTTGGGAGGGGCAGCGCTTCCTCTACTGCGATGTAGTTAAGAACCGCGACAAAGGCACATACAATCTCTGGTACAGCATTTACCCCGAAGTGAATAACCCCGGCTTGTGTTACGCCGTCTCAGAGGATGGCATCCACTTCGAGCGCCCCGAACTGGGGCTGGTCGAATTCAATGGGTCAACGGCCAACAATCTGCTCGCCCTGCCAGCGGGCTTTGCCCATGACATGACGGTCGCCAAAGACGAGCGCGAACAAGACCCGGAGCGGCGCTACAAAATGGCCTACTACTACGCGGGCGGGGTGGGCATGGCTTGGTCGCCCGATGGGCTGCGCTGGACCGCGCACCAGCCCAATCCAGTGATCGCCCCCACAGGCGATGCCTCCCAGTCCCTGTTTTGGGACGAGCGCTACGGACTGTACGTCATGTACTTGCGGCCCAACGGCCGCCACAAAAAGCGCACTTGGCGCAACAGGGGCGTGCCCTACGACGCCTCGGTTTTTCCCACCCGGCGCATGGGGCGGGCCGAGAGCATTGACGCTGCTTCGTGGACTCACATCGAAGAAGTGCTCACCCCGGACCAGCGCGACGGCCCTGGCACTGAGTTCTACTATATGCCCGTGCTGCCATACCAAGGCGCTTACCTCGGATTTCTCAATGTCTATCACGAGTTCACCGGCGATTCCCAACCGCTAGCGGGCACCAACTACACCATTGACGCCCAACTCACCTTCAGCCGCGACGGCCGCCAGTGGACGCGGGTCTGCGACCGCCAAATCTTCCTCCGCGGCGACGAGCAAGCCTGGGACGAAAAGCGCTTGTACATCGATCACGTCCAAGTCGAGGACGAATGCATCCGCATCTACTATCGCGGCTCGAATATTCCGCACGCCGGCATCAACGATTTACTGGGCACGCAACACAACGGCCGGCCCTTGCGCGGCGATGCCCTAGGTATAGCCGAATTGCGCGTGGATGGCTTTGTCTCTATTGCTGCAGGAGACCAGCCGGGCAGTCTGACGACCCGCCCGCTGCGCTTTGACGAGGGCAACGCCCTCCGGCTCAACGCCGACGCCAGCCGGGGCGAGGTGCGCGTCGAGGTGCGCACCCTCTACGGGGCGGTCATCGATGGTTTTTCCCTAGACGAGTGTCTGCCGCTGAACGCAGATTGCACAACCCACGAAGTCCAGTGGCGCGGTGGCCGCACGCTGGCACAACTCAAGGAGCCGGTGCGCCTGCATTTCAGCCTGCGCCAGAGCCAGCTCTATTCCTTCCAAATCATTGCACAAAGAGGTACAGCATGACCCCCGAACAGCGCTACTTCTTCGACCTAACCGGCTACCTCCACCTCAGAGGCGTGCTGCAAGAAGCAGAATTAAAAGCGGCCCAAGACGCGGCCCAGCGCTACATTGACACGCCACCGGAGGAGGTGCCCGCCGGCCTCGAAATCAATCTCGAGCGCGAGCATTTCAACTGGTATATCAATGCCTTCGCCTTCGACAAGGCCCTCGAAACGCTGACCCTACACCCCAAAACTTGGCCCATCCTCAAGGAGCTAACCGACGATCGACCGCGCCTGACCAGCGGCAACCTGATGGTCGATGTCCACGGCAAGCCCTTCCATCCCCTGCACGGCGGCGTACCCGGGTCACCGGCCCTCAATCCGGAGCAGGGACGCTACAGCACAATCGGTGGCAAAGTCCAGTGCAATGACCTAGTCTTCTTCTTCTACCTGACCGACGTCCATCCCGGCGACGGCGGGCTTATTATTCTCCCCTGTAGCCACAAGAGCCACTTCGACTATCCGCGGTCGCTTTTCTACCCCGACAGCTATACAGAGGATGGATACAACGACGAGTACTTCAGCACCGAAGTGCCCGAGGGCGTGCTCAATGTAACGCCCAAAGCCGGCGATGTGGTTATCATCTCCGAATTGGTCACCCACGGCGCGCTCTCCTGGGTGCCCGAAGACCGCGACCGCCGCTTTCTCACGCTGCGCTACATGCAGCAGCACGAAAGCGTGCGCGGCGGTCTAGACCGTTTCTCCCCAGAGGTCAAGGCTCGCCTCTCGCCGGAAACCTTGGAGCTGGCCACACCCGCTGCCTTTACCCACACCAAGGAAATCGTCACCCAAGAAGTCGTCACACTGAGCTGAGCGCTCAATCGATCTCTTCTAGCGCAATGGCCCGGGTCCAACTAGCCGTGACCCGCTGCATCTTGAGCGGCAGAGCGATAAAAAAGACGCG
>JAPPEF010000124.1 GCA_028875335.1 Gemmatimonadota bacterium
GCCGCTTCCGCACGGACTCGTATTGGACGCGGATTTACGAATACGAGGTGGATCTACCGGGGGCCGTGAGCATTCGTCCGCTCTATGGCACGGGCTGGCGCGGGTACGCGCTCGTGGAGATTGCCTATCGCGGCTGGCGGCTGAGCAGCCGCTACCGCATCCAGCGCGACCAGCGGCTGAGGCACTACGGAGGCGTGCAGATTGACTGGACCCGAGGTCATATTGACAAGCATTAGCAGCGCAGATAAGTTGAAATATGCCTCCCAATAAAAGCACTGTTCGAATCCATCAAACGTTTGGCATAACTTCTGCGGCCATGAATGGTTCGCCACCCGTACCGCTTCTCTTAGACGATCTTTCCACAGAGGGTATCAGTTGAAACGGGCCACTTGATCCGGCTTTCCGCCTGAATTTGATGATTAAATCCGCTGCCAAAAACGCCCTCGTCGTCGCTTGGGTCATCGCCGCAGAGGCCGGCGCGACCCCCCTGCAAGACATCGCCTCCCAAACGGGGCACATCCACGCCCTGACTATCTTCGCGCGCTTTGCCAATGAGAGCGGCTTGGGCCGCGAGCCCCCGTCTTTTGCAGCGGAGATTTTCACTGATCAGCCGGGCAGCCTGACCCACTTCTACCGCGAGATGTCGCGCGGGCAGTTCGAACTCACCGGCGAGGTGCTGCCCCGCCGGTATGCGTCCCGCAGCACTGCCGACTCGTACGCGGACATGGAGGCTGGTTATGGCCGCTTCGCCCGCGAGATCATAGAGGCTGCTGATGCCGATGTGGATTTTAGCCGCTACGACAACGACGGCCCCGACGGAGTGCCCAACTCCGGCGATGACGATGGATACGTGGATTATATTTTTATCGTCTCGGCCTCGGCTCCGCCGGGCTTTATCGTCGGAGATGCCACAGGTGTCTCCCGGCTGGGGTTGAGCTATGACTTCGTGAGCCAAGACCGCGCTTTGCACGGTGGCTTCATCCAGATCCAGTCGAAAAGCGGCTCCGTGCAGCGCGGCAAGAATTTCGCCGATGCCGTGGGCATCATGGCCCACGAGTTTGGGCACTTTCTGGGCCTGCCCGACTTGTACGATCTCGACCGCGGATCCGAGCCGGCCCACGACTCGGGCGGCATTGGCTATTGGGGCTTGATGGCGCACGGTATCCGAGGCTGGGACGAGATAAGTGGCCCCAACCCCTTTTGCGCTTGGAGCTTGGGGCAGCTTGGCTGGCTGGGGGTAAACAACCAACAGCTCAAAGTGCTGAGCGAAGACCAAGACGATGTGGTCTTTGCCGATGTCAACGCTGGCGGCGACGTGTATTTGCTGCCCGCGTCCGCGCCCGCCGAGCACTTTTTCCTCGTGGAGTTCCGCAGCCGCCAGCACAGCTACTACGAGCGCAATCTGCCCGGTGAAGGCTTGCTGATCTGGCGCATAAATCCCAATCGCAACGGCAATAATATGGAAGCCATTAAACAGGTGGATTTAGTGTGCGCCGATGGGCTTTTCAGGGATGCGGGTTTCCCCTTGGGCCGCACTCCGGCTCCGTTCAGCGGCCGCGACAACCTCGACTTTTGGGCGCACGACGACCGCTATCGCACGGATTTTGGCGGCAACCTCGGAGACGCCACCGACGTGTTTGACGGCGAGCAATTTACCGACTTTTGGGCTGCGTCCAATCCGGCGTCCACTACTGGGGTTAGTGTGACCCGCATCCGCCGAGAGGGTGACCGGATGGTGGCCGACCTCAAGCTGCAAGACCACCGTCGCGCCGGCCCGATTACCGATATGGAAATTTGGAGGGATCGCATTGAAATCGTCGGCGACGTGACCGTTCTGCCCGGAGGGCATCTCGATGTCCGCACTGGTGCGGAGGTGCTAGTGGGGCCGGATGCGCTGGCTGCAGGTGCGGATACGGCGCGCGTGGAGCTGATAGTGTACGGCGACCTCATCGTCGGTATTTCGGGGCAGGAGCGGATCGTCTTTCGCTCGGCGGCAGCCGACCCGCAGCCCGGAGATTGGCAGGGGATCGTGCTGCAGCCAACGGCCTCGGCCTATTTACGCAGCGTCCTTATCGACCACGCTCGCTATGGGCTATTGGCCGAAAAGCTCGACCACACCATTACCTTGGAAAATGTGGCAATCCGCCACGCTGGCGAGGACGGCATTCGCTTAGAAAACATTGAAGAGGAAGTCGTTTTTGATCGCGTGCAGGTCGAGGAATCGGGGGGAGTGGGCATTTGGATCGCCGGTGCAGGCTTGATGCGGATAAACCAAGCCGAGCTGCACGCCAATGGCCGCGCTGGCCTATGGCGCGAAGGTGGGTATTTATCGTTGCTCGACAGTCGTTTCAACAATAACGGCTCGGCCGAGCCCGAGGAAGCCAACTTGGTCTTGGGGCGGGGGGCCAGCGGCAAGGTGGTGGGCAATTCTTTTGCCGGTGGAATTGGGATTTACTGCGTGGAGACGCGAGAAGTCGAGATCGAGGACAACGCGCTGTACAATCACGAAGTTGGTCTTTGGTCTAGAAGCGCGCGCCCGCGCATTGTGCGCAATCAATTCTTCCGCAATGCGTTGGCCCTGCGGGTGGAGGGGAGCGTGGTACCGGCGCGGCTGGTCTTGAACGGCGTTCAAGAGGGTGAGCAACTGATCGACAATCAAACTGATCAATCACTGCAGGCGATTAACAATTGGTGGGGGAATGAGGACGAGAGTTGGATCGAGGCTCGGATCAGCGGCGATGTCAACTGGCAGCCCTTCCTCAACTTCGACTCGCGCATACCGTTGAACTTTGCCTTGGGACAGAATTATCCCAACCCGTTCAATGAGGGTACACAGATCGACTATCAGATCGGGATCAACGACCCCATTGTCGCTGGCCAGACCATGGTCGAACTGGAAGTCCGCACCTTGACCGGCGGCTTAGTGCGACACTTAGTTGAGGGGTTGGCAGCCCCAGGGTTGTACAGCACTTCTTGGGATGGCCGCGACGAACGGGGCGAGCGCGTGGCCAGTGGTATGTATTACTACGTGTTGCGTATCGGGCCGATTGTCCACGCCAAAAAAATGGTCTTTGTCAAGTGAAAATCGAGGCGGATTATCTAGTTCTCGGCAGCGGGATTGCCGGTTTGTTCTTTGCCCTCAAGGCCGCTCAGCACGGGTCCGTGGCCGTGGTGACTAAGCGCGAGCGGCGCGAGTCTAACACGCAATACGCGCAAGGCGGCATTGCCGCGGCCATGGATGGAGCCGATTCGGTCGCTAGCCACGCGCAGGACACGGTTGCGGCGGGCGCGGGCCTGTGCGACCGCGCGGTTGTCGAAGGGGTGGTAGCTGAAGGGCCAGAGGTGGTGGACGAGCTGTTGGCGATTGGCGCGCAGTTCAACGAAGCTCGGCCCGGGGTGTTGGCATTGGGGCGCGAAGGTGGGCACGCCCATGCGCGGGTGGTGCATGCGGACGACATGACCGGCCGCGAGGTGACGCGTGTCTTGGTCGCGGCCGTGCAAGCGCTGCCGCAGGTGACCTTGTACGATCATCATTTGGCGATAGACTTAATGGTGGGCGATCAACGGCGTTGCCACGGGGCTTGGGTATTGGACTCGCAGCGAGCCGACCCCATCGCTGCTGTGGCGTCGGTTACGCTGCTGGCCACGGGTGGTTGCGGGCAGGTCTTTTTACATACGACCAATCCGCGCGTGGCTTCCGGCGATGGGGTGGCCATGGCTTGGCGGGCCGGAGCTAGGGTGAGCAACATGGAGTTTATGCAGTTCCACCCGACCATGCTCTACGATCCGG
>JAPPEF010000148.1 GCA_028875335.1 Gemmatimonadota bacterium
CGTGGACGGCCGAGCACGAGCGGCGCTCCCTGCTCTACCGCTACTCGCCCAAGTACCTGCACTTTGCCGGAGGGACGTACCAGACTAGCCAGCCTACATGGGTCAGCGAGCTGACCGAGGCGCAGCAGGCCGTGCTCGAACCCCCCTATATCTACAACCGACCGCTGGTGGAAGCCGACGGCGAAACTGTGGTGCGGCCGCGGACGGGCTGATCTCTATGCCCTAGGGAAAGCCCATTTCAAGGTGGAAAATTGAACTGAGTGGGTTATTCTTCAGTATCGCGGATATTGGTCGCAGCGTCTAAGCGGATGGCGACGGGTTCCATATCGGCTTCGAGCGTAAAGGGCGCGGTGAACACTTCGTCGCCGAGGCGAACCTCTACTTGGTAGGAGCCATAAAAACCCCGACCGCTGAACTGTCCTGCGGCGCTGGTTTTACCCTGCCGGCGGGTCCACCACTGATTAAAAACCAAATCCTTGTAGATCTGTGCGTGGGGTCTAGGACTCCAGTCGGCGTTGTACAGGGCGGCGTTGGGCCGCCAGTGGGCCTTTTCCCAAAAACCCCACCACTGCAAACCGGCGACCGCCGGGTGGCTGAAGACGACGGTCATAAAGTCGCGGGTATAATCATTGAGCAGCGCTTGGTCGGTTGTGTTGATATCGAATTCGGTGATTTTGATGTCGAGGCCGAAGCGGCCGAAGCGGTCGAGCAGTGCCAGTAGCTTTGCGGGAGCCGTCACTTGGTCGCCAAAATGACCCTGCATACCCAAGCCGGTAATAGGGGCACCTTGATCGAGCAAATACTGAATGGTTTGCTCGTAGTGGTTCTGGTGGGCTACATCTTGGCCGTTGTTGCTGAGAATGTTGTAGTCATTGAGGTATAGGGGGGCCGTAGGGAGATTGCGGCGGGCGGCTTGGAACCACTCGACCATGACGTGGTCGCCGCTGAGATCCATGAGGTCGTGGTTGGTGTACGGCTCGTTGATGACGTCCCACTCCTCGACCAACCCCTCGGTGGCTTGGATGATTTCGTCTATATGGTCAATGACGAGCGGGGGAATAGCCGTGGCTGCGTCGGCTTGGTCGGCCATATCACGGATGCTTTGGGGCAGATTGCGCCAGCCAGGCCAGACCAAGACGTGGCCGCGCCGGTGAAAACCATGGTCCTTGAGCCAGGCAAATCCGGCCAGCGTCTTTGCGCGACTGAAACGGGTCTGGCCCCAGTCGCCATCCCAAGGCGGCCATTTGAGGGCGTTTTCGTTGGAGGCGGCGTTGAAGAGTTCTTGGACCTTGGCGCGATAGGTCTGATTTTCGGCCGTCTCGCTGGTCAGCCGCCACATCTGCAGGGCCGAGCCAAAGAGGAAAGCGTGGCGCTGCATGGTGACTTTGACTGGGGCATCGGCCACTGGCTGGCCAGTCGAGTCGATGATTTGCAGCGTGAAATCACCTTGGCGGTGCTGCCTGATGCGTTCCTCAGCACTCCGTCGCCAAGCGGCGTCAGGGGCGCGGCCGGCGTAGGTCAAGCGGGTCTGGGGCAGGTCGTCCACGGATAGGTTGCTGCCGTAGTGGAGGACTTCAAAGCCGGCGATTTCAATGGTCTGGCGACGGCTACCGACGCCGAAGTTGATCGCGGCCTCGCCGGCGTCGTACTCGTCGATAAATTCAAACGGATAAAAGAACTCGCGCCAAGCAAGCCCCACACTGAACCCCTTGTAGAGCGATTTGTCCCAATCGGGCGCGGCCTTCTGGGCATAGACGGTGGCATAGACTTCGCCGGTTTCGTCGCTCGACTGGATTCCCCGCGCCCAAAAGTGGATCAGGGCGACATCGCCCTTTTGCACCGCGAGGGCTGTGGGGTTGCCAATTTCGACGCTCCAAGGATCGCCCGCCTCGTGCAGCACTTCGATGCGCAGGGCTTGGTCAAATGATGCGTGCTCGACCTCTACGACCTGACTGCGGGCACGGTTGGCTGCGCTGGGTACGCGGGCCGAGTGGAGAAAGTCGCCTCGGGTCAAAGGAATGCCGCCAGCGGGGATCTGTGCATGGGTGGCATGGACGGCTAGCAGGACGGCAAAAGCGATGAATTTAAACATGGATATTCTCGGATAGATTGTTAGAAACGCACTAAGTGCGGTTTGTCGTCGAGCAGGTCGGTTGCCCCGTCTTTGCCCATGCCGCTATATTGCTCCAGCCACCGTGCCACAGGAACTTCCGATAAGCTACCTGTAAGCTATACCAGTGGCCCTAACTCAGAAAGGACTCTTATGCCGACTATTGCTGCCAACGATCCCCGCCTGATATGGAGCGGTGCGATCTCACTCAAAGAGGGGCTGGGCTGGGTCAAGCCTTGGCGCATTCCCCATGGGGATTTGGACCTGTACTCGCCTGGGGAGAGCGGCCTCGCCGGGCGGGCTGAGATGCCTTCGGGCGTGCGCTTGCGCTTGGCCACGGACGCCGAGGAATTGGTCGTTGGCTGCGAGCCGCTAGCTGAGGACGGCCGCTTTGACCTATGTATCGGTGGGCAGATTGTGGCCACCACTTCGTATGTGGCTGGTGCGACCGAGGTCCGCTTTGAGAACTTGCCGGCGGGCGAGAAGTCCGTGGAGATTTGGCTGTCGCCGGCCATGCCCGTTGCCGTGCGCCACATTGCATTGCCCGAGGGAGCACATTGCGAAAAAAGCGAGGACACTCGACTGAAGTGGGTCACGTATGGCAGCTCCATCACTCACTGCCGCACCGCCGGGTCTCCCGCTACCACTTGGCCCGGGGTGGTAGCTCGCGCCCGGGACTTCAACCTGACGTCGCTGGGCTTCGGCGGCCAGTGCCACGCCGATCCGTTCATCGCCCGGCTGATCCGCGACCGGCCCGCGGACTTTATCTCGGTCAAGATCGGCATCAACATCCGCGGTGCCGCTAGCCTCGGCCCACGCGCCTTCCGCCCTGCCGTCCTCGGCACCATTGCCACCATCCGCGACGGCCATCCCCACACCCCGTTTGCAGTCTGCTCGCCGATTTGGGGCCACGACCGCGAGACCACGCCCAATGTGGTTGGTTTAACGTTAGAACAGATGCGCGTCGAGGTTGCAGAAGCTGTGGAGTCGTTCAAAAAGCGCGGCGACGACAACATCTATTACATAGACGGTCTCAAGCTCTTCGACGAAAGCCTCGCCGAATATCTGCCGGACAATCTTCATCCAGACGCCACCGGCTACGTGCTGATGGGGCAGAATTTTCTCGAAGAAGTGTTTGGGGTGCAGGGGGTAGAAGTGGGGAAGAAGCCTAGATAGGAGGCATTATGGAGATTGTATGGGAGTTGGATAATTTAGAGCAGTTGGGCGACAACAAACTCGACGTGAATGGGCGACCCGCCGTAATTGCGGGTCCCTATGGCCCGGCTATCGAGTTCGACGGAGTGAGGGATGCGTTGTTTATCGGGACCAATCCCCTTGCTGGGCTGGAGGTTTTTACCATTGAACTTGCTTTCCGGCCCGATGAGGGTGGGTTGGCCGAGCAGCGCTTCTTGCATTTGGGGGAAGCCGACGGGGACCGCGTGCTTTTTGAGACTCGTCTGACCGGGGCTGGGTACTGGTATCTCGACACCTTTATCAGTTCGGGAGACTCGGATCGGGCCTTGTTAAACGAAGGCCACCTCCATCCCGTGGGGGAGTGGTACCACTTAGCACTGACCTGCGACGGGCGCGATGAAACCAACTTCGTCAATGGCGTTGAGGAGGCGAGCGGGCCGGTTGATTTTGCCCCGTTAACAGGGGGCCGGACGTCGATTG
>JAPPEF010000290.1 GCA_028875335.1 Gemmatimonadota bacterium
CCTGCACCCAGAGCTTGGGCGGCCCCTTTGGTTCGGCCATGGTGGTGCCGGAGACCGGCGTCGCCCTCAACAATTTCATGCGCTGGTTCGACCGCGAGCCGACCAGCCCCAATGTCATTGGTCCGGCCAAGAAAAACGAGATCTGCGTGTCGCCGGCCCAGATTTGGGACGCCGATGGCCTGCGCCTGCTCATCGGGACCCCAGGGAGCTATGGCATCCTCCAGACTACTCCACAGATGATTATGAACGTCCTCGATCACCAGATGCACGTCCAAGCCGCTATCGAAGCCCCCCGCGTCAAGACGGGAAGCCCAGGCTTTGTCGTCGATGCTGAAGACCGCATTGACCGCGAAGTCTTCGCCGAACTAGAGCGCCGCGGCCACCAGTTCAATTTTCTCGGCGACTGGTCGCCTGGGGTCGGCGGTGGCCAGGGCATCATGGTCGATGCCGACACGGGTTCCTTTATGGGCGGGGCCGACCCGCGCCGCGACGGCTATGCCCTCGGTTGGTAAGTGGTGAGCACAGACGACAACGGCACCAGCACCCCTCACGTCGAATTCACCGGCGTTAGCAAAAGCTACGACGGTCGCAACTGGGTCGTGCGGGACCTCGACCTCGAGGTACACAAGGGCGAATTCCTCACCATGCTCGGGCCGTCTGGTTCCGGTAAAACGACCTGCTTGATGATGCTCGCTGGGTTTGAGACGCTAGCTTCTGGTGCCATCCACATCAATGGCGTGCCGGTCGGCGATTTGCCCCCCCACAAGCGCGACATCGGCGTCGTGTTTCAAAATTACGCGCTCTTTCCGCACATGACGGTCGGCGGCAACTTGGCGTTTCCACTCGAAGTGCGCGGCATTGACCCCAGCGAACGGCAGGAGCGGGTGGTCCGCACCCTGCGCCTCGTGCGCCTCGAAGGCTTGGAGAATCGCCGCCCAGGGCAGCTATCCGGTGGCCAGCAACAGCGCGTTGCCATTGCCCGCGCCTTGGTATTCGACCCGGAACTGGTGTTGATGGATGAGCCACTCGGCGCGCTCGACCGACGTCTGCGCGAGGAGATGCAATACGAAATCCGCCGCATTCAGCGCACCTTGGGCATAACGGTCGTCTATGTTACGCACGATCAGCAGGAGGCCATGGTCATGTCGGATCGGGTCGCCGTCTTTCGCGATGGCGCGATTGAGCAGGTCGCGTCCCCAGAGGTGCTGTACGAAGAGCCGGAGCGCGCTTTTGTAGCCCATTTCATCGGCGAGAACAACCGCCTAAACGGCGTGGTGCGCACGGTCGGCGACGGCGTGTGTGAAGTGGAGGTCGGCGATGCACTCATCAACGCCGTGAGTTTGGGGCAATGTCCGCCGGGGGCTGCCGCGACAGTCGTCGTTCGCCCAGAGCGAGTGAAGCTCTCGCCGAGTGAGGGTGAACACTCGTACTCCAACGAGTTTGACGCCGATATCGAGGATATAGCATTTCTCGGCGATCACATGCGCCTGCGCCTAAAGCTGTGCGGGCACTCGGGCTTCATCGTCAAGATCCCCAACATCGTGGGCCAAGGGGGTGTGTTGGAGGGAGATCGGATCCGCGTTGGCTGGACCTTGCTGGACTGCCGCGCGCTGAAACCCGATGCTGCGGACGATGAGGAGGACCCATCCGCAAGTGGTTGACCAAGTAACAGCAGAGACGGGTTTAGACGCGTCCAAGCAGCAGGCGCGACAGCGGCGACGAGCGGCCGGGCTGGCCCTGCCGTTGATCGCCTTTGTCTTGGTGACTTTTGTTGCGCCGCTCGGCGCGTTGCTAGTGCGCAGTGCGTACGATCCCCTAGTCGCGGATGCATTGCCGGAAACGCTCGTTCTATTGCGCACATGGGATGGGACGAGCGCTTTGGATGAGCCTGTGTACGCAACGGCCGCGCGCGAGTTGCTGCAGGCGCGTGAGGAGCGCACCCTCGGCCAAATTGCCACGCGCGTCAACCGCATCAAGAGCGGCCTGCGCAGCGTCATCACGCGCAGTGCGCGCAAACTGCGCAACGCCAGTGGAGACTCTTGGCGCGAGACTATGATCGGCATCAATGCCGCTTGGGGTCAGCCGGATGTGTGGTTGGCGATTCGCAGCGCTGGGGAGCGGTTCACGTTCCGCCACTATATCAATGCGCTTGATCTCATGCGCCAATCCGATGGTAGCATCGCCCGGCAGCCAGAGGAACGCCGCATCTATCTGCCGCTTTTGTGGCGCACGCTGGCGATTAGCTTTGGCATTGCCGCGCTGTGCTTGGTCATTGGCTACCCGATTGCCCACCTGATCGCCCACGCGCCGTCGCGCCGCGCCAACCTGCTGTTGTTGCTGGTGTTGGTGCCGTTCTGGACGTCCCTGCTGGTGCGGACGACGGCTTGGATCGTGCTGCTCCAGACCCAAGGCGTAATCAACAGCTTGTTGGTGGCGATCGGACTGGTCGCGGACGACGGCCGCATCGCGATGATATACAACATGACCGGCACGTTTGTGGCGATGACCCACGTGCTGCTGCCCTTTATGGTGCTGCCGTTGTACTCGGTGATGCGTTCGATTCCGCCGTCACACGTACGGGCCGCGGCTTCCCTCGGCGCGACGCCCTTTCAGGCGTTCTGGCGCGTCTATTGGCCGCAGACCTTGCCCGGCGTCGGCGCTGGATCGCTGATGGTGTTCATCCTCGCCATTGGCTACTACATCACGCCGGCGCTGGTCGGCGGGAGCAAGGGGCAGCTCATCTCCAACATGATCGCCTATCACATGCAGACCTCGCTCAATTGGGGACTCGCCGCCGCACTCGCCGCCATCCTGCTGGTGGGCATCATCGCGCTGTACGTGATCTACGACCGCGTGGTGGGCATCGACCGCATGAGGCTGGGCTGATGTTGGCGCGGTGGGTTTATCTCGCGTTCTGCACGGCGGCATTTGTCTTCTTGGTCGCGCCGATCTTAGTGATCGTGCCGCTCAGTTTCAATGCGGAGCCGTACTTCACGTTTACCGAGGGTATGCTGCGCTTCGACCCGGAGGCGTATTCGCTACGTTGGTACCGCAGCATCTTCGAAGATGGTGTATGGACCCGCGCCTTGGTCAACAGCTTGGTCATCGGCGTCTCGGCGACGCTGCTGGCGACCTCGCTCGGCACCCTAGCGGCTCTTGGGCTGGCGAATTCAGCCATGCCCGCTCGGAGGGCCGTAATGGGGCTGTTGATCTCGCCGATGATCACGCCGGTCATCATCGCCGCGGTGGGGATGTTCTTCTTTTACTCTAGCCTCGGCTTGGCTCAGACCCATCTCGGCATAATCCTCGCCCATGCTGTGCTCGGGGTGCCGTTTGTGGTGATTACCGTAACCGCCACGTTGTCGGGCTTCGACCAGAACTTGATGCGGGCCGCCGCCAGCCTCGGCGCGGGACCACTGCGCAGCTTCTGGCGCGTGCAGTTGCCGCTCATCGCACCTGGAGTTGCATCTGGCGGGTTGTTCGCCTTTGCCGCTTCCTTCGACGAGGTAGTGGTGGTGCTGTTCATGGGTGGCTTGGAGCAACGGACCATTCCGCGACAGATGTGGGCGGGCATCCGCGAGCAAATCAGCCCCACCATCCTAGCGGTGGCGACCTTTCTCATTGTGTTTGCCGTCTTGGTTCTGTTTACAGTAGAATGGTTGCGTCGTCGCGGGAGTGGAACCGGCTCTTCCACAGGATGAATGCGCTAGCCTAGCGCCAAAAAGACCTTGAGATACCCCTGAATTATCCGTATTACTTTGGGACGATGAA
>JAPPEF010000313.1 GCA_028875335.1 Gemmatimonadota bacterium
ACACCCGGCTGTTGCTCGTGGATTTGGGCCGCAGACGAAACCGCCTCGGCGGCTCTTGTCTCGCCCAAGTGTACAACCAAATCGGCAGCGAGGCTCCAGACGTAGATGCCGGCGATGTGCGCGGCTTGTACGAGGCCGTGCAGAACTTGCTCGACCAAGACCTCGTACTCGCGTATCACGATCGTTCCGACGGCGGCCTTTTCACGGCGGTGGCCGAAATGGCGTTTGCTGGTCGCTGCGGCGTGGAGTTGGAAATTGGCGTGTTGGGCCGCGACCCGCTTGCCGCGCTCTTTTGCGAGGAAGTGGGCGTTGTGATCCAATACCGCGCCGAAGATGAGGAAGCCGTGTACAAGGTCTTTGCTGACCAAGGCATCGCCGACTTGGTGCATGACGTGGGCCAGCCTGTTGACGATTTGCAACTGCGCGTTTTTCGCGACGGCGATCTCGTCTATGAAGCCCTACTGCTCGATCTCCACGCGGCGTGGGCTGAGCTGACGTATCGGATGCAGGCCCACCGCGACGACCCGGACTGCGCTCGCGAGGAGTACGAAGCCCTTGCCGATGGCCAAGACCCAGGCCTGAACTTCCACTTGGCGCACGAAGCCGCTCCGACCATAGAAGGGAAAGCGCGTCCCCGCGTGGCGATACTGCGCGAGCAAGGCATCAACGGCCAAGTAGAAATGGCCGCGGCTTTTGACGCTGCCGCCTGTGAGGCGGTTGACGTGACTATGACTGATCTGTTGGAAGGCCGCGTTGAGTTGAATTCGTTTCACGGGCTGGCGGCCTGCGGCGGCTTCAGCTACGGCGATGTGCTCGGGGCCGGGGCTGGTTGGGCGCGTTCGATCCTTTTCCACGACCGCTTGCGCGAGCAATTCGCCGCCTTTTTCGAGCGACCGGATACCTTTTCCCTCGGGGTGTGCAATGGCTGCCAAATGCTGTCGCATCTCAAGGAGTTGATTCCGGGCACGGCCAACTGGCCGGAATTTGTGCGCAACCGCTCCGAGCAGTTTGAGGCGCGGTTCGCCACTGTGGAGGTGCTGGAGAGTTGCTCGGTGCTCTTGCGCGGCATGGAGGGGTCGCGTTTGCCCATTGCGGTGGCGCACGGCGAGGGCCGCGTCCAATTTGGCGATGAGCGGGCACTGGGACGAGCGCAAATAGAAAATCAGCTCTGCTTGCGCTACGTGGATAACTACGGCGATCCGTCCGAGCGCTATCCGTCCAATCCCAACGGCTCGCCCGCAGGACTGACCGCTTTCACTAGCGCTGATGGCCGCGCTACCATTATGATGCCGCACCCCGAGCGCGTCTTTCGCAATGTCCAGTTATCTTGGCGTCCGGCGAAGTGGAAGGGCGAAGAAGGGCCGTGGCTGAAGCTATTTCAGAATGCCCGCGACTTTGCCGATGCGAGCTGACTATTGAATGGCGAATCTACCGAGCATTGAGGAGGCACCGCCCTGCCCGGAAGACGCGCTTGAGCGAACCGGAGGCTTACTTGAGCACTGCCACAGCCGCCCCTAGGGCGGTGACGAGGATGCCGGTGCAGGTGATGAGCATGGTCATCATACGCGCGTGGCGCGAATCGAGTTGTTTGCCTAACTCGTCAATGCGCCTGTTCGTCTGATCGAAACGCCCGTTCGTCTGATGGTTCATCTGATCGAAACGCCTGTTCATCTGATCGAAACGCTCGTTCGTCTGATGGTTCATCTGATCGAAACGCCCGTTTGTCTCGGTGTGCAGGGCGTCGATGCGCCCGCTCATCTGATCGAAACGCTCGTTCATCTCGGTGCGTAGGGCACCGATGTGCCCGCTTGTCTCAGTGCGTAGGTCGTCAATGCGCCCGCTCAGCTCGGTGCGCAGGGCATCAATGCGCTCGTTGGTCTGACGCACGTCGTGGCGCACATCTTGGATATCCTCGCGCAGGAAGCTGAGGGCGAGCGTGGATTCCGCAGGCGGGACTGGAGGGGACGGCTGTTCGGCCATGAGCAATTTCTCCTTGGGTAAAGGTACGCATTCGCCCTCTCCAAGCAAAAGGTGGACCATGCCGGGTAGCCGCCCGTTCTTTCTGGCTGCGATAGGTGCCATAGGCGCGGTGCTGTTACCTTGCGCCAACAACGCTGTTTCTTCGCGGCAACACCCCCTTCATATCAAGCAAAATTTTTCTACCCGCGAAATTCCCCTATACTATTCCGCCAATCCTTGACGCCTTCTCTGTGCACGGCCAAACTATAGCCCCACTATTTTCACATCAGTCCAAGCTAGGAGTCTCCATGACCGCACCCATTCGCTGGGGCATCCTCGGCCCGGGCAGCATTGCTCACAAATTCGCCGTCGGTCTCCAAGCCACTTCTGAAGGAGAGTTGGTCGCTGTTGGCTCGCGCGATCAGCAGCGCGCCGACGCTTTTGCCGACCAGTACGGTGCCCCCAACCGCCACGCCTCGTACGAGGCCCTCAGCGCCGATCCCGACATCGACGCTGTGTACGTGGCTACGCCCCATCCTTTCCACAAAGACAATTCGATTCTCTGTCTCGAAACCGGCAAGGCCGTGCTCTGCGAGAAGCCTTTTACTATTAACGCGGCCGAGGCCGAAGCTGTCGTCGCCTGTGCCCGCGCCAACGGCGTTTTTTTGATGGAGGCCATGTGGTCCCGCTACCTGCCCATTATGGTGCAGGTGCGCGAGTGGCTCGACGCTGGTGCTATCGGCGAGCCGCTGATGGTTAGCGCTGACTTTGGTTTTCGCGCGGGCGTCAATCCCGATGGTCGGCTTTTTAACCTCGCTTTGGGCGGCGGTGCCTTACTCGACATTGGCATTTACGTCGTCTCCTTTGCGGCGATGGTGCTCGGGTCTCAACCAGCGCAGATTGCCGCGGCCGCACACCTCGGCGAGACTGGCGTTGACGAGCAGACGGGCATCGTGCTCCGCTATAGCAGCGGTGCCATCGCCAACCTCTCTTGTGCCATCCGCGCTTCGACTTCGCACGAAGCTCGCATCGTCGGCAGCGAGGGGACGATTGTCATTGATCCGTCGTGGTGGAAAGGCGAAAGCGCGACGCTCAAAGCCGGGGAGCGCGAAGAGCGCATCGAATTGCCCTTGGCGGGTAATGGCTACAACTACGAGGCGCAAGAAGTCGCCCGCTGTCTCGGCGAAGGTCTGACCGAGAGCGCGGTCATGTCGCTCGACGAAACCGTGGCGCTGATGCGAATCCTCGACGAAATCCGCGCCCAGATCGGCCTGAAATACCCAATGGAATAGAAAGGAAAGCACTCGTGCAATACGGCAACGTACAAGGCATCAAAAAGAAAATCTCGCGCATAGTTCAAGGCTCGATCATGCTCAATCGCAGCAATAAGGAGGAAGGTTTTGCTCTGCTCGATGCCGCTTGGCAGGCAGGCATCACGACCTACGATTCGGCCCACGGCTACGGCGGTGGGGAAGTGGATCGCATGCTCGGATTGTGGATGGAGGAAAGGGGCAATCGCGATGAAATCGTCATCATTGGCAAGGGCGCCCATCTCAATCAGGACCGCAATCGCGTCACCCCGTACGACATCGCCTCGGACATGGCCGACTCGCTAGTGCGCCTGCGCTCCGACTACATCGACCTCTATCTGTTGCACCGCGACGATCCGGCGGTCCCGGTCGGGCCTATCGTCGAGGCGCTCAACGAGCACCACGCGGCTGGTCGCATCCACGCCTTTGGCGGCTCGAATTGGACGCCGGAGCGCTTGGCCGAGGCCAATGAATACGCGGACAAACGCGGGCTCGTGCCTTTTGCGGCCTCCAGCCCGAATTTCAGCTTGGCGGATCAGATCGCCGAGCCGTGGAAGGATTGCCTGTCGATTGCCGGGCCGGGCCAAGCTGCTGCCCGCGCGTGGTACGCCGAAAACGATATGCCGCTCTTTACTTGGTCGAGCGTGGCCCGAGGCTTCTTCTCGGGCAAAGTCACCCGCGCCAACGCCGAACAAGTGCGCGACCAGTTCGACGGCACCATGCCCAAATCGTACTACTGCGAAGACAACTTCAAGCGGCTCGACCGCGCGTGGGCACTGGCTGAAGAAAAGGGGCTGTCGGTGCCGCAGATCGCCTTGTCGTACGTACTCAGCTATCCGCTCGACATCTACGCTTTGGTCGGCAGCATGAGCGGCGATGAGATTGCGGCCAATGAGCAGGCTCTCGATAACCCGCTCACTGAGGCGGAGATGGCATGGCTGGATTTGCGGAGCGAGGAGCGCTAACATGGCTAAGCAACCTAATGTCGTCGTCTTGATGTCCGATCAGCAGCGGCTCGACACGGTGAGCTGCTACGGACTGAACGAGGTGTGCCGGACGCCACACATCGACGCTTTGGCTGCGCGTGGCGTTCGCTTTGACTCGGCGTTTACACCGACTGCGATCTGCTCGCCAGCCCGCGCGTCCTTTTACACGGGCCTCTATCCGCACAAGCACGGGGTTACTGCTAATGGTTTGTGTTTGCGCGAGGGCGTGCGCGGGTTAAATCACTATCTGGACGAGGTTGGCTATCGCTGCGGATACGCTGGCAAGTGGCACGTGGATGAGCAGACCGGCCCGACGGGCTACGGGTTCTACGGTAAGGATTTCCTAGGCTATTCATTCCCGGGGGGCGACCTGCTGCCCGGTCTGCAGTTCGGCGGCAAACTTCGCAGCCACAATCATTACGCCGACTATCTCAAAGAACGCGGCTTCGACCCACCGCCGACGGTCTCGCGCCGCTTTGTCGGCACCAATCCCTCGAATCAGGCGCAGGAGATGTTCGCACTGCACGAGGGGCCGGTCGAGTCGTGCATTGAGTATTTCGTCGCCGAGGAAGCCATTCGCGTGCTCGACGAAGTAGCTACCGGTGAGGAGCCCTTCTTCCTCTGGGCCAACTTTTGGGGGCCGCACAGTCCCTCGCTGGTGCCGGAGCCGTACTTTTCTATGTACGATCCAAAGGTCGTTCCCGAACATCCCGGGTACGCTGAGACTTTTGAGAAAAAGCCCTATCGCCAGCAGTTAATCGAAAAGCTGTGGGGGTTGGGCGACTACGGTTGGGAGGGGTTTCAGGAGATCGCCGCGCGCTACTTTGGGCATTGCACGCTGATTGACGACATGGTGGGTCGGGTGGTGGCTCACTTGGAACGACTGGGCGTCCTCGACAACACCATCATCGTCTATACTGCCGATCATGGCGACTGCCTCGGCGCGCATAAGCTGATCGAGAAGGGCGAGTTCATGTACGACGAGATCTACCGCATTCCGCTCGTCATCGCCCATCCCGACTGCCAGACTCCCGGCACGGCCTGCGACGAGTTCGTCTATTTGCACGAAATCATGCTCTCGTCGCTAGACGCCGCTGGTCTGGACGTTCCCGCCGACCTCGACGGACAGTCCTTTCTGCCGGCGATTGAGGGACGCCCGTTTGCGAACGGCCGCGAGGAAGTGTACTGCGTGTTCGACCGCCATTTTACGGTCGCCAATCAGCGCATGGTCCGCACCCGCACCCATCAATTCACCTTTAATTCGGGAGACCCGGGCGAGCTGTACGACTTGCAACGCGACCCCTACCAACTCGACAATGTGTATGGCGACCCGGCGTACGAGGCCGTGCGCCAAGATTTGATGGGGCGGATGGGCCGCTATATGGAGGAATTGGGCGATCCGTTGCGCGGGTGGTTTGGGCGGATTAAGGGGGCGTATTGAATTGTCGAGAAAACCTTCGTAGGGTTTAGCGATTTCTTTCCGTATATTACGCCGCAAACGCCTCAGGAGGTGCTATATGGAAATGTTCTTTACCTTCGCCCTAGTTTTCGCGGTGTTGCTGATCGTGGTGATCTCCGTCGTCCGGCTGAACCTCTTTATCTGCCAGCCCAACGAGGTCATCATCTTCTCGGGCCGCAAACGCCAGACCTCCGATGGTCGCGCGGTGGGCTACCGCGTGATTAAGGGGGGCCGCGCCTTCCGCATCCCGCTCCTCGAAAAGGTTGATCGCCTCGACTTGCGCACGATACCCCTCGAAGTATCGATCACCAATGCGTACTCCAAAGGCGGCATCCCGCTGTCGGTGCAAGGCATCGCCAATATCAAGATCGCCGGCGACGAGCCGCTGCTCGGCAACGCGCTGGAGCGCTTCTTGGGCATCGCGCTTGCCGAAGTTCAAGACATTGCCAAGGATACGCTCGAAGGCAACCTGCGAGGCGTCCTCGCCACGCTGACCCCCGAAGAGGTCAACGAGGACCGCCTCAAATTTGCCCAATCGCTCATCGGCGAGGCGGACGTCGATTTGCAGAAGCTGGGCCTCGTGCTCGACACGCTCAAAATCCAGAACGTCGCCGACGATGTTGGCTATCTCGACGCTATCGGCCGCAAGAGCACGGCTGCAGTCCTCAAGGAAGCCGAAATCGCCGAGGCGGAAAACCGCGCTGAATCACAGGAGAAATCCGCCGAGGCACGCCGTCGCGGTGAAGTCGCCGACGCCGAGGCGCAGGTGGAGATCGTCGATGCGCAAAACACGCTCCGCGTTCGCAAGGCCGATTTGGAAGGCGAGGGCTTGGCCGCGGAGAAGCGCGCCGCGCAAGTTGCCCGCAAAGCCGAAGTTCAGGCCGAGCAGGAGGTCGAGCAGGAGCGCTTGGCGCTGCAGAGACGCCAGTTGGAGATCGAGGTCATTGAGCCGGCCCGCGCCGACCGCGACGCGGCCGAGCTGCGCGCCAAGGGCGAGGCGGCCAACATCCTCGAAAACGGCCTCGCCGAGATCGAGGTGCTCAAACAGAAAAACGAGGTCTGGACTCTCGCTGGTTCCAATGGCAAGGAGCTGTTATTGATCCAGATGCTGCCGAGCTTAGTCGAGCAAATCACGGCCATGGCCAAGGACATCAAAATTGACCACCTCGCCGTCGTCGATTCTGGCAACGGCGGTCAGAGCGGTCTGCCGGCGGTCGTCAATCAGATCGGGACGCTGGCTCCTGCGCTCTTCGAAAGCATCAAGGCTACCACCGGCGTCGATTTGGCTTCGGTCATCGCTGACAAGACCGACGGGCAGGTTCCGCCGCAGGAAGGGTAGCGTGGATCTCTTCTATCTGTACTTGAGCGGGCTGCTTGTTGGGGGGATCGCCGTTGGTGCCTCGCTGTTTGGCGGGGACGGCGATGGTGTGGGCGACGGCCTGCGGACGCTGGCTGTTTTGCGGCTGCGGCTGTTCTTCTTTTTTGCCTTCTTCTTTGGTTTGGCCGGGATGCTCGGCAGCCTGCTGATGGACCCAAGTGCTGCGTTGTTTACGGCGCTGGGTAGCGGTGTGGTCTGCGCCTTTGTGGGCGACTGGATGCTGAGTCGGCTGAGCGGATCAAGCGCCGATAGTTCGCTGGCGGGCGACGACTTAATCGGCCTTGAGGCCGAAGTCACCGTCCCCATCGCCAGTGGCAGCACTGGCAAAATTTCCGCTACCGTCCAAGGCCGCACCATCGAACTGTTGGCGCGCCGGGCCGACGCCCAAGGCCCGCTCAACCCTGGCGATAAGGTTTTGGTCCTCGAAATCGACGATGGCGTCGCTGTCGTCGATTCGAGCTAGCGGTTCTCTACTCCTCCGAAGCGGCAGACGATTTCGTAGAGCACCTGCGTTGCAAAGAGCAGTTCTGCCACGGAGATGCGCTCGTCGTGGCCGTGGATTAGGGACATTTCCTCCTCGCCCGGCTGCTGGCGATAGGGCATAAAGCCGTAGATCTGGGTTTCGGGACGGCGTGGCACAATGTGCTTGGCGTCGGTGCCGGCTGGCATCAGATAGGGGAGTACTGGCGCGTTTGGCTCGTGCTCTTGCATCACCTCGACGATCATCTGAAAAAGCGAGGTGTCGGACGATGCCTCCAACGGCGGCGTGTACTGATCGATCTCGATGGCGACCTCTTCGCCGACAAATGCGCGCAACTCGGCCGCGAAACTCTCGGCTGTCTGTCCGGGCACTAAGCGCCCATCGATCCAAGCGGTCGCCTCTCCCGGAATTACGTTGATCTTGGAACCGGCTTGCAACATGGTCGCCGAGGCCGTGTTGTGCAGCACTGCGCCCAACTCGCGGCGCAAGGTGTTGCCGATGGGCAGGTCGCGCAGTGCGGCGTCTGCGGTCGCTGGGGCGAGGACTTGCTGCCACAGGGTGGCTTCGGGGGCTGGACGGCGGCTGGCAATGCCCTCGACGAAGCGGCGCACGCTCGCGGATACGTGCGCGGGGAATACGGCTCCTTCCAAGCCGGCTAGTGCTCTGGACAGCTTGACGATTGCGCTGTCGCCGTGCGGCATGGAGCCGTGTCCGGGCGTGCCGCGGGCGATCAGGCGCAGCCGGCACAGTCCCTTTTGCCCGGTCTGGCAGGTGTAAAATCGCTGCTCGCCGACCGCGAAGTCGCTGCCGCCGCCCTCGGTGATGATCAAGGGCGCGTCCCACAGCTCTGGTTGGTTGTCGATGATCCACCCCGGCCCGTGATTGCCCTTGCCAGCCTCCTCGTCGGCAGTAGCGGCGAAGACAATGTCGCGGTTGAGTTGGACGCCTTCCCGTTGCAACAGGAGCAACACCATCAGATTCACCGCGACCATGTTCTTCATGTCCAACGCGCCCCGTCCCCACACGCAGCCGTCGGCTAGTGCGCCGGAAAAGGGCGGGTGGGTCCAGTGTTCCGGCTCGGCGGCCACCACGTCGGTATGTCCCAAGAGCATGAGCGGTGGCTCGTCTCCGCCGGACAGCCGCGCGAGGACGTTGCCTCGTTCGGGCGCGGACTCGACGAAGAGGGGATCAAAGCCCTCCTGCCGCAGTATTCCTTCTAGATAACGCGCGGCTTTGCTTTCGTTGCCCGGGGGATTGGTGGTGTCGATGCGGATGAGGGCCTGCAAATACCCGGTTACTTCGGCGCGCACAGCTTCCCAGTCGATCACGATGGTTCCTTGTTACCCAACAGCAGCCCTTCAACGGGAATCAGCCGTTGCCTTACGGGATCTATCCCCAGCCTGAAAATCTCTAAAGCTACTGCTCCCAACAGGGGTTGAGTGGCTTCCGTGCCAAAGACGACGGGTACTATGAACTCTTCGCCTCTTAGCCGCATCCAAGTTTGACCGATTCCGCGCTCCATTCTGCTGCCGTCGGCAAGTATAAAATTGGCTCTGCTGAGAGGGACCACTCCCAATCTTCGCAGAAGCGATTCCGGCAGCGTGGTGTATGTCGCGCCGGAATCTACTAGCGCATCAACAGTCTCAAAGTGCTGCCCTTGCGGATCACCTATTTCCAGTTCGACCTGAAAGGTTCCCATGTGCTTAACTCCTCTTCCACATTATAAGGACAGGTACAGGACCTATCTTACAATATAGTGCAATAACGGCACGAACTTCAGCCAATTTCGCATGACGCCTGCCAATTTTTCCCGGCCGTGCTGACAATACGGACAATGCCTCTTTTGGAAGAAAAAATTCTCAACTCTATATATAACAACGAGATATGAAAAATTGAAAATATTGGCACGGTATTTGCAATACAACGGGCAAAGGCCATACAAACCAACCACCACTTAACAAGGAGAAAGATCATGGCCATCAAGACTTTACTACCCAGCGTTCGCGTCAGCAATCGCCCGTGGCGCAGCCCGTTCGACAACCTCGTGGATGCCTTCTTTGGCGAGGACTCGCGCTTGCCCGTTTTGACTGGCAACGCGGCTTTCAGCCCGCGCATCGATGTCAAGGAAGACGACGCTTCCTTCGAAATCTCGGCCGAACTGCCGGGGTTGGAGGAGAAGGACATCGAGATCACCGTCGATGACGGAACGCTCGTGCTGCGGGGCGAAAAGAGCGACGCTAAGGAGGAAAAGGAAGGCAAGTACTTCCGCCAGGAGCGGATCTACGGACGCTTCGAGCGCGCGTTCCACCTGCCCGATGGCGTGCAGGACGACGCCATCGAAGCCCAGTTCAAAAACGGTGTCCTCACTCTCCACCTGCCGAAGAAGGAGGAGGCGAAAAAGGTCGTCCGCCAGGTCGAAGTTAAGGCCGGCTAGCCTGACCTAGACGCGCAAAAGGGGAAGGGCCTCGCGCCTTTCCCCTTTTTTTGTACCTATAGAGAGCTTAGACAATTATGCCTTCCGCGCATTCTTCAATTTGCCCATCCAAGCAAGTACTACGATGACCACCGGCCAAAACGTAGTATTGATTAAATCGTGTATGCTGGCAGTTATTGCTTTCAGGCGGAAGTAACCGAGAGAGACATAATCGTATCTTAGATCGAGAATCTCCATCAAGGATGCTACAATTGCGACGGGGATCAAGCATCGCGCTTCAATTGAACCTTTCTTCCAAAGGACTACGGCCAAGAAAAACACGATCAATCCTACGTGCATGTGGATTGAGTCCTTTGAAAGCTCCAAGATAGAGACGATTACTCTCTTAGCGTCTTGATATTCAGACATTTCCCAATCTTTGCTTCAAGTTTGTTCGCATGTTTCATTTGAAAATCGAGTCCGTTGTTCGAAATTTGAGGTTGTCTTTTGTGCGGATCTCAGTGATGATGTTCCTCACGTCGGCTTGCAGCAAAATCCCAAGTTCCCATAGCGCACGCAAAATTTCGGCTAGGTTGACGCAATCTACCCCGTTTTCCCGGCAGTGATGTTGGTGTTGTCATTTGATTGCTGCTGGCGTTTGATGCGCGAAACGCCCGTTTGCAAGGCTTCTTCGACTTCGACTGTTTTCGAGATGCCTTTCGCTTCCAACCCCGCTTCAAATTCAAAACGGTGGATTCCAGCCAATTCCGCCGCTCTAGAGAGCGTTACCTCATCGTGTTGATAGAGTAAAATTGCGGCATCAAGGCGAGATTCCTTCTTGGTAGTGACCAATTTTTCAAGAGCATCGGTCAGCAACGCCTGCGAGTCGGCATAAAGCCCCACATCAATCAAGGCGTTTATCTCTTTTTCAAGGTCAGGTGCGTAAATTTTAATCTGGAGCATGGCTATCTCTCCTTGCTGGGGCGATACTGACGGAGGTTGGATATGTCAATTTTCCAAAAATGTATTCATAATCATATATCTTTGCGATGACAGTCTCAAGAAGTCCGGCGGCGATGGATCGGCCCCGGCCTGAACAACCTGAAGTCCTGTGTCTTTACGGTAAAATTAGCACAAGGCGTCTTGTTCGCGCCGCAGTTGCAACGCGAGCGAATCCGGCAAATCGACCATGGCGTAGCCAATGGCGTCGCCTTGCCGCACGTCTTGTTTGAGCACGGCTCCGCCCGACAGTCCTAACGGCAACAGTTCCTCTTGGCGCGCCACGGTTGCCTTTTCGCTCTGTCCCAATACGGTGTAGCCGCCGCCGCCGTCGAGGGTCTCACCGGCCTTGAGATCTCGCTTGGCTACGGCGATTACATCGGCGGTGGGCACGGAGCGCGGAGCGCCGGTTGGCAGGCCGTAGAGTGCGACTTTGGCGATGGTGATGGGGGCTTCAACCGCCACCAAGTGATAGGGGCGGTAGAGGAGGAAGTTTTTGCCGTCGCCGCCTGGATGCAGGTCGTAGGTGGCGAGGTCTTCGACGGTAAAGGGATGCTCGCTGCGGGCGACGACGAAGACGCCCATGCCTAGCGGGTTGGCGAGCCGGGTCTTGCCGTCTTTGGCGACGCTGTTGGCTAGCTCGATGACTCCGCGCTGGCCCAGCAGCCCGCCTTCTTCGGTCAAACTGAACTTTTGCGGGATGTCCGCCAAATTGCACGACGGCTCGTGCATGCCTCTTATGTCGGGGACTAGCCCGGCCATGTTGGCGATGGCCGTGGACTCAACTTGGGCCTTGGTGCCGTCGCGGAAGGAGTTGTACATCTTCAAGCTGATGTTGCGCCGCTGCAAGGTCTCCTCGTCAAAGCCGAAGCGCGCCGCGGTGTTGTCGGGTGTGCCTTGGGGATCGTCGGCAAAGAGGATGGTGCCTCGGCCTGCGGCTACTACTTCTAAGCCGAGGGACCACGCCCATTCGATTATGTTCATGGTCACTCCAGGCTGATCGCCATCGACGAGGGAGTACACCACGCCCGCGCTGTCGGCCTTGCGCTTGAGTAGAGAGCCGATAGTTACGTCCGTTTCGACGTTGACCATCACGAGGTGGTTGCCGCTGGCGATTGCGGCGCTGGCCATGCTGGCTCCGACTGAAGTTGAGCCGGTTGCTTCCACTACTACGTCCAGATTTTCGGCCTGCGCGACCAACAGCCCGTCTTCAACGGCGGTGAATTTCCCCGCGTGCATGGCCTCTGCCAATGCCTGCGGGCTATCCGCCGTTTCTACGGCAACGTCTCCGTATCCCGCTGTGTATGCGTAGCGGGCGCGCGCTAGATCGATGTCGGCGATGGCCGAGACGACCATGCCCTGCATCTGGGCGATCTGCGCGACCAATCCGCCGCCGAATTTTCCCGCGCCGATGATGCCGACGCGGATGGGTTTACCTTGCCGCTCGCGCTCGGCGAGCAATGCACTGAGCATGTATTCCTCCTCGTGTTGTTTAGCAAAATAAGTATAAGATGCTTCGACTCCGCTTCGCTCCGCTCAGCATGACAAGTGTTGACGCTCCATGATGTCATGCTGAGCGAAGCGAAGCATCTCAGACCACTCTGCTGTCGTGTACTTAGCAAAAATCTAAATCCGCGCCCAAGTTCGCCTGCAATACGCGCTCGGCGTATAAATGCCGCCATCCACGTGTGGGCGCGTCTGGCGCGCTCCATTCGGCCCGCCGACGGGCGAGGGTTTCTTCGGGGACTAACAAATCTAAGCGCCCGGCTTCTACGTCCAATTCGATCAGGTCGCCGTCGCGGACGAGTGCCAGCGGCCCGCCGACGGCTGCTTCCGGCGCTACGTGCAAAGCGACCGTTCCATACGCCGTGCCGCTCATCCGCCCATCGGAGACGCGTACCATGTCTTCGACTCCCTGGGCGGCGAGGTGCTTGGGCAAGGGCATGGACCCGGCTTCGGGCATTCCAAGCGCCACTGGCCCGGCTCCGCGCAGCACTAGCACGTGTTCTGGCGTGATGCCCAAGGCGGGGTCGTCAACGCGCTCGGCGTCGTCCGGCCCCTCGAATACGATGGCTGGCCCTCGATGCTTGTGCAAGTGCGGGGATGAGGTGGCTTTTTTCAGGACGGCTCCGTCTGGCGCGAGTGAGCCTTTTAGCACTACGAGGGATGACGCTGGCCCTAGCGGCGCGTCCAAGGTGCGGATCGTGGTTTGCCACGCGCCGGGTGCGGCCACGTTTTGCAAAAGTGCACCGAGGGTTTGGCCGCTGACGCCTATTGCATCGAGATCGAGCATCGGCTCCAGTGCTTTGAGCAGGACGGGCACGCCGCCGGCTTTGTCGAAATCCTCCATGTACCCAGTGCCTGCTGGCTTGCAATCGACTAGCAGCGGTACTTGTTGGGCAGCGGTGTGGAAGTCATCTAGCGACAGGTCCACGCCAGCCCGGCGCGCAATGGCGAGCAGATGCACGACCGCATTCGTCGAGCCGCTCAGCGCGGCCAGCACCTTGAGTGCGTTGGCAAAGGCCGCTGGCGTTAGTATGGCTCGCGCCGAGTGTCCCTCGGTGGCTAAGGCTACGGCCCGGCGGCCTGTGGCGACTCCGAGCCGCAAGCGCTGGCCTGAGACTGCGGGTGGAGTAGCCGCGCCCGGCAGCATTAGCCCGAGGGCTTCGGTCACGCAGGCCATGGTTGAGGCCGTGCCCATGACCATGCAGGTTCCGGCAGTTGGGCACAGGCTCTGCTCGACAGCGGCGATTTCTTCGGCGTCGAGCGCACCGGCTCGGTGCTGTGCCCAGTAGCGGCGGCAATCCGTGCATGCGCCCAATCGCTCGCCGCGCCAGTCTCCGGCCAGCATTGGCCCGGCGACGAGGTGGATGGCGGGCACGGATGCGGAAGCCGAGGCCATGAGTTGGGCTGGCAGGGTTTTGTCGCAGCCGCCGAGCAGCACGACTGCGTCCATGGGCTGGGCGGCGATCATTTCCTCGGTCGCCATGGCCATGAGGTTGCGGTAGAGCATGGCGGTGGGGGAGAGGAGGATTTCGCCGAGGGAAAGGGTTGGAAAGACGAGGGGCAGGCCGCCTGCTTCGAGCACGCCGCGTTTGACGGCTTCTACGAGCTGAGGCATGGCGCGATGGCAGGTGGTGTAGTCGGACGAGGTATCGGCAATGCCGACGACGGGGCGCTCTAAATCTGTCTCGTCGTAGCCAGCCGAAGCGAGGAAAGCGCGGCGTATGTAGTGGCTGAAGCCGGGGTCGGCGTAGTGAGTTAGGTTGCGGTCGATGCCGGTGGGGGAATTCAAGTTTGGGCATATTCCTCTGTGCTCTGCTCGTTCGTCAATCTACGAGCAGTCTCGATCAATTCCAAAACCATCTCGATGCCCAGATCATCGTGACTAAAACTTTCGACTCGTCGCCCTTTCGTACAACCAAGTCAGCTTGGAAGTTGGGAAAGAAGTCGAGAAGCACCTCTGTCGAAACATCGTAGCCCTTGCTCCGATATTCCTGTGCTGTTTTAAGAGCAAGAAGGTATTCAGCATTGGTTGCATTGCTTATCAAAATGCGATCCCCTGATTCTGGGCGGGTTTGGGAATACACCGGAGCCTGTTCCAAAATCAGCTCGAATGGTATCGGCATTCACAAGCCTTGTTGTGTGACGTTACGCGGCACTTCGACAGGCTCAGTGCCCGGACATGGCCACTGAGCTTGTCGAAGCGGCCGTAGCAGAGGTGCATAAGGCTGCGTAACATTAGTAACTGATGTTACGCGGCGACTCTACTCGTCGTCTAACAGGTTGCTAAAGGCTTGTAGGCTGGACACTTGGATGGCCGCACGATGCAACTGCTTGAGACGCAGCCCATCGTCGATGGCACCAAGGCGGTCGGCCAAACCGCGTACGGCCTCCGGCTGAAAGCGCAGTGCCAACACTTCTTGGATGCTTTCGCGGATGCCTTGCTCAATGCCTTGCTCAATGCCCTGTTCGATGCCTTGCTTGAGGGCCTCCTCACGGGCACTGGCGGTCAGATACTGGGCAAACGAGGATTCGCGGATGATATCCATGAGCTGCTCCTTGGCAAGAAGGGCCGTGATCGTCTGTGGATTATACGCCAACCCGCTCAACGTCGCCAGTCCCGCCAGACAATCGGCCCTGTCGGGCGGTGCCAGCGGCAGCGCCGCCACCCGGACGACGCACTGCTCCAACCACGCGGCTTCGGCCTGACCAGCCGGCGGCTGCATCAGCGGCGTAAACGGCAGCAAGCCCACCAACCCGCCGTCGAGCACGGCCTGACCGCCCAACTCGCTCAGGCGGATGACCTTGTAGCGGATGGCGACCGGATAGTCGAGATGCTCCTGCCGGTAATAGCCCGGATCGCGTCGTCCGGCGTGGGGACGCAAGTAGAAGATGTGAGCGTACACTGGTAGGCCATATTGTTCGATACAGCGACCGATGTAGCTGGCCATGCGGCGAGGCATGGCTGGGTCGTCGGTGGTTTGAAACTCGTGCAGTAGCAGCACCTTCTGTCCGCCTACTTGGATGCGGAGGAGGCTGTCGGTGTGGCGGATGGTGGGTTGCTCGGTGTCGAGCACTTCGACGCGTTGGATGTCGTTTCGCTGGAGGGCGAAGCGGGCGAAGTCGGTTGGGTGGGTTTGGATGAGCCGTTTGGCGATGGTGTCGAATTCGGCCATGACGAGCAATTTGCAAAAACTGTGCCACGGCAGCGGCTCAGAGCAGAGGCGGAATCGGCGGTGCTGGAGTGTGTGGGAAAGGGTACAGGGATGGGTAGCTGAGGACCAAAAATGCGTAACGTCAGTTAGTAAATAAAAATATAATCGGATTACGCCAATAGTCGTTTTACCAACGTCTCTACCTGCTTGCCTTCGTCCGATTGGGCGAGCCACCCGCGCAATTCGCGGCGAATCACGGTCGTGCTGATGCGCTTCTTGATCTCGATAAACGTGTTTGACGCCTTCAAATCCACAGCGCGCATCGAGCGGCCCGATGGCGACACTTCCTCGGCGACTTCATTTGCATCAACCAATCCCGTGCAGAGCAAAAAGTCCCGCACCGCACTAGTGATATTAGCCTCGGGTTCATTATTGTCGTGCCGTTGCAATATCGCCGCTGCTGCGGCTTGATGTCTTGGATCGTCGTAATCTATTTGAGCCATAGTCAACTGCCGCCCTTAAAGGCTCCTATATAGTTGAAAAGTATGGACTTGGTAACGTGTATAATTCCCATAGTAAAGGCAAATCCCAAGTCCCGACGTTTGTCATAGTTGATCTCTCGCAGACCGATGAGGAGCGCGGACATCCTCACGGCGTTAGCCGGATGCTGCTCCATCAGGTAGTCGTACGGATTCACCCCCTCGAACACCTAGTACCGCTCCTCGACGCCGTATGCGAGTGCGTCCTAATTGTATTCCGTTGCATCCTGCTACAACCCTAAATCCGCCTCGTCGTAGCCAGCCGAAGCGAGAAAAACGCGGCGTAGGTAGCGGCTAAAACTTGGGTCGGCGTAGTGGGTTAGATTGCGGTCGATGCCGGTGGGGGAGGATTCATGTAGCTCCTTTGGTCTTCATGATTGGATAAATAACGGCTCTGGCGCATCTTGGCCAAAAAGGTTCTTTTCCCGTTTCCTCTTCCATTTTTCACACCTGTCTTTCACTGCTTTCTCGGTGATTTCGTGGTAAACGAAAAGCGGTGATGAGCGGTCGCTTGTCTGCCTCTTCCAAAGATAGAATCGTCCATCCACTACCTTGGCAAACAGACACTTGTTTATCCAGTACTGCACTGGGTTCTCAGTTTCCGACATTTTCTGGTACCAGTGCCGAGCCCATCGGTTTCTCTCAAAGGCATATTCAGCAGCACTATGGGCCGTACCGATGAGTCCTACCCGGCCAGCATGGTCAGCTAGGACACGACCTGGCTCTTGGCGATCATCACAGAAACCGGCAACCATCAAGCCGCGAGCGACTATAGCAGGCGTGTCACTGCTACATTTGGCCTCGATATATGCATCCAAAACATCGTGTCGGCCGGCTTGCTCAGCGGCGAGAACTTCCGTAGCAAGCTCATGGTCTGTTACTGCGCGGTCTAGTCGAGAACAACGGAGTTCATCAATAAGCGGATTAGCGGCCGATTTCCATACAGTGACTCTGAGGGAAGGGTTGGAATCCTCTACTTTTTTGAATAAGAACTTTGCTTTCTCCGGCTCGTCCTTGGAGATGGCATACGCGGTTAGCAAAGGCACGTTGTGGATGTAGGACAATTCCTCACTATCATAGCTAAGGAATGAATCTGCTAAATCGATCAACGCTTCCGGGACTGCCTTATAGAACGCGGTAAAAGCTTCCAGAGAAAACTTCTCAAGCAGGCGAAAGTTACGATTTTCTCGAACAAGAAGACGATGGGCAATTTCCTTCGTCGCCTCTGGTCCGAGTTCCCGCGCTGCCACGCCGAACGATCCAGGCATGATGCGGTCCAGAACGGTGATCAGATCTGCAATACCCTGCTTTGCAGCATAAATCAGTACGAGCGATCCGCATCGTGCCTCCCTAGAGTCCTTGTCCTTGATAGCGGTGTAGCAATACCCGCTTTCGAGCACCGCAGGCAGCAGATCTGACAGCTCACGCCGATAGATCGTCCCAAACGCGTCGGCACGAATGCTTTCGATTTCGTGCCGGACGAGGCTGCCTATAATACGGCAAACCTCGGAAGTCAGCGGGGTCTCCGAATGCTTTGCAAATGCTAGCAGGATCGAAATTAGTGTCCTATTGTCCTGCGCAACCGCGGTCTGCAACTTGCACTCGAATAGAGCCTCATTGAAGGATTTCATGGAGGGACAAAGACTAAGGAAATAGTTTTCAGGATTTGGTATCAGCCGCATCGCTTCCAACTGCTCCGGGCCAGTCAGCAGTGGAAAGGCAAACAGCGATAAGAGTGAAGAAACAATCCGTCTCTCTTTTTTGGAAAGGTCCGCTAATGCCGAAGGATTACGCAGAATGTCAACAAGTCTCAGGGCGGTATCCCTGTCAATCAACGGCCTGTGCTGGCTATCCTGCACAGCCACTTGACGTAGTGGTAGGCCACTTCTAACAGGTAGCTGACCAATAAGCTGCACATGCTTTTCGGCCGCGATTTCGGGGTAGAATCGTGCGATAGCAGGAAGGGCATCTTCGAGGAAGTCGCCTTCACCCGTACACCATAGGTTCAGATGAAGTTGGGTCACATCGATTTGCTGATATTTGGTTGCAGTGTTGACGACGTTGTCCGGTTTTTTCGACTCTGGATCACAGGGGTCCACTGAACAATATCCTTCAATATGTCTCCAGCTTTGCGGCCACGGCCTTGGCTCGCGCAAAGTCTCGGCAAGCGTGCTCGCCTCTCGCTCATCATCATCGTCCCCTGTGCTACCAAGAATAGTCACAAGCGCCCACTTCCCAGTGGAAGACGAATTCTCAGCACGAAAAACGCTACTTTCGTTCAAGAGAGCCTTCCGCGCTTTCACCCAATCATGGGAGTTGAAACTCAGTAGGTGACGGAACTGCTCATAAGGCCAATAAATGCCACCATTCAACGCTTTGGAAAGCGAAGCCCGCACGAGCGCCCGTGCGAAAGGAGCTAACTTCAGGCCAGCAAGAAGCGGGATTGCGAGATCCGTCAAGCGGGTCGGGTCTTTGGGAATTTCACGCATCTCTCCCAGAATCTGCCTTTCCGCCTCAGATAGAGAATTGAGCCTGGTCTTGATTTCCGAACGTTTCTTTTTAATCGTTTCTTGTCTCTCGTCTACCGACAAATGATCGTTTGGTAATATTTGTTGTTCCGGGTCTAGGGTGTAGTAAGACAGCCATTGGGTAACCGTAGATTCGACCAGAGGCCAAGACTCCTTGTCATCGCGCAAGTAGAAAAGCGTGCTCTTAATCCAGTCAGAATTGGGATAGGGAGTTTCCTGCAAGGTCAATGTTTCGGCGGCGTTCAAGAACTCTGTGACCCGTTCTTTCGCCAAACGGACGAATGCCGGATAGTGATCTGGATTAGGGTTTTGAAGGAAGACAAAGCCGTCGATGAGTGCTTTATGTATCTCTTGCTTGAACCAACTCTCGTTCATGGTAATTGCCGTCAAGGCAGCCAGTACGACTTTGGCTGTGTCATCCAACGTCGCGATTGGCTCAAGAGTCCTGCTGACGGACTCCGACAGGTCCTTGTTATTTCGTTGGGCGTGAAGCAACTGGTCGACAAGCGCAAATCCAAGGGCGAGGGACAGCCCCTCTTGCCTCAGTTCGTAGGCGTTTTTAGGCCCGGCTACCGGTATAAAAAAACGGCCTTCGGCAACCGCTCCTGCCTGATTCTCAAAGATAAGCAGGTCTTCACGTTGCTGGGATTGGACCCTATCCAATATTTGCTGTGCATGGTCCGTAAGCCTATCGGCAAAATCTTGGGCGGTTTCGTAGTCGTCATTGTCCCGTGCCGACGCCCAGATGTGCTCGAAAAGTAGCCGCTCCACGGTGAGCCCTTGCCATGCATCCCTGTCGTCAGGTGGAAGGAGTTGCAGCGCGATACCCAGAAGGCGGGGATTAAAGAGGCTTCTCGCTGCCTGTTGGTCAAGCGTTGTCGGATCAACTCCAGATCGTTTGAGAAGGTCGTCACGTTCTTGCGCTGTCCATTCAGGAACGATTATTTGCTCAATTGGTCCTGAGAGCCGACCCTTGATCTGGGTTTCGAAGTAATGACTCCTGCATGTGACCAACAACTGACCGCCAGCCTTTTTCGATAACTGCCGGAATACTTCGATAATCCGTCCCCGGTTTTTCCTCGGACCCTGATTCAGCCCGTCGAGAACGATAAGAAAACGCCCAGGCCGAATCCGATCGCCCCATGCGTTAATGCGACGGCACCAACGTTTAAGGAGCGTACCATCATTTGGATCACCATCTGTCTGACGGATTAGCTGCTTCGCTAGAAGATCAACAGCCTGACCAGACTCTACACGGTCCGGGAGTTGTTCAGCGCTGAACAGCGCAGTGAGGGTATGCGCCTCCTGCTGTTCTATAACTTTCGCTGCGAGCCAAGACTTGCCACTCCCTTCGTCGCCAAGCAAAACAACAGGCTCACCGCTTTGCAGTTGCGCAACTGCGCAAGAGATGAGATCGTCCCGCTTCCCGTGCGACACTTCAACGGCATTTGGTGCAAGAGGTTGACCAAGGTCTAAGCGGGCCTTATGTGTATCGCTAAACCTGTCTGCAAACCACTTCCGGTTTTTCTCCGCAGCACGAATCGTGGCCACCTCAGGTGCGTTGAGATGCCTCAGTATCTTTTTTACTTGGACTTGGAATCCTTCCTGCTCCCGAATAGTGACGAATATTTCTTCGAGTTCATTTTTTTTTATTTCCCCAGAGAGGGCTTCGACTTTGTCGATTACAGGCGTACCTGCCTTTGCAAGCACAACGGCCAGCAGTGGTGGATCGCCGGTCCAGTCTATCGTCAAAATCTCGATCCCATCCTTAGCAGCCTTTTCCCTAAGCGGATCGGCCAATTGAGTGCTGATCGGAGCGGTACATGCCAAAACCCACAGAAGATCGGCTTCATCTTTGCGGTTTGAGAGTTCTTCTATTTTCACAACGACGTCTGCGTAACTAGGTTCATCTTTATGCCGTTTGCACTCAAAACATATCGCGTCTTCCGCGTGCGCTGCGGCTCCGTCTATTCCGAACTGTCTTCCACTCTTGGCTAGTCGAAACGGAACACCGGAAATACGGCTCAGAGCCTCAGCGAAAACACCCTCGAACCCATCCTTACCTGAATGCGGCAGGGCCAAGAGTATCTCGCTAAGCCTATCCAACTGATTTTTATATGCTTGGGGCATCTCTATCAAACAATTCCATTTGCTTCGGCTCGTCCTGCCACTCCGCTTCCGGCAGTAGGTCTGCAAGCGCAGCCGCCGGGACCCTTCCTAACTCCTTCGGCTCCAACTTGTGTAGCCCTCCTCCATAAACTCTCCCCTCGTTCAGCATCTCCTTCGGGCTTATGCTATTCAGGAAGTCCCACACTTGCCGCTTCAACTGGGGAGATTCTGCAATCGCCCTGTCAAGGACTCCCCTCGGATACAGCATCAGATAGACATTGGGGGCGGTCGCATTGGAGTAGTTCAGTATGAATCGAAAGGGCGGCCCGTTCTTCTTGTCGCTGCGACCGAGGTAGGTGCATAGGAACGGCGCAGCCGGACGGCGCTCTTGTGCATACCAAGGCGACCGATGCCGGCAGATATAGCGTTCAGCTATGCCTTGCGCCTTGCCTTCTTCAAGGTAGGCCCCCAGCGTTGGGTGCCACTCCTTGACCTTCTCTTCTGGCAACCGACAGTCTAGGAGGAACAACTTACGCTCCAATACGGGGTTCCCAGCGCGGTCCGCTAGGATTTCGCTATCTGGCACGTAACGCGGGCTTGGGAGTATAGGTCGGAGCACCTCGGCAGGAAGCCCACGTTCTTCGATCTCTTCCGTTGACAGGATGAAGTACCTGTTGCTGCCCGTCGCCAGACCGCGCTTGATCGTGAAGAAGTCTGAGAGCACCGGCGTGTGCGACTCCGAGAGGCTCTCTTTCATCGGGTACAGCGTCCATTTAGGGTCGCGTTGAAGAGTATCGACCGGAACTAGTCGTTCCAAACTAGGCCGCAGCAGTGAACCGCCATAGGTCATACGCACTTTGTGATGGTTGGGCGGCTCTTGCTTGCTGAACCAAACTACCGCAGAGGACACTAGAGCGTCCCCGAATTGTACTTCTTTGGGGTCGAAACGGTGGATGTGCAGCAACGTGACTTTGTCGAGCAGATAGCGCTTTACCGACGCGCCGTAGTTGACGTCCATGAATTCGCTCGGTATCAGCCAGCCCGCCAGTCCGCCTTCCGCCATCCACTGGTGAGACAATCCGAGGAAGTAGCAGTACAGACCGGCAAGCCCGTTCACCTCAATGCCGCAAGCCTCCCGTGTGAGGGCCTTCAGGCGTCGTTTATCCTCGCTGGTGATGTGGTGATGTCGCACGTAGGGCGGGTTACAGACCAACAGGTTGAACTTCTCTTTATTTGATGGGGGTGCGGCCTGTGTAAAGTCCTCTAGGCGGACATCCAGCGTCGTACCTTTCCATAGCTTCGCCGCAGGCTCGCCGTAATGAGGATCGACTTCGTAGCCGACAGCGCGTATCAGGCGGTCTGCCGGGAAGACCCTGAGCAGTGCTGAGTAGAACGAGCCGGTCCCAATGGCTGGGTCGATAAACCGCACCACCTCAGTCTCATTCAGTTGCTCTTTTGCATACTCAAGAATCTGTACGGCAAGTTCTGTCGGAGTTGCAAACTGCCCCATCCTGTTGCGTTCGGTTTGGTCCTTGGCCGCATCCAGTTCAGCTTGGACTGCGAGCCGACGTTCTTCCCGCTTTGTCATGGATTTCTTCATCTACAGGCCAAACTCCTCAAGGTCTCCGATTCGATGCTCCCATACCCAGTCGATGCCTTCCGCCGCCCACGGCAATCAGCTTCCAAGTCGCACTGCAAGGTCGTGGAAATCTTGCGCAATTATGTCAAAATCTCCGTCTTGCGCCGTGTCTGTTTGGCCTTCCGGTCCCCATTCAAATGGACGTGGAATGAAGGCCGTTCTGAAGCCAACGGCTCTAGCTCCCTCTAGGTCGTGGCGATGCGCCGCGACCATCAGGATTGAAGGCGGCTCCAAATCGAGAAGATGCGCTGCTGTCTCGTAAACCTCCTTGTCCGGCTTGTAATGCCGCACAAGCTCTGCTGACAAGATACAGTCCCACGGAATACCGGCGTGCTTGGCCATGTTGGTCAGCAGCGACATGTTGCCATTGGAAAGCGCGGCAACAATGTATTTGGACTTCAGCCGCGACATGCCGCCGACCACATCGGGCCACGGATCCAGTCTGTGCCAAACGCGATTGAAATGACTTTTCTCGTCCTCGGACAACTCGGGAATCGCGAAGTCTTGCAGAATGTCGTCGAGAATCATTCGGTGGAGCGCGTCTATTGTCGTCCAAGGCAATTCGCCGCGCCGCACGCGACTCATAGCAGGTTCATAGCCATTGCGCCAAGCCGTGGCAAAGCGCGCCCAGTCCACAGTAAGCCGCTTGTCGCAGCCCAATCGCTCACCCTCGCGCACAATGGTAGAGTACCAGTCGGTGACCGTGCCAAAGACATCGACAGTTAGTGCCTTAATACCCATGCGAGCGGAGTTCACGTCGTCTCGGGCGTCAATCGCGGGAATCGCCGTCGGCAATGCCTGACAGTTCGACCGGCGGATGGTCGGGGAATCTAGCGATGAGCGAAAGACTGCCGCCCATAGCCTCCACTGTCTTGCGCAACGTCGAGAGCAACAGATCGCTTCGTTGCTCGAGCCGCGAGACGCCGTCCTGCGAGATGCCGAGTTGGTGCGCGACGCGCGCCTGGGTGAGCTGCCGAGCCTTGCGCAGTTCGCGCAGGGTCATCTCCTCGGCAATGAGTTCTGCTGCCCGATTTTCGACCTTGCGGCGCCGAGTGGGATCCAGCGTCGCAATCTTGTCTTCCACGTTCAAAGGCATCATTAATCTCCTTTCTTCGCGAGCCGGGCTAAATGCCGGTCGAACCGCTCGTCGGCCTTGCGGATGAGCACACGGTAGAACCGTCTGGCATTGACTCCAGACTTGTCGCCTGCGACGAGCAGGATGGCCTTGCGCGCCGGATCGAAGGCAAACGCTAGACGCCATTCCCCATCCGCAGCACTGAACCGCATCTCCTTCATGTTCGCATGTTGGGAGCCGTTCAGCGTGTCTACTCGGGGCCGTCCTAGTTGCGGCCCGAACTGCTGCAACAGACGCGACAGCGCTAGGATCTCGGTTTGCACGTCCTCATGCAGACTGTCGAATTCCGGCTCAAACTCGTCGGCGATTTCGACTGTCCAGCCCATGTGAGAAATATGTCTTTGACAACATATGATGTCAAGGACATGTCGATAGGGCGTGAATCAGCTTTCGCCGGTTCGGTGGTGGCTTGGAAGTGGCACTCGACGGCAGGGATCTTGGACTTGTAGGCGATGACTGCGAAGAGCTGGTGGTTACTGTGTGAAAACGGACTGACCCATTGAAGCATCTCCGTCAGCGATGCCAGATAGCACGGCCTGCGGGCCGGCCGGGAAATATAGATTTTTTCTAGTCTCGGAGCGTCCGGGCAAGGCGGAAGCCGAGGTTGTTGTTGTGGAAATACGTGGCGTACCAGAAGCGGTTGGCCGAGCGGACGTAATTCGGCTTGCCGTACCAGGAGCCGCTGCGTATGACGCGCCGCACGCAATTTCCTTCCTCCCAAGCCCGCCCGTCGCTCGGTGCGCCATCATAACTGACGTAGTAGCAGTCCTGCACCCACTCCCGGACGTTCCCCGACATGTCGAACAAGCCCAGCTCATTCGCTTGCTTTTGCCCCACTGGATGCGTCCTATTGTCGGTGTTTTCGTAGTACAAAGCGACCGCAGCCCAGTCGTTGCTCCCCGCATACTGGAACCCTTTGCTTTGCTGCCCGCCCCGCGCCGCATATTCCCACTCCGCTTCGCTCGGCAGCCGATACTGCTCGCCTCCCGCATTCAGTTTGGCCAGAAACAGTTGGATGTCATCCCAACTGACTGTTTCAACCGGACACTGGGGGCAATCCGCAAAAGCACTTGGGTTCTCGCCCATGACCGCTTCCCACAGTTCCTGAGTCACCTCGTACTTGCCAATCTCGAAGCTGTTGATTTGTACGCGGCGCGTCGGATAGAAAAAGGACGAGTAGGGAAGTTAGGGCTGTCTTCAATTGGTCTTACCTCTTGTTGTAAGGTTGTTCTTGCTCCTCCGCTCCTGATTCGGATTGGAGCCGTCCGGCGAGAAAGTGGCGATACAGATTGAGGGTAAGTCGCTCTTCGTGCTGCTCCAGCCAGCCTAGGGCGGTCGGGGGCAGCACCATCGCTTGGCAGGGGTCGTCTGCAATCACGGAGGTCGCCCTTTGCTCCGCCGCACCCGCCGGCCATATCGCCTCACCCGGGCCGCGCTGAAACAGGCGAGTACCCGCGGAATCGTACCCGGAAGCCCGGCCAGACAGCAGCAGTTGCAGACCTTCTTGCGGCACATCCGGTCCTACGAGGGCCTCGTCGGCAGCGTACTGGCGCGGACTCAGCCAAGGTCGGAGTTTCTCCAGCAGGTTTTCGAAATCAATTTGCCGCTCTAGGTAGCGCTCGAGATCATCGACGGTGTGCTCTAGCAGAGAGGAGAGCCGCTCGTCCGCCATGTCCCTCCACTCCGCAATGACGATGTCTTCGCAGCGCTCAAGGGCGCGGTCCGCATCTGGCTCTACCAGCAGCTCGGCATATACGGCAGGCGGAAGATTGTGCTCAAGTCCGGTCTGCAATTCCTTGGACAGCTTGCTGCGCAGGGACGCCGGTACGACAAGGGTCGCCACTGTGCCGCCGCCTAGACCGGAAACCACACTCGCGACGCCCGTCACCCGGAACTCCCGGTCCCAGTCCAACTCTTGGTTCACAGCCAATTCAAGGCCGGCGAAATTCATGACCACGCTGATGAAAGCGACTAGCATCAGCGCCAGCATGTGGGGGAGTTGCTCGGCCATTGAGGCCCATTGCACCTGGGCCAGATCGGCAGGGAACAAGGCTGGCCACAGGTTCCTATCGGCCGTGCTGGAGAGCAGCAGGCCCTCCGCCCGCGCCGCGTCACCCGAAATGCCGAAGGTAGCGAGCGCGAAATGATACGCAGCGCCGGCGAGCGCGACGCTCACTGGCAGGATCAGCGGGTTATTCCAGCGCTTCATCGCGAGATACAGGGCAGTCCCATACGCCGCGCCCGGGCTCCACTTCCACAGCACGGAGGGTTCGAAGAGTGAGGGAATCGCCCGCCAATCCGGTTTGGCTCCCATCAGCGACAGGGCTGCTAGGCACACGGCTCCTCCGATTCCGGCTACGAATCCACCCGCCACCGGATAGGGGATAAAGCGCACTAGATTGGCGAGTCGGAAGTACCCGATCATGAGACAGCACGCGCCAGTGGCGACGGCACTGATGATGAGCGCGACCGCCGTGGTGACAAACAGCGCGTCGCCCTCGGCGTTCATTGTGAACCCGATCGTGGCCATGACGATCACCAGCGCGGGAGACAGCCCTGCAATCGCGCCGAGGTAGCCGCCCGCGAAGGCGATGATCAGGCAAGTCGCGAAGTTCCCGAACAGCACTAGGCCGACGCCCTGGGAGGAATAGGAAGCCAACGGTCCCGAGAATATGAAGCTCGCGAAGGCAACCTGAGCGACGAGCAGACCTAGGCCCGAGGTGAAGCCGGCTGCCAGCGCCGGAACGGCCTTCGCAGACAGGAGGTCGGCGCGAAGCTCGGACGCAAGATTTTGGAGTAAGGATTTCACTTTGCTAGGTTGGAGAAACTGATTTGATGCACCGCGATTACTTCTCGAACCCGAAAAACTGGCCTGTCGAGCTTTTGCCCTCTGTTATCCCGAGCAGTCCGTCCCAGAGTTGTTAATAAATTTGTAGCATAATCTGTGCCAAGGCGTCGGCAAACAGGAAAGTCCTTTATATATAAGGAGATATATATGATCGAGACGTGGAAGTGGGGAAATTTCACGATGACGCACAATGCAACGGTCAAATGGCGCTGGAGGAGTGGAGTAAGAAGCCAATGCTTTGAAATTATGGGGGTTGTGGGATGGTTTATTAGAAAACCTGATGAGATGGGCTGATTTGCAACATTGTCGCATCTTGCGACAGTCAATCTATTTTGTTTTGCTTGCCGAGCTTTTTATTTTTTAATCCAAACACGTATGTAGGAGAATCTTCAAATGAAGTATACTGCTATCTTGAAACAAGAAGGGGAATGGTGGATTGGCTGGGTTCAGAACGTTCCTGGTGTTAATTGCCAAGAACGTACCCGAGAGGAGTTGCTGGAAAGTATTGAGGAAGCACTCCATGAGGCACTTGAATTTGCCGCGATCTCGGCGTAGAGCCTCCTAAGTAAATTTCAAAGTGAAGCACAACCAAGTTTTCTCCCGTCTTGCCCTAGCCCAACAGCTTAGCTATTCTTTTTTCCTCCCCGTGATCCCCGCTCGTTTTCGCCGCACACTGCTTCAGGAAATTGGACCTTGATCTGCGACGCTGAGAGCATCGTTGAACACATCCGCTTTCTCAAACGCCGCATCTTGGGCAATGAGGTCGTCCATCACCAGACGTTGCCCGCACGTCCGGCGCGTCTAGTCCGCGACTTGGCTGGCCTGCCTCCGGCCATGGCCCGCATTCTCGAAATTGCCCGCATTCCCGCGCTTTATACGCACCAAGCCGAGGGTATCCAAAAAGTGCTGGAGGGTCAGCACTTGGCTATTGCCACGCCTACGGCCTCGGGCAAGACCTTGGTGTACAACGCGCCCGTACTATCCACGCTGCTCGACGACCCCGAAGCGCACGCGCTCTACATATTCCCGCTCAAGGCGCTGGAGCAGGATCAGTTCGACGAGCTAAATGGCCTGATGCAGGGCTTGGGTGGCACGTTGAAAGCGGCCATTTACGACGGCGACACCACGAGCCATCGCCGCCGGCAAATCCGCACCAAGCCGCCGCAGGTGCTCTTCACCACGCCGGACATGCTGCACTCGGGCATCCTCGCCTTCCATGAGGCATGGGCCGGTTTTTTCGCTCGCCTGCGCTACGTGGTCATCGACGAGCTGCACGCGTATAGCGGCGTGTTTGGCACCCACGTGCTGCACCTTTTTCGCCGCTTGAACCGCATCTGTGCGCACTACGGGGCCGATCCGGTGTACATCACCAGCTCGGCGACGATGGGCAATCCCCGCGAGTTGGCGGGCGAGTTGCTCAACCGCTCCTTTTACGCGATTGAAGACCACGGTGCTCCGGCCGCGGCGCGCCATTTCGTGTTCGTCAATCCGAGCGAAAGCCCCAATACCCTCGCGGCCCATCTGCTGCGCGCCAGCGTGCTCAAGGACTACCGCACGATTGTCTTCACCCGCGCCCGCATTACTACCGAACTCGTGTACCGCTGGGCGACCCAGAGCCGTCCGGACTTGCGGGAGCGGATTTCTTCGTATCGCGCGGGCTATTTGCCCACTGAGCGCCGCCAGATCGAGCAGGCACTCAACGGTGGCCAGCTCATGGGCGTGGTGGCCACGTCGGCCTTGGAACTGGGCATTGACATCGGCGGCTTGGATATCTGCGTATTGGTGGGCTATCCGGGTTCGATCATCAACACTTGGCAGCGCGCTGGCCGGGTGGGCCGCGCTGGCCGCGAGTCCCTCATCCTCCTCATCGCCTCTCCCGACGCGCTCGATCAGTATTTCATGCGGCACCCAGGGGAGTTCTTCGCGCGCGATTTAGAGGATGCGGTGGTGGATCCGACGAATCAGTACATCCTCAAAAATCACCTCACGTGCGCGGCACGCGAATTGCCCCTCGTCGCTAGCGAGCCGGAGTACGCGCTGCCCAACTATCAGGAGGCGGTCGATGCGCTGACTGAGGAGGGGATGCTGCTGCAGAATGCCGAGGGCGACGCTTGGTTTGCTGCGCGCAAGCAGCCGCACCGCTTGGTCAATATGCGCACCATCGGCGAGTCGTATAACATCGTCGATCGCGGCGACAACCAGATTGGCACGGTCAGCGGCGGGCAGGTGTACGGCGAGTGCTACAAAGGCGCGATTTACTTGCATCGCGGCCGCCAGTACGAGATCGGCGACCGCAACCCCGAGCGGGGCCAGATCTACGCCGAGGAAGTGGATGTGGCGTACTTCACGCGCGCTCGTACCGAAAAAGATACCGAGATCTTGGAGGAACTGCGCTCGCGGCCGTTGCAGGGCTTTATGGCGCGGCTGGGCCGGCTCAAGGTCAGCTCACAGGTGGTGGGTTACGAAAAGATCCGCGTCGGCGACCAAGTCGTGCTCAGCAAACACGAGTTGGAGTCGCCGGTGGAGCACTTTGAGACGATTGGCTTCTGGATTGAACTCGACGCCCACTTCAAGGCCGATCTCAGCCGCCACCAGCACCACTACATGGGTTCGATTCATGCGATTGAACACGCCATGAAGTCGCTGTTCCCGCTGCTGGCCTTGTGCGACCGCACGGACGTCGGGGGGATCTGCTATCCCCAGCACCCCCAGCTCGGCAAGGGAGCGATTTTCGTGTACGACTATCACCCCGGCGGCATTGGCTTGGCGGAAAAGGGTTTTGCCCAACTCGACCGCCTCTTGGACATGACGCTTTCCATGGTCGAGACCTGCGATTGCCTGCTCGGCTGCCCGTCTTGCATCCATTTCCCCACGTGCGGCGCGGGCAACGTCCCCCTCGACAAGGCCGGCGCGATCCACCTGCTCGGTGCGCTCACGGGCCGTCGGACTATCGAGCGCAGCGCGCTCACAGCCGAGAGCGCAGAGGACGCGCCGATTTTTGCCGAGTGGGAAGAGGAGGAAAAGGTAGAGGACGCGCCGCCCGAGCAAGGCCCGCATGTGGTCGTGTTCGACCTCGAAACTCAGCGCTCGGCTGCCGAGGTCGGCGGCTGGAATAAAGCCCACATGATGGGCATGTCGGTTGGGGTGGTGTGGGACAGCCGCGAGCAGGCCTGCACCAAGTATTTTGAGGAAGACATCGACAGGCTCTTAGAGCACTTGCAGGCGGCCGATTTGGTCGTCGGGTTCAACATCATCGGCTTTGATTATTCGGTCTTGCGCGGGTACAGCCCATTCGACTTCCGCACGCTCAACACGCTCGACATTCTGCGCGAGATCCACCAGCGGCTGCGCTACCGAGTGAGCCTCGACTCGCTGGGCAAGGCTACGCTCGACGCGGCCAAGAGCGCTGACGGGCTGGACGCACTGCGGTGGTTCAAAGAGGGGCGGCTGGACTTGATTGCCGAGTACTGCCAAAAGGACGTGGAACTCACCCGCGACCTGTTCTACTTCGGGCTGCGCGAAAACTACTTGCTCTTCGACCGCCGCAACGAGGGGCGCATGCGCATCCCGCTCGACTGGAAGCTGGAAGAATTGGTCGCCCGCGAATGATTACCCAAGAACATTTCGCCCTTATCTACCCTCTATGACCCCACAGCCGACGCGGGCACCGGCCGCGCCAGTGGGTTGTGAGAAATCATCTGGTAGTGCGTGAACGATGACTGCGAGCCCGATGATGCTGTTGGCACCATCCAATTCGAGGTGGGTGTCGAGGCGGTTGTACGTGGCTTGCCCAGAGGCGTCGGCGGTGATGTTGCCAAGGTCGCCGACGTGCCGTTCAGCGGCATCGGGTGCGCCGTGGGCTTTGTTTTCGGGATTGAAGTGACCGCCCGCTGATGTGCCATCGGCCGCGCTGCAATCGCCCTTTTCGTGGATGTGAAATCCGTGGTCGCCTTCCGTAAGCCCGGTCAGGTTGGCTATAACTCGCACCTCGCCGGCTTCCTGCGTGAACTCGACCGTCCCTTGGGCTTCGTTGCCCTCCGTGGGGTTGACGACGGTGCTGGCTTGAGTGTCCTCAGACGCGGTCGGCTCGTCTTCGGAGCATCCCAAGCAACTCGCCGCGAATGCGAGCGCCAAGCCGATGATGGGTTTGTCAATGAATCGGATCACGATCAACCTCCTTTATGTGGATTGTTCAATATATAGCGAGCAAATTATACGGCACAATATATAGGCGCTTAATACGCGACAGCAGAGCGACGCGATGTCGGCCCGCCGCCAGCGAATGTCCTTGATTGGAAAGAGTTGGGTTATTTAGCTTACGAAGATGCCTGTCAGCTAAAAGAATCCATGAGCTAGGTGTGGTCACGGACAGGTTCGTCTGGCACAAAAAGAGAAAAATATGAAAATCACGGATCTCAAATGCGCGGTCATCGGCAACTTGATAACCTCCTTGTGATGATTGCAGGGTTGCTGCTGGCGACCTTTGGCATGGCCTGTCTGGGCGGGCAGGATGCCCCCGAGCCAAATGACGGCGGAAAGGGAATGGATACGCCGCACCCGGCAACAGCGCAGGAAGAAGGCCACGAGGATCTAGGGTTTTCCGACGACCACGTCCTTTTTGGTCAATCCGCCGCGTTTACTGGGCCTGCCCGGGAATTGGGCAAGGCGATGCGCCTCGGAATTGAGGCGGCATTCCACGAGGCCAATCAGGTAGGGGGCGTCCATGGCCGCGAACTGAAGCTCAAGGCGTTGGATGACGGCTATGAAACCGACTTTGCCGCTTCCAACACGCAACGGTTGATTGAGAATGAAAAGGTATTCGCGCTGATCGGAGCGGTGGGCACACCCACGTCCCGCGCTGCATCACCGCTGGCCCAAGCTGCCGGGGTGCCCTTCCTCGCTCCGTTCACGGGGGCCGAGTTTTTGCGCGACCGGGAGTTGGACAATGTGCTCAACGTCCGGGCATCGTACTACCAGGAAACCGAGGAGATGGTGGCGCGGCTCACCGAGGATTTGGGGATCACCCGCGTTGCCGTCCTCTATCAGGATGATTCCTTCGGCTTGAACGGGCTGGAGGGCACGCGATTGGCACTGGAGCGCCGGGGCCTAGAGCCGGTAGCGGCCTCGCACTACCCACGCAATACCCGCGCTGTGAAGGGAGCCGCGCTCAAAATCAGCGCGGCCAATCCAGAAGCGGTGATCATGATTGGCTCCTACATGCCGGTGGTCAAGACCATAGAGTTGGTGCGGCGGGAGCTGGACCCGGTATTCATGACGGTATCCTTCGTGGGGAGTAACGCTTTGGCGAACGAGTTGGGGCCCGACGGGGCCGGCGTGTACGTTACGCAAGTAGTTCCTCCCCCCGATGACGAAAACATCCCCGTGGTGGCTCGATACCACAACGCCCTCTCCGAGTACGACCCCCAAGCGGAACCCGGGTTCGTTTCGTTGGAAGGTTATCTGGCCGGACGCCTGGCCGTCGCCGGTCTCAAAGCCTGCGGCCCCGACTTGAGTCGAGAGTGCCTGCTCCACGCGGTGCGAGATGCCGGCACCATAGAAATTGACGGCATGCAGCTCAAATACGGGCCGGACGATAATCAGGGATCCGACGCCGTGTTCTTGACCGTGATTGGTACGGACGGCAAGTACCACGGGGTCGAAAAACTAAAAGGCCTGTACTAAAGACCCCCAAACGGCACCTACGGAGAACCTCAAGACCATGGAAGGCTTCTCGCTCCAAGCGATAGTAGATCTGTTTAGATTCGCTGAGCACGCGCATGAACTACACCAATCGCTGTTGACTCTCGGGATGCTCATCATCGTCGCCAAGTTGGCCGAGGGCGTTTTTCGCCGGCTGCGGTTGAACTCCATCATCGCCTATGCGGCGACAGGTATGTTGCTTGGGCCGGTCATGGAACTGACCGGCGTCTGGTGGATTGAGTCTTCGCTGCACCTCGAGTTGGTTTTGGCACTCGGTGTGTTCATATTTTTTTTCCTGATCGGCCTGGACGAAGTGGATATTTCCAGTTTCATGTCGTCCCTCAAAGGCCATTACTTCCTCGCGGCCGTACTGTCCGTAATCGTGTCACTAAGCATTTCGATGCTGGTCACCACCGATTTAGTTTTCGATTTCGGACTGAAACTGAATTTCACCGAGTCGCTGGCGTTGGCCGGCGTGCTGTCGATGACCAGTCTGGGCATCGTGGCCAAAGTGCTGACGGACGGCGGATACCTCAAACAGCCGGTTGGACTGCAAATTTTCACAGTGGTGATCATCGCCGAGTTGATTGCCCTGCTGCTGATCGGCTTCAGCATCGGCGAACACGCTCACCAACTTTCGCCTGTCGGCATCCTGATTTTGCTGGGCAAAGTGGCCGGTTTTTCGGTGGTGACCTGGGTATTGTCGTCGCGGGTGCTGCCGCCGTTGGTGGCGCTGTTGCAGCGGGTGATCCAGGTGCCGCAACTGTCCTTGGGTTTGCTGCTTGGCATGCTCTTCCTGATAGTGTACGGCGCGGAAGCAGTGGGACTCCACGGCTCACTGGGTGCTTTACTGTTCGGGGCGTCGCTGTCGAGCCTTCCCTACCAAGTGCAGCGGGAGATCATCCCAGGGGTTCGCAGCGTGGCCGAGGGGTTTTTCGTGCCCCTGTTCTTTGCTTCCGCCGGATTGAGCTTCAGCTTTACCTTCGCGACCTTGCCGCTGGGGGCCATGGCGGGGTTGGCGCTGATCCCATTGCTCGGCAACTTCACCGGCGCTTTCATCGGCGCTTACGTGTCTCGCCTCGCCGTTCCCTACGCCGTGGCCACCGGGCTGATGGGTAAGGGAGTGGCTGAAATCGCGCTGCTGCTGGTTATGTGGAATTCTGGAATCATTGACGAGGTGGTTTTCTCATTCTTGGTGCTGGTCATGTTCTGCTACATTCTGTTCATGCCGTCGGTGATCAACTTCGCGGTGAGCCGGGCCAGCCGCAGGAGTGACCTGCCAGCGCAACTTGACGACATTCCGTTGGGCATAGTCCGCTTCGCGCTGGAAGACATCAAGATTGATGACATTCTGGACCGCTCGCGTCGGCATCCTGCGTCTTCGGTCACAGTGCGTGATTTCACGGAGCAGTGGATCGTTCCGCACCAGCCCCACTACGTCGTGGCAGATAAGGAAGCGCTGGTCGGGATCGTGTCCTTGGAGATGCTCCGCTACCTGCCTAAGGACGCTTGGGGCAAGACCCAGCTCGACGCTGTGGTACGCCGCCAGACTCCATTGGCCTATCCTGATGAGCAAGTCGAAGACGTGCTGCACCGCATGTCAGAGAATTCTCTTTCCGTCATGCCCGTCGTGGAAAGGGATTCGGAAAGGTTTTTGGGCGCGGTCACCAGCAGCGACATCATCCAGCTCATGACCATGGAGACTATGGGCGAGAGCAGACCGCCGCACCGGTCGGTCAAGACCTCGACGCGGTCTCGACAGAATCATTAACTAATGTTATGTATCTGGGCCGAACCGACAGGTGTAGGGGCGTCCCTTGTGGGCGCCCCAGCCAGCGGGATCCGACGAGGGCAACCACGAGGGTTGCCCCTACAATGCGTAACGTCAGTCATTAAGATGGCGAAAGGGAAAATATGAAAATCACGGATCTCAAATGCGCGGTCATCGGCAACAACCCGGTCGTGCGCATCAATACCGACGAGGGCATCTACGGCCTCGGAGAAGTCGAGGCGAGCAAGTTCTACCTCAAGCCTCACGTGATGTTTTACAAAGACCGCATCCTCGGCCAGGACCCGACCGACGTCGAGCGGGTGATGCTCAATATCCGGCGCTTGGGTAGCTTCAAGCCTTGGGGCAGTGCGGTCAGTGCGATTGAAATGGCGCTGTGGGACATTGCCGGCAAGGCCGTGGGCGCGCCCGTGTACAAGCTGCTCGGCGGCAAGGTCCGCGACCGCGTGCGAGTGTACAATGGCGCGGTGCGCTTCCCCATGGCACCCGCCCCCTCGCCCGCGGAGGGAGGCCGCCCGCCCGAGGACTACGCGGACAACATGCAACTCATGATAGACGCGCCGCAGAAGTTTAGCATCATCAAGCAGGGCCTCGCCTTTCACGGCGGCAGGATCACCGAGTCGCCCAAACATTTCTACGGCACCCACCAAGCCGGCCCGTTCCACGCCAATCGCGGCCCCTTGAGCGAACGCGGCCTCAACTACATCGTCGATTGCATCCGCGCGATGAAGGAAGTGTGCGGCGACGAGGTTGGCTTGGCGCTGGACTTGGGCCCGGGTATGCTCGTGCCGGATGCGCTGCGCTTGGCGCGGGCGGTTGAAGACCTCAACGTGGCTTGGCTGGAGGACATGCTGACCGGCGATTACGTGCCTTACGTGTCGGCAGATCACTATCGCGAGGTCACTCAGAGCACCTCGACGCCGATCCACACGGGCGAGCAGATCTATTTGCGGCACAATTTTCAGGATCTGATCGAGAAGCGCGCCGTGGATGTCATCGGCCCGGATCCCTGTGACATCGGCGGCATTGCCGAGCTAAAATGGGTGGCTGAATACGCCGATATGCACGGCATCCTCATGGCCCCTCACGGCGTGCTCGACGGCCTGTTGGGTTTGGCGGCCTTGGTGCAGGTCGCGGCGACGCTGCCGCAAAACTACATTGCGTTTGAGTATCCAACTGGGCAGCCCGAGTGGTGGTACGACATCGTCACGGGCTTGCCCGATCCGATTGTGGTCGATAGCCACATCGCCGTTTGGGACGCGCCCGGGATGGGCGTCGATTTAATTGCCGAAGAAGCGCGGCGCTATCTGCGCGAGGAAGACGCTGACTTTTTTGACCAGTAGAGATAGAATGGAAGGGAAAGATATGCGCGCGGCCCAACTAGTCGCCCCGCGTCAGTGGGAAATCATCGAGACGGACAAGCCCGAGCCGGTTGGCGATCGAATGCTGGTGAAAATGGAGCGGGTCGCGGTCTGCGGCAGCGACAAGCCGCCGTTTTGCGGCCCCCACAAGCGCTATCCGCAGCCGCCTGGGGCCACTGGGCACGAAGGTATGGGCGTGGTCGAAGCCTGCCCGTCGGGGCGCTATCGGGAGGGGGAACGGGTGCTGTTGTGGGGATTTGATCGCGGACTTTTTCAGGAGTATGTCTTGGCCAAGGACGATGGCGGCTGCATCCGTCTGCCCGGCGATTTACCCGAGGAAAAGGTGCTGATGAGCCAGCTTTTGGGCACGGTGATCCACAGCTTTTACAAGCTGGGCAACATTATTGATCGCGATGTGGTGGTGATAGGCCAAGGGCCGGTGGGGCTGCTGTTCAACGCAGTGCTGCGCAACCTCGGGGCACGCCGCATCATGGCGATTGATCCGCTGCCCTACCGCTTGGAGGTGGGCCGCCAGATGGGGGCCACGCACGCGATTTGCTCGGCATCCCAAGATCCAGTCGCCGCGGTCGCCGAAATTACGGGTGGTGCCATGGCCGGTCTTGCAGTCGAGGCTGTGGGCGTGGCCGAGACCCTCGGTCTTGTACCGGATCTTTGCCGCCGCAACGCCGAGGTGATCTGCTTTGGCGTCCCGGACAAGGACCACATCGAGGGCTTGGTGACGGTCAGGATGTTGGACCTGTTGCGCCAAGAGCTGCGCTTGATTTTCT
>JAPPEF010000135.1 GCA_028875335.1 Gemmatimonadota bacterium
CCACATCGCCTTATTGGTAAAAAATGCCCGCCCAATAGCCCGCCCTTGCTCGCGCTGAATCATCTCCATCGGCACCTGCACCAACGGATACGCCAGCTTCTCCCGATCTACCCACTGCTTGCGCAGAATGACCATCGTGCAAATCATCGCCGCGCTGAGCGCTAAGAAGAAACCGTACCAATAGGTCAGCGGCAGCACCCACGCTCCCCAAGGAATAGCGGCCCCCTCGGGTAGCCCCTCAAAGAAGTAGCGCGCCACGTTTTCGCCGCGCGGGATCATCCACGTGGGGATGTACTGGTTGTATAAAAAATCCCAGTTATTCTCCGGCGTCGCGTAGTACGTGGAGCCGACCAGACAGGGAATGATAAATTGGGTAAACCCCATCCCGGGAATGCAGCAAGCTACCACCAACATGATGTAAATGGTAATCAGTTCGGATTGGGTCAGGGCCAGGGAACGGCGCAGGCAGTACACGAGGCCGCTGGCGGGCACTAAAAAAAAGAAGAAGAATAGAGCGGCCGGCGTACTAAAATTCAAGGTCAGATACGAGCCGCGGATGATGGTCGTCGCGTACGCGTCTAACCCATTGAGCAGCAAGGCGAGCACGGCACCGAGCAGGATGCCCCGCGCGGGGATGCCGGCGACATCCTGTTGCCCTTCCTCTGCCCGGTTCACCCATTCGCGGAACTCTGGAGGAATCTGCTTTTTCAATTCCCTTGCTATTCGGCTGCAGCCGCCTTTTCCAAGACTTCTTGAATGTAGCCATTCAATTCGAGGTGACGACGAGCGGCGTTCAAAGCCATGCGACGATGCAGTTCAGGGCTTGCTTGAATCACGATTTTGCCAGAGAAAGGGTCTTCCGGCTCCTTTCCTTGTTCTTGGCAAAACGCAAGGTACTCCTCAACTGACCGCTGCATCTCTTTTTTAAGTTCCGTTACCGATGATCCATAAAACGAGATCACGTCATTTGTGTTGATTACCGTTCCGTGAAATGTGTCAATTTCCGGATCAAACGAAACAACTCCCAGATATCCTTTGTATTCGATCATGGCATAATTCCTGCATTTTCGAGAAATTTTCGCAAATCTCTTACTGCGCCCTTGTCCATATTTGGGCTCGGATGTGGACGATGAAACACAGCAACGCTATCGCGCAGCGATACGGCAACTCTCGATCCTGCCCGTTCACTCAAGATGGCACCCAAGGCTTGCAACAATGCTTCGACATCACGCCATTTGATATTGCCCGATATAGGCTGTGCAAATATGTCATTGAATGTTTTCCTATGGCGTCTGTTCATTATGCTACCAATGTGTCCGACGCGCAATCGTGCTTTCGCAGAAGCCGCACGAATCAGTACACGCTAGCGACGAGTTTGGTGATCGTCGTTTGCTCGCCTTCGGCATCGACCTCCATGCCGACTCGGCACAAATACAGGCCCGGCGGCGTCAGGCGACCTTGATCATCCCGTCCGTCCCAAGTCAAACGCTGCACTCCAGCGGCATGAGCCACCACCGGAGCCATCTGCCGCACGCGCTGGCCGTCTAAGCCATACACCTCTAGCACCAACGCCTTGGTACCCTGCACCGCGAACACCGGAAACACCAATTCCACCACGTCGTTGATCCCGTCTCCATTGGGCGTAAACGGATTGGATGACGCGATCACCTCGCCCAACAGCCCGCCGCTAAACGGGGTCAACACCTGCAAACTGCGGCCGGCACCGGCATCCACCCGCTGCCACACCCGCTCATCGCCTTCGCCCAACCCCACCTGCACGGCAAACGCATTGCTGGCAAGGTAGAGCACACCGGAAAATTGCAGCGCCACGAACCCCTCTCCCTCCGCCACGGGCGCGGGTAGCTGCACCCACAGCGAATCGGTCCCGGTCTTCACCCGCGTCACTTCTTCCGGCCCGTAGCGCACGCGCTCTGCGCCCACAACCACCTCCTCCAGATCGACCGCTGCCCCCGACGGCAACACCACTAGTACCTGGTCGAAGCCGCGATTGTCGGCTTGGAACTGCGGCTGCAAAGACAACGTGAAGGTCGTGCGTTCCCCGCGCTGCTCCGTCTGTCGCGGCTGCACTTCGCCTATAACTTGGCTAGCCAAAGGCCAATCCAACGCGATGTGCATCCCGCGCAACAGCGCCCCGTGGCCGGGATCGTCCGAGCGCAGTGTGGCCTCTACTATGGCGTAGCGACGCGGGCTTGGCGAGGAGATCGGCGCGCCCGTGGCCGTGTAGTACGGACTCCAAGAGCTCCAGTCGGCGCCGGGAACCACCGAGATGGTCGAATCGCCCCGCTGAAAGCTGAGCAGCTTGCGATATTTGGCCTCGGTCACCTCTTTCCCGGCCTTGGTGAAGTAGTGGATTTCCTCGTCGAGCTGGTTGCCAGTGCGCGTGCGAAATTGCACTTGGGTGCCCGGAGGGGCGTCGGCTGCCCAGTGAATGGAAGACAGGATGCGAGGATCGCTGCCCAGCTCCATAGGTGCCGATTGCAGCGTCACCTGCGGCAGGAAACCGCGGCCGTAGAGCTGGAGCTCGCGGATGCCAGAGTTGGCCCAATTCGGGACGATGAGCACGCGGTAATCCATCTTGAAGTAGCGCGCCCTAGTCAGCGGAAAGGCATTGTCCTGATAAAAAATGTGGGGGAACAACCCACTGAAGCGGCCCGGCTCTACTTCGGCGGTTTCTCGCGTGGTCAGCGCAACATAGGCCAAGCTGCCGTCCGGGTTGCGCTGGCCGTTCGAGAGGTTGATGACGTAGTTGGGGAACGCGCCGGTAAAGCCGTGGGCGATGTTTTCGCGGTCAAAGCCGATGACCACTCGGCTGATCCAGAACCAAGTCCCCAAGTCGAATAGGAGTTCGCGGTCGAACTCCACGTCGATGTGCTCGACGCCGCTGACGCCCACTTGCTCGGTCCACACGGTCTTGTAGTCGCCGTCAATGGCCAAGCGCTCCGTCCCGGTGTTGCTCGTGCCCCCGATCAACCCACCCCGGCTCAGCGAGCCCAAGCTGATGTTGTCGCCCTCGGTCCACACCTCCACCTCGGCCAGCCGCGGCCGCTCCCGTCGATAGTACTTAATCGGGCCAGCGCGCGACTCGCTCAGCGCTGCGTGCTGGTCTTGGTCGATCTGCCGCAAAACGCCCGAGGACTCGCGTAAGAAGTAGATCACATCGCCGCGCTCTTCCTCTGGCAAGCTGTTCCAGCGGACCTCGCTGACTTCGTGCCCTTGGCCGCGCGCGCTAGCCGTAGCCACGATCTGGACGAACTGGAACATGTCGCCGACAAAATCCGTGTCCGCTTCCTGCGAGGGCTTCAGATCAAACTCGAAAACGCGCTGGGATTTGTTCAAGCCTTCGCTGCGGCCGGCCTGCGCGAAGCGGATCGCCTTGCTCTGGGAGAAAGCCGGGAGGCCGTTGGACGTGAGTACCTTGAACTGCAAGAAAGGATCGCCCATGCCTTCCGGCGCGAATTTCACCACAATCTTGCGCGCCCACACCAAGCGGCCCAAATCGACCTCGATCCACCAATCGCGGAGGGGCGCGTCCACGTCCGGCTCCCAGAAGGTATCCTCTTGGCCGTCTATGAGATTCGCGGCCTCAGCCAAGTTAGTGCCCGCCGCCCGGATCCCGCCCTGTACGCCTTCGGCGGACACAAAGTTCGGAGCGTCTAGCACGGCGTTGATTTGCTCGCGGATGCGGTGCGGCCGCACCCCCTCCGCGCCTAATTGCACCGTACCTGCGGCTATCTCCCATTC
>JAPPEF010000260.1 GCA_028875335.1 Gemmatimonadota bacterium
CCAGCGCGGGTGGATTGCCGTGGACTTCTACGATGGCTGTCTGATGTACGACTTCGAGCGCCAAGCCGCGCACATCGTGGATCTCGATAACTATCACTTGGGGGCGTTCACCAATCAGATGGGGCGAATGTTCGGCTCGACTCGCTTTATGGCTCCAGAGGAATTCGAGCGCGGCGCACTCATCGACGAGCGCACGACCGTCTTTACCATGGGCCGCACCGCAGTCGTATGCCTCGGCGACGACATAGGCGGTGCGATAGGAGAGGTCGTCCGACGCGCCTGTCGTCAGGAACGAGAGGAGCGCTACCGCTCTATGGAGGAATTTTACGCGGCTTGGCAGCAGGCGCGGCGGTTAGGATAGGTTCTGTCTGCTGTATCCTTTAGGTACCAACGCCGTATCGCCTAGCTCCCACTCTTCACTTCAACATCCCTGCCGCCCTCAGAGCACACCCCCGCTGGCACGGTTCTTGTTTCCTCTTGCCTGTCTGTCAAACGGAAAGGAACCGCATGCCCTCCACCGTCCTCTCGGCCGCCACGCTCGGAATTGACGCATACCCGGTCCACGTCGAAGTCGATACCGACCGCAGCTTGCCGACCTTCACAGTCGTCGGCCTGCCCGACTCCGCAGTCCGCGAAAGCAAGGAACGCGTCTTAGCGGCCATCAAAAACGCCGGCTATCAGTGGCCGCGGCGCAAGGTCACCATCAATCTCGCGCCGGCCGATCGCAAAAAGGAAGGCTCGGCTTTCGACCTGCCCATAGCCGTCGGCGTCTTGGCGGCCTCCCGGCAGATCAAGCCCTTGGGCCTCGCCGAGTTCGCACTCTTGGGCGAGCTATCGCTCAACGGCAGCGTGCGCCCGGTGCACGGCATGCTTTCCATGGCCACATCCCTGCACCAGCAGGGCCTCTACGGCATGATCGTGCCGACGCAAAACGCCCGTGAAGCCGCCATTGCCAATGGGCCACTCGTCTATGGCGTCAGTTCGCTGAGCGAAGCCCTAGCCATCTTGACCGGCGACGCACGCCAACGGCCCTACGAATTAAACGTGGATGAGGTATTTCGCAGCAACGCCAACTACGGGGTTGACTTTGCGGACGTGCGCGGCCAAGATCACGCCAAGCGCGCCCTCGAAGTCGCCGCTAGCGGAGGGCACAATTTGCTCATGGTCGGGCCGCCTGGGTCGGGCAAGACCATGCTCGCCCGCCGCCTGCCCACGATCCTCCCGGCACCAACCCTGCAAGAAGCGCTCGCCACCACCAAAATCCATTCAGTCGCTGGCGTCCTGCCCGTAGGCCGAGCCCTAGTCGCCACCCGGCCCTTCCGCGCCCCGCACCACACCATCTCGGACGCGGGCCTCATTGGCGGCGGCGCGTACCCCCGCCCGGGCGAGGTGTCGCTCTCCCATCACGGCGTGCTTTTCCTAGACGAACTGCCCGAATTCCGCCGCAACGTCGTCGAAGCCCTGCGCCAGCCGCTCGAAGACCACGCCGTCACCATCACGCGAGCGCAGATCGCTATCGCCTATCCAGCGGATTTTACCCTCGTCGCAGCGATGAATCCCTGCCCTTGCGGCTATCTTTCGGACGCCCGCCGCACCTGCACCTGCTCTCCGGCCGCAATCCGCCGCTATCGCGCGCGCGTTTCCGGGCCGCTCCTCGACCGCATCGACATCCACATCGAAGTGCCGGCCCTCGCCTACGACGACTTGGCCAACAAGCAAAGCGGCGAAAACTCAGCGCACATCCTCCAGCGCGTCAACGCCGCCCGCCAGCGGCAACTCGACCGCTTTGCCGGTGAGCTATTCTGCAACGCCCAGATGAGCACGCGGCACATCCGCCGCCACTGCTCGCTCGACGACGCCGGGCAAGCCCTCCTCGAAAAAGCCATGGCCCGCCTCGGCCTCTCGGCTCGCGCCTACGACCGCATCCTCAAAGTCGCCCGCACCATAGCCGACTTGGCCGATGCCCCGATCCAGTCGCAGCACTTGGCGGAGGCCATACAATATCGGGCACTTGATCGCAGCGGCCTTCAGTAGCTTGGAAATGTGAGAGGTCAAGGGTCAGCAACGTAGCGTATTAAGTTCCCGCGCTTCATATTTCTGTCTGAATAGCCATCCACCACCACAAAAAGGAACCGACCATGGCCCCTAGTCCCGACCCGCGCATTCCCTGGTACACCCCCATCGGCGAGATAACCGTCGAAAAGTACACCCCAGACAAACCCCACCAAGGCAAGGTGTTGGCCGCCGTCCAAGCCCACGCGGATGATATTCCCCTCTTCTGCGCTGGCCTCGTCGCCAAGCTCATCGCCGAAGGCTACACGGCCTATTTGATCCAGACCACCAACGACGAGAAGTGCGGACCGGGCACGATGGGCGAGACCATCCTCCAGAACGAGCGCGAAGTCGACGTGCTGGCCGGGGAGTTGGGCTTCAAACAGGTCATCCACCTCGGCTACCGCAATCACTTCCTCGACGAAGCCGCCCCCACCGAACTGAGAGCCCGGCTGGTCTTTCTAATCCGCGCCCTCAAAATCGACACCATCACCACCTTCAGCCCTTGGGGCCACTGGGAGGAAAACCCCGATCACTACGTCACCGGGCAAGCCGTCGAAGCCGCCCGCTGGATGGCCGGCATGAACAAGGATTATCCCGAACAACTAGCCTGCGGTATGCAGCCTCACTCGGTCAAAGACCTCTACTACTGGACCTGCCGTCCGGGCCAGCCCTACAACACCGTCGTCGATATCGCGCCTCATCTCGACGCAAAGGTCGCCGCCATGAGCGCCAACAAGGCCCAAGGGCCAGCGGGTGCCCACGGCCGCCGCCTCAAGGAACGGCTAGCGCGCCAAGGCAAACACCTGCCCGCCTTGGGCGACGACGACGAGGAAGCCGACCGCCAGTACATCCGTCTCTTTGGCTTGCGTGAATACCAACGCATCGGCGAGCCTTATGGCTTGGACTACGCCGAGGCGTTCTACTATATGCCGCCCGGCGGAACCTTTACCGGCGCAATGAGCACAGCGGAAATCGAGCGCTACATTGAAGAACACGCCGAGGATTTGGACTGAAGGGCAGGCCGCCCAAGCCATCTGAGGCGGATTGACGCTTTCTAAGCTACATTGCAACTTAGATCAGGGACCGTTTATGGAAGCTCCTGACTATCGCCTTTTAGGATAACGACTTATGTCACTCCAGCAATCCCGCTATTCTGCCGAAGAGACGGCGCGGCGCGGCGACGAACTATACGAGCGAGATATCCGCCGCCAAGTGGAAACGGCCCACTATGGAAAAGTCGTCGCCATAGACATTGACAGCGGCAACTATGTCGTTGACGACAATGCCCTCGCTGCATCCGAACGCCTCTTCACCCAACATCCCAACGCTGAAATCTGGTGCATCCGTATCGGCCATCGGGCACTGTACCACATGGGCGGCCGTCCAGTAAAGAAAAATCCGTGATCACGGGCATCGTCAGCGCGGACTACGAAGCGGTCATCCGTCTCAAAGTGCAAGGTCCAATAGGACAAGAACGCGAGGTGGACGCCGTCGTTGATACGGGCTTCAACGGCTTTCTCACATTGCCGCCACGTCTCATCACGCCCCTCGGACTGACCCGCCGGAGGCGTGGTCGAGCCATACGAAACTCCGCGCTGAGTTGCCAAATTCTTTAATTTGCCCGCACAACGGCTTGGGGAGAAACCGCGATGAAACTCACGACCGAACAGATCGCAGAATTCAACACCCGCGGCGTCATC
>JAPPEF010000341.1 GCA_028875335.1 Gemmatimonadota bacterium
TTGTCGGGCCGGAACCTGTCAACGGCTGGCCCCTGATCCGTGGGCGCGAGTTCCCAGGGTGTGTATAGTCGGACCGCAGCGGGATACTATGGGCCGGCTCCGGACCTCGCCTATTGAAGGAGCGTTCAAAATGGGCATCACCGATGCACAAAAGAAACAATTGGATGAACAAGGATGCATCGTCATCCCTGATGTGCTCTCCGATGCGGAGATTGAAGTTTACAGAGCCGATATACTCCGGTTGGCAGAAGAGGAGCAGCAGAACGGGTTGGCGCGCCAACATACCAATGGGTATGGGCAGCACGTCCGTTGGTTGGTAAACAAAGGTGAGATATACGAGAAAATGGTTGCCCACCCAAAAGTGATGCCGTTCTTTGAACACGTGCTCGGTCCCGACTACACGCTCAGCACACTCACCTCTAACATCATCGATCACGGTGCAGCCGATGGCAGTTACCACGTCGATAGTGTATTAGGCACAATGCCTGAACCGCTCCCCAGTTTCCCACTGGTCGCCAATAGCCTCTGGTTGCTCGATGATTTCACACCGGAAAACGGTGGCACCCGTCATGTTCCTGGCATTCATCTCCAGCGGAAAAAACCGCCTCCCGGCACCACACACCACCCTGACGAAGTTCGGTTATCCGCCCCAAAAGGCTCGGTATTCTTGTTCAACGGTGCGATCTGGCATTCCGCTGGTGCTAACAAAACCGATAAGCAGCGTATTGCCTTAATCTGTTTCTGTTGTCGTTCTTTCATCAAGCCGATGTTCGACTTTGTACATCACCTCAAACCGGAGGTTGTCGAACGCGCCACGCCGACGATGCGCCGTATTTATGGGTTCGATTCCCAACCTCAGCCGCCGGATCAGCCTACGCGGTAAGGGCCTTTCGCTGATAAGGCTTTCCAACTTTGCCTCTGTAATGCCGCCTTCTCTGCTGGTGAGGTTTCCTAACCTCGCCTGAACCCAAGGTGCGCTTTGTAACCCACCGAATTGACCATACCCACATAAAAGGGCTTGGATCGGTCGCGTCGGGAGGGCATAAAAAAACCGGCCCCGCAAAGGGCCGGTCGAGTATCTAGTCAAGCATAGTCCTCGTGTGGCTACTAAAAATCCAGCTTTAGCCGCAGGGCGGGGACGGTAGATTCGCGCCCGGGCAGAGCGCCCAGTTCCACGTTCTTGGCCAACTTGTTAATGGTTTGGACTTGGTCGCGCAGATGGAACAACGACGCGATCTTGACCCACGCCGACAGCGGCACCCAACCGGCCGCAGCATCCTCACCCGTCAGAACAGCCGTCCCCACCGCCGTCACCGTCATGCCCATGAGCGCGAGCCCCTGTTTGTGCTCCCCAATGTAGAAAAAACCCGCGCCCGGCACGGGTAGCTCTAGCAGAAAGGCCAACAGCCCGGACTTTGGCTGCTGGTACGCGGCGCGGCGCGCCTGAATGCGGTACGTCCCCAGCGATCGCAGGGAGCGAATTTCAGCCAGCGCATACGCGGCCTCCCGCTCCTGCAAGGCACCTACTACCTCGACGACTGCCACTGAATCCGCCTCAATCTCCTCCACGCGCAACGAGCGCACCCGGCCATCGGTAAGCACGGCTTCGCCCCACGCCTCTTCGGCCTGCATCTCTTGCAGCAGACTCCGCACTTCTTCGGTCTCCATGGCCGCCTCAGCCCCGCGTGCCGCCAGCAAGATCACCGGCAGCCAAATCCATATGGTCCAACGCATGTTTCACCTCATTTGAAATTGTCGATTCTGCTCTCTCAATCTACCCGACGCCTCTTTGTCTTGTCAAGCCGCCATGACCCCGACTCGGCCCATTGCTCTCCCTAGCGCCAACCCCTATTTTCAAATTCTCTCATGCAGGCCCAACTCCAACAAGCCATAGCAGCCACCCGCGAGGCCGGGGCGCTGACCTTGCAGTACTTCGGCGGACCACTTGAGGTCGCGTACAAAGACAGGAACGATCCGCTGACCGCGGCGGACCTCCAAGCCGACGCTTACCTCAAAAAAGCCCTGCGCGATCTGCGCCCAGACTGCGGCTGGCTCTCCGAAGAGACCGTCGATGACTGCCAACGTCTCGCCAAAGAAGCCGTGTGGATCGTCGATCCAATCGACGGCACCCGCGAGTTCGTCGAAGGCATTCCCGAATACGTGGTCGCCGTGGCCTTAGTCGAAGGCGGCGAGCCGACCCTAGCGGTTATCTACAACCCCGCGCAGGAGCAAATCTTCGCCGCCGTCTCGGGCAGCGGCACCTTCCGCAACGGTCAGCGCGTGTTTTGCAGCGAGGTCCAATCCCTCATCCAAGCCACAGCCGTCGTCAGCCGCAGCGAAACCAAACGCGGCGGGATCAACCCCTTTCGCCCGCACCTCGGCGAAATCCGACCGGTCGGCAGCGTCGCCTACAAACTGGCCCTAGTAGCTGCAGGGGCCTGCGACCTCAACTTTAGCATTCAAGACAAAAACGAGTGGGACGTTTGTGCCGGCGACCTGCTGGTGCGCGAGGCCGGCGGCCTCATGCACACGTGCGGCCACCAAGTGCGGATCTACAACCAAGCCGATACCCTCATCCCCGGCGGACTCGCCGCGGGCAACGCGACGCTGGTATCGCACATTCTCTACCTAATGCACGAGCAAAAGCAATGATAACAGCCCGGATCGCAGCGGATTTTGTCGAAGAGTACGCCACCCTTCTCGAACTCAGCGGAGCCTCCCCTTTCCGGGTCCGCGCCTACGCCAATGCCGTGCGCGCCCTCGAAACCCTAACATCCCCTCTTGACGAGCTCCTCACCGCCGGGACTCTAACCGAGGTCAAAGGTATCGGAGACAGAGTGGCTGAACTAGTCGCCGAATTGGCCGACACCGGCACGGCCCAAGCCTATGAAAAGCTGCGGGCCGCAACGCCGGAGGGGCTGCTCGACATGCTGCGAGTCCCCGGCTTGGGGCCGCGTAAGATCGTCGCCATCCGCAAGGCCCTCGGCATTGAGACTCTTGACGCCCTCGAACAAGCCTGTCGCGACGGCCAACTCGCCGCCCTCAAGGGCTTTGGCTCCAAGACCCAGGCAACCATTCTCAAGGGCGTCGAGTTCATTCGCGCCCACGAGGGCTATTGCCGCGTCGATAGCGCACACCAAAGCGCTCAAAGCCTGCTCATAACCCTGTGCTCTCACGCGCAGCACTTTGCCATCGCCGGAGAACTGCGTCGAGCGCGGGAGACGGTCCAACAGCTTGACTTCGTAATCAGCACTACCGACGCCGAGGCTGCGACTGCGGCCTTTGTCTCCCACCCGGATATCGCCGAAGTCATCGCGCCGAGCGCAGGGCGGCTTTCCAGCGGGCTGCAAGCCAACTTGCATATAGTCTCAGACGATGCCTTCCCCGCAGCCCTACACTACTACACAGGCAGCGAGGAATACCGCGCTGCACTGTGCGCCAGGGCCACCGAGCGCGGACTAGTCCTCGACGAACGTGGGCTCTGGCGCGGCGACGAGCGCATCGAGTGCGCGGATGAAGCGGCTTTGTTCGCCGCTTTGGGCCTCGCCTACATTCCGCCGGAGTTGCGCGAGAACCAAGGCGAAGTCGAGGCTGCAGCAGCCGACACGCTGCCCGATCTGGTAACAACCGCCGACATTCGCGGCATGCTCCACGTGCATTCGACCTATTCGGATGGGGCCGACAGTCTGGAGGCCATGGCCCGCGCCGTGCAAGAACGCGGCTTTGAGTACATGGGCATTGCCGACCACA
>JAPPEF010000030.1 GCA_028875335.1 Gemmatimonadota bacterium
GAACAGACCGATATCCGCGCCGAACTCGTCACCCCGACCGGGGCGGCGATCATCACTACTTTAGCTAGTTCCTTTGGGCCGCAGCCGCCCTTTTGCCAACAGGCCGTAGGCTATGGCGCGGGTCGCCGCGACTTAGAGGCCATCCCCAATCTATTGCGCCTGCGCTTGGGCGAGCGAACGCCGGCCAGCGAGCGCGTCCTGCTGATCGAAGCCAATATCGACGACATGAATCCAGAAGTGTACGGCTATCTCTTCGACCGACTGCTAGAGCAGGGCGCGTGCGACGTGTACGCCACGCCGGTCCTCATGAAGAAAGGCCGCCCGGGCAACGTTCTCAGCGTCCTCGCTCCGGCGGGCCGCTTGGACGAGCTAGCCGAAATCGTCCTGCAAGAAACGACAACCATCGGCCTCCGCTACTACGGGGTGGAACGCCGCGTCTTGGAACGCCAGATCCGCACCGTTGCCACGCCGTACGGGGAGGTCGGCGTCAAGTTTAGTTGTATAGACGGACGCCGCCGCGCCGCGCCTGAATACGAGGACTGCGCGCGGCTAGCCCAAGAGCACCAAGTGCCCTTGCTCTCCGTATATGAGGCCGCTCGGGCGGCCGCCATCAAGGAGTAATGACCATCATGTTGCGATTGATCTTATGCGCGTTATGGCTGGTTCCGTTGTCGAGCCAAGCTGCGGAGTGGCCGGCTTATAGGGGAGACCTAGACGAATTCGACAATATCCAGCACCTGCCTGCGGGCGAAGGCCCAGCCCGCTTTGTGCTTGGCGACAACGATGGCCGGCTCCACGTCTATGAAGAGCGAGACCGCACCTATACCGGGGTGTGGGACAGCGACTATCTCGAAGGCGCCGTGGCCGGCGTGTTCGTCTTAGACATCAACGACGACCAGCTCGACGAGATCGTCGCCTATACCGACCGCGGCCGCGTGTATTACTTCGACTCTCAGGACTACACGCTGCTGTGGAGCAACTCGCCCAATGAATACGAACGCATTACCAGCCTGACCATCGGCGACATCGACGACGATCCTCAGCCCGAGCTCGTGTTTTGCGCCGATGGCCGCTTAGTCGTGTACGACGGCCGCGACCAGTACGAGCAGTGGCGCAGCGACCAGACCGACTTGACGGCCCATCAGATTCTCATCGGCGATGTCGATGGGGACGATGAAGACGAAATTGTGCTCAACGACGGGTACGTGTTCGACGCCCGCTTCTTCGACTTGGAGTGGCAATATTCGGAACCTTTTGGCGATCGCATGGGCCTGCTCGATCTCGACGAAGACCAGATTCCCGAAGTCATCGGCGAATTTCAGGGCCGCTACCTGCGCATCTTTGACATTGACCTCCGGCGGGAAAAGTCGCTCAGCCGCTAGCGGCCTACTTGACACTTCGGTGGCGACCGGCGTATATACTCCCTCTCATACCAACACCAACAAGGAGCGACTGCAATGCGACCTGTCACCCTCTTCACTGGCCAGTGGGCCGACCTGTCGATCGAGACCCTCTGCCAACAAGCTGTTGAGTTTGGCTACGACGGCTTGGAACTGGCCTGCTGGGGAGACCACTTTGAGGTTGACCAAGCCACAGAGGACTATTGCCAAGCCAAGCGCGAACTGCTCGCAAAACACAATCTAGCGCTGTTTTCCATTTCCAATCACCTCATCGGCCAAGCCGTGTGCGACGCCATCGACAGCCGCCACCAAGCCATCCTGCCCCCGCGCATCTTCGGCGACGGCGACCCAGAGGGCGTGCGTCAGCGTGCAGCCGCAGAGATGATCGCCACGGGGCAAGCGGCCGCCCGGCTCGGGGTTGACGTGGTCAACGGCTTTACCGGCTCTTCGATCTGGCACCTGCTCTATTCATTTCCACCGGTATCCCCGGACATGATCGAGGCTGGGTTCGCGGATTTTGCCGCGCGCTGGAAACCCATACTCGACCAATACCAAGCGCTCGGCGTCAAATTCGCGCTAGAGGTTCACCCCACGGAAATCGCCTTTGATATTGCCTCGGCCGAGCGCGCCATCCACGCACTCGACGGCCACCCGGCCTTTGGCTTCAACTACGATCCCAGCCACCTCGGCTATCAGGGCGTGGACTACGTCGAGTTTATCTACCGATTCAGCGACCGCATCTTCCACGTCCACATGAAGGACGTAGGTTGGTCTGCAACGCCGACCGAGGCCGGGGTCTTTGGCGGGCACACCGAGTTCGGCGACCGCCGGCGCTATTGGGACTTCCGCTCGTTGGGCCGCGGCAATATCGACTTCGAGGAAATCATCCGCGCCCTCAACCGCATCAACTACCAAGGGCCGCTGTCGGTCGAATGGGAAGACAGCGGCATGGATCGCGTCCACGGCGCGACAGAAGCGGCCGCCTTCGTCAAGCAGGTCGATTTTCCGCCCTCGGACATTGCCTTTGACGCGGCGTTTGAGGACTAGTGTTGCAGCGCCTTGTCGTCCTGCTGCTAGTTGCTCTGCTCGTTGCCTGCGGCCAAGAGGAACGCGCGCAGCAGACGTTGGTTTTTGGCCGCGGCTCGGATTCGATCGGGCTAGATCCGGGGATTGAAAACGACGGCGAATCGTTTAAGGTCTGCGACAACATCTACGAGACGTTAGTGACCTACGATAGCGAGAGTACGGCCGTGGTGCCGCAGCTAGCGCATTCTTGGGACATCGCGGACGATCAGCTCACGTGGACTTTCCACTTGCGCACGGGGGTCCGTTTTCACGACGGCACCCCCTTTAACGCCGAGGCCATGCTGTTTTCGCTCGGGCGGCAGTTTGACAAAGACCATCCCTTTCACAAGGTCGCCGGCGCGTTCAAGTACTGGCAGGCTATGGGCATGGACGACATCGTCGCCGCGCTAGAAGCCCCGGACGACTCGACCTTTGTCATCCGCCTCAAAGAGCCACATGCCCCCTTCTTGGGGAACTTGGCGATGAACTTCTGTGCGGCCGTTAGCCCTACCGCGGTGGCTCGTTACGGCCGCGATTACTTCAAAAATCCGGTCGGCACCGGCCCCTTTCGCTTGGTCGAATGGCGCAAGGACGAGCGCATCATCTTGGAGCGCAATTCCGATTACTGGGGGCCACAGCCGCAGCTCGACCGCCTAATTTTCAAGCCTATTCAGGAAGGCTCGATGCGCTTCTTGGAGCTTTCGCAGGGCACTATTCACGGCTTCGACAACCTCAGTCCTGAGTACATTGAGCCGATCCGCGCCGATCCCAACCTCCAGCTCTTGACGCAGGCGGGCATGAATACCGGCTACTTGGCCATGAACATGGACAAGAAGCCCTTCGACGATGTGCGGGTGCGCCGAGCCATAAACCACGCCGTGGATAAGCAGGCTCTAGTGGATAATTTCTACGAGGGTCTGGCCATGCCGGCCAAAAATCCCATTCCACCGACCTTGTGGAGTTACAACGATACCATTGCGGGCTATGGTTATGATCCGGCTAAAGCACGGGCCTTGCTGGCGGAAGCTGGTTATGCCGACGGCTTTGAAACCGAGTTGTGGGCCATGCCGGTGCCGCGGCCCTATATGCCACAGCCTAGCAAGATCGCCGAAGCGATTCAGGCTGACTTGGAAAAGGTGGGCATTCATGCCCGCATTGTGTCTTGGGAGTGGGGGACGTATTTGGACAAGGTGTTCGATGGCCAGCACCAGATGGCTTTGTTGGGCTGGACCGGCGA
>JAPPEF010000073.1 GCA_028875335.1 Gemmatimonadota bacterium
ATTCGAGGGCGGAGCGCATCACTTGCTTCCCTTGCGCCCGGCCTCCCAGTCGTCGAGGACGGCGAGGGCAAAGGTTGCGAATTTGGCAAAGGGCATGGGTAGCGTTCCTCAATTGGCGCGGCTAGCTTGATGCCGGTGAAGATGTAGTCAACCACTGACCGCTAAAGCAGTCAGCTTGTCCCTGACTTCCCCCGCCGCAGCGGAGTAAGCCGAAACTATAGGCTCGTTGACGAAAGCCCTTGCCCGAATGTTCCGGGCGGCGTTGTCGTCAGCGTGAGCAGTATGTCCACACTGCTTACAACGAAAATCAGCGTGAGCGGAGCGATTACCGCGCTCGACATGCCCACATTGAGAACACATCTGAGACGTATGCTTGGGGTCGACTATTTTGAGCATCACCCCTGCTTGTTCAGCCTTGTAGGTGATAAACTGTGTCAGTTGGTCGAATCCCCAACTTCCCGTGCGGTTGCGTTGAGTCAACCGTAGCCATCAAAAACCACTGGCCGTTTTTGCGACGCACCAGTTCGGCAAACAGCTTGACGTGGCCAAACTGCTCGGCTTGGTAGGTACCCATCACCATGGGGATGTCATGTCGTTGGCCGTCCACTGTCTTGATGTTGAGCGTGGACAAGCCCTTGTACCGGAACGCGCCCTTGCGATACGGAATGGCGGCCAACAGGCGAAACTCAATTTGCTTAGACCGGTCGCGTTTGTAGCAGCCAGCCACTTGCTTGAATGTCTGAATGGCGATGTCGGCCGGCAGGTCAAACGCTGCTCGCACCTCGTAGTAATACAGCTTCTGCAAGGCATACGAGTTGGCAAGCTGGCGTTCAAAAGTCTGCCCAGCCACCCAGTTGAAGCCGCATTAAAACGGCGCATCGTCGCCGCCAACGCATCGGCTTGGTCAGCCGTCGGCAGGAGCTTGATTTGAATAACCCGTTTTATAGTATAAAATATAACCAACCACTGGTATGGAGTGTGTCAAGTCTTATCGGTTTTTGCTCAGGGAGTCTGTTGGCCCTATCGCTCAGACCGCATCTAGCCCCCTGAACGGCTAAAGACGGCAGCCCTGCGGTGATTCTGGTGGTAGGTGGTACCTCGGGAGGTGCCACCGGAGAGCGGATGCTTTCCGGCAGGGTCTCGAGCATGAGCACTGGGATTTGAACGCGGTAGAATCGGTAGGAGATTCTTCGTCTGTGATGCGCTCAGAATGACAGAGGAATATATCACGAAACGTAGATTACTTACTGAAGGGTATATGAGCAAAGTACTGACGCAGTACCGCAGGCACAAGGGGCTGTTGCTGCTGGTGGCACCGGGGCTGGCTTTTCTCCTCGTCTTCAATTACCTGCCCATGTTCGGGTTGGTGCTCGCCTTTAAGGAGTTTCGCCTGAGCGCCGGCATTTTAGGCAGCGAGTGGAGCGGGTTGGAGAATTTCTCCCGTCTCTTCGGCGGGGCCGACTTTCCCAATGCCCTGCGCAACACGGTCACCATCAGCTTATTGCGCTTGCTGTTCGGCTTTTTTGCGCCGATCGCGCTGGCGCTGATGCTCAATGAGATCCGCGTTTCTTGGTACAAGCGCACTGTGCAGACGGTGACTTATATTCCCTACTTCCTTTCGTGGGTGATCTTGGGCGGCATCTTCCTGATGATTTTCTCGCAGAGCGGGCCGGCCAACCAGATCTCCCAGCTCTTCGGCGTCTCCCCGATTGAGTTCCTCACTAACGACTTCTGGTTTATCGTCGTGGTCATTGTCACGGGGATCTGGCAGGCGGCTGGCTATGGGGCGGTGATCTACTTGGCGGCACTGGCCGGGATTTCTCCCGATCTGTACGAGGCGGCCGTCGTCGATGGAGCCGGACGCTGGAAGCAGACCTTGCATATTACTATCCCGGGGCTGGTGCCGACGATTATCACGCTTTTCATCCTCAATCTCGGCCACGTGCTTAATGCGGGTTTCGACCAGATTTACAACATGTACAATCCCATGGTGTACGACGCGGCCGACATTATCGATACTTACGTTCTGCGGCGGATCGTGCTGATGGATTTTGGATTGGCTACTGGGGCCGGACTTTTCAAGTCGGTGGTCGGTTTGTTGATGGTGGTACTAGCTAACTCGCTGGCCCGGCGGCTCAGCGGAGGGGAGCAGGGCATATGGTAAGCCGCACGCGAGGTGAGAAGATATTCAACGTCTTTAACCTGACGGTGTTGGGCTTGGTCGGGTTGATGGCGCTCTATCCGTTCGTGTACACTATTTCGATGTCGTTGAGCAGCGCCGCCGAGGCCATGCGCGCCAGCCTGCACCTCTACCCAAGGGACATTTCGCTGACCTCGTACCGCATGGTGCTGTCCAACCCTGAGATCGTCACTGGGTTCACCAATTCGGTCCTGCGCACGGTGTTGGGCACGGCGCTGACGCTCTTTTTTACTTGTCTGACGGCCTACCCGTTGGCGCGGCGCGAAATGCCTCATCGCAGCCCGCTGCTGTTCTTGGTGCTTTTTACCATGCTCTTTAGCGGCGGCATTGTGCCCAACTACTTATTGGTCAAGAACCTGGGTCTGATCGACTCAATATGGGCGCTGGTGCTGCCGCAGATGCTGACAGCCTTCAACATCATCGTGGTCAAGAATTTCTTTCAGGCCATTCCCGAAAGCCTGGCCGAGTCAGCCAAGATCGACGGGGCCAGCGAGTTCAATATCCTCTTCAGGATATACGTGCCTCTTTCCAAGCCGGTGCTGGCGACGATTGGGCTATGGACGGCGGTGGCGCACTGGAACCACTGGTTCGACGCCATGCTCTATATCGCGTCGGACGAGAATCAGGTCTTGCAGACCTTTTTGCAGCGGATCGTCATCGAGAACAGCATCGAGCTGATCGAGCAGGGGTTGGTTGATCCGAACATCACCGAGTTCACGCCCGAGACGATCAAGGCGGCGACCGTGGTCGTTACCATCCTGCCGATGCTTTTGGTCTATCCGTTCGTGCAGAAGTACTTCGTGCGCGGGATCATGCTGGGGAGCGTCAAGGAGTAGGGGCGACCGGCTGGCCGCCCCTACGTGAGTGTACAGGATGCCTCAGACCCTAACCACTGTCCTCACATCTGAAAGCCGCCGGCCACTAACATCGACACACCAGTGAGGTACTCGGCTTCGTCCGAGGCGAGGAAGGCCACGGTGCGGGCTACGTCCTCGGGCGTGCCAATGCGGCCCAAGGGCGTTTGCGTTTCGAGGTCGTGGACTAGGGCGGCGGTCGTGTCGGCGTCTGGCTCGTCGCGCTGGGCGAGGCCCGCGGCAATGTAGTGGGTGCGCTCGGTGAGGGTGTTGCCCGGGCAGACGGCGTTGACGTTGATCCGGTGGGGGGCAAGCTCACCAGCGAGGGATTGGGTAAAGCCGATGATGGCGAATTTGGATGTGCAGTACGCGGCGTAGCGGGGGATCCCTTGGCGTCCGGCCGTAGAGGCCATGTTGATGATTTTGCCGCCGTCGCCGCGATCGATTAGGTGCCGAGCCACAGCGCGCGAGCAAAGAAACGTGCCCTTGACGTTGACGGTTTGCACTTGATCCCAGGCGGCTTCGCTTAGATCGACGACTGGGACGCGGTCTGGCCCGGGGCGCGAGCCAGCGTTGTTGACTAGTAGGTCGATGCGGCCAAAGCGGGCGAGCGCGTCTT
>JAPPEF010000316.1 GCA_028875335.1 Gemmatimonadota bacterium
GCGCGAGCAAGGGCGGGCTATTGGGCGGGCATTTTTTACCAATAAGGCGATGTGGTTAGGGTTTGCGTTCGCATTCGTCTTGCTCAGCGTCAATGGAATGCACGCTTATTTCCCGGAAGTACCTGGGATTACGCGGACTGCATCGCTTCCCCTGTTCCGCGATACCGTGCGCTTGGATCTGTGGTTTAGTCCGCCTTGGATCGGCTTCTTTTACTTCGTCAATCTGGATATTTCCGCGTCTATCTGGGTGTTCTACATCCTGACCACGGTGCAACGGGGCGTCTTCAACGTCCTCGGCCTGCAAAGCACGGAGCGGATGGATCTGTACTCGCGGGAGCCGTACCTAGCCCATCAAGGCATGGGGGCGATGATCGTCTTCGTGCTGATTGGGCTGTGGGTGTCGCGCGGGCACTTGCAAGCCGTGTGGCGGAAAGCGTGGCACGACGATCCAGACGTGGACGATACCGACGAAATTATGTCGTACCGGCAGGCCACCTTCGGCTTGCTGGGGTCGCTCGGCTTGGTGGGGTTGGGGCTGTGGATGGCTGGGCTGCCGCCGTTGGGCGTGGCGATGTTTATCTTTGGGGCCATGGTGCTGTTTTTGGGCCTGACTAGGGTGGTAGCCGAAGGAGGCATTCCGGCCATGCGCCCTCCCATTATGACCTCGACTTTTGTGATTTCCGGTGCGGGGACTTCGAGCTTGGGAGCTTCTGGTTTGGTGGCCTTGGGGTTTTCGTATGGCTGGCACTCGGAGATTCGTTCGTTTGTAATGTCGTCGGTCGCCAATGGCCTGAAGATGAGCGAGGTGATCAAGAGCGGGAAGCGGCGGCTGTTCTGGGCGGTGATCATCTCCATTGTAGTTAGCTTGGTCGGCTCTTCGTACGTTACCATGGAGTTGGCGTACAAATACGGCGGCATCAATCTCAATGGCCTATTTTTTGGCTGGGGAGCTGCTACGTACGGCCCCAAGGACATGGCCCCGCGCATTGCGGCGGAATTGACTGGTCCGCGACTCGACGCTTGGCTGTTCATGTCAATCGGCGGCGGGGTGATGGCCGTGCTGATGTGGATGCGGCACCACCTGCTGTGGTGGCCTCTCAATCCGCTCGGATACGCCATCAGCGCGAACTGGAAGACCGGCCACATTTTTGCCAGTGCGCTCATCGCTTGGCTGCTCAAGCTGGTGATTCTCAAGTACGGGGGGCCGCGGCTATACCGAAACCTGCGTCCGTTCTTTCTGGGGCTGATTCTTGGGGAAGTGGTTGCGGCCGGCGCGTGGCTGGTGGCCGATTACATCACCGATCACATGGGCAGCTTTCTGACGCAGATCTGACGAGGGAGCATACGCGTGAGTAACACATGGTATCGCATTGTTGTTTGCGTCTTTTTCTGCATGGCATCGAGTGCTTTTGCCGCTTCTGGACAAGAGGCGAGTTTTGTGCTCGTGGCTTTGGAGCAGTTGCGCGACCGCATGGAGCGGGATGACAGGGGAACGTTGGATGAGTTCGTCGCGGACGTCAGTACGGCGTCTGGATTGTCTGCTACCGCGAGTCGGGATTCCTTGGTCTCACTGTTGCGGGATTTAAAGACCCATTGCAAGAAGTCTACGGCACTTAGTGAACAGCTCTTTGCGCTGCACGGGGAGCATTTTTCCGAGCGCGAGGCCAAGGCGTACTTGGTGCGGGTCGTGGATATGGCTGGCGACCTGTTAAAAAAAGAAGAGAATGTTGGGCTGGAGCCGCTGATCGCCAAAGCGGCGGGCAAAAGCAAATTGCTCAAGTTCCAAGCGTTGGATTATACTGCGGCGCTGCTGGTTCCATTCGTGGGGTCGCCAGTGGCGGAAGAACTGGTCGAGGAGGAGAGCGCGGTAAACGTCCCGCCTGGACCCTTTAAGGTGTTGGTGAGGACGCGCAACAGTGAGGGCTTGTCTGAGCAGGTTGATCGTCTAGTTGAGAATGGATCTTCATCCAATGCCACCTTTTTCAGGGTATTTAAGGTTTCCGCGCGCCCAAAAATGAAGGCGCAAAAAAAAATACTAGCACTGCATGAGTCGGTGCGACCAGCCCTCTTGGATGAGCTCATCAAACGGTTTGACCGCATCCGCGTCACCACGAATCCCTCGGCCAAGGACATTCGCTACACCTTGGATTACATTGTACACGCGTACTGGGTCGGCTTCTATGGCGGCAATACCGACCGACGTATGCTAGAGAGCTACGTGCTATTGGTAGTGAAGGATGTGATCAAGGACGAAACGGTGCTGGAGCAAGAACTCATCATCCAGAAGGACTTCATACCGGACCTCATACCGGCCGACGAATCTATTCTCGATGATCTTTACCAAGAAGCCGCTCGCACGGTGGCGCAAGAAGTGTCGCCGCTGTTTGATTAAAAACGCTCATATCTGTCAAAGAGATTGATATGCACCGGTCCTCGACCGAAACCAAGAGATTGGCTGCTTGCCTATTCCTTTCGGCCCTCCTGCATCTGGTTGTGGTCTTGTTGACGCCACCTCTCACACCCGATCCACAACCGATCTTCCAGGTGGTTTTTCGTCCGCCGCCGCGCGCACTAGAAACGAAGCCATTTGATCCTGCAAAACCAGCTTTGCGCGAGCGGCAAATGCAGCGCTTGGTTGTCAAGAGTGCACTGCCGCAGCTCGCACAGGAATCCACCGAATCCGCTCCTCTTGGCGAGATTGCAGAGCAATTGCCGCCCGAGGCGCGCGACGACATGGCTCACCTGGCAAAGAGGATGCGGATAGAGTGGTCTGATTATGTGAAAATCGACTCCTTGCTCTTGGCGCGCAGGGCTGCCGAGGATCGCGAGGGCTATGTGCGCTTTCCCCTGCCCAATACAGGCGCAGGCCGCGGCCGGGCCTTGGAGGTGATAGAGCGTGCGATTGAGGCCATGGGCGGCATGAAGCGTCTGGTTGCAATACGAGCAATGAGCGCGATGGTGTGGATAGAGTCCGACTCAAAAGAGATAGAAAGAGGTGGTGTTGTCCTAACGGTGATTCCAGTGACTCCCTATCTGTATCCGGTGGCGACTTGGCATTGGTATTACGAGGGATGGGGAGAACGCGCTGTCTTCAAAAAAGAAAGATACAAGGCAGAGGTTTCGTTCGACCCTGCGGTGCCCAACCCATCTTACGTGAGCAAAAATCCCAAGCGGGCGCGGAGAATATTTGAGGCGCTCTTTGACGATCGCTGGGGGCGATATAAAGGCAATCTGCCTCCTGATTTAGCCACAATGCGCCACCGGGGAGAAGAGGTCCGCTGGCATTTCGTGGATCGATTTATGAGTGAAGACGTGGCCTTGGATTACTTGGGGCAAGAGCGCAGTAGGGACGGGACTTGCTTTGAGGTCGTGCTGGTAGACGACCGGAAGTACGGGCACTATTTCGAGGCGCTCTTTGACTGTCGCACGGCGCTGTTGGCCAAGACTATAGAGAAGCTGACGCCCCAAGAAGAGCAATGGTTCAGGCAAGCCAATCCCAAGGTCAATCCGCCGACTTGGATCACGGTTTACGATCGCTACCAAGAAGTGCAGGGCGTGTTGACACCCCATCGCTGGAAGCGGGCACAGGGGAGGGATGCCATCTCTGTATATTTGCAATGGGCGTATAATGGCGAGGAGCCGTCAATAGCAGAACCCGTTCGCTAGGAAGTATTCCTGTACGATGCAAAAGGAAGGTTAGTGCGATGAAAATACGCGATAATGTGAACGGCGTCCCCCGGCTCTTAGATCTACTATCGTGTACTTAGCAAGGAAACAGGCGCATGAATAACACATGGTTCCGCATTGCCGTTAGCGTCTTTTTCTACATGGCATCGAATGTTTTCGCTGCTCCTGGACAAGAAACGGATTTTGTGCTCGTGGCCTTGGAACAGTTGCGCGACCGGCTGGAGAAGGACGACAAGGGGACGTTGGACGAATTCGTCGCGGATGTCAGCACGGCGTCTGGATTGTCGGCTGCCGCGAGCCGGGATTCTCTAGTCTCACTGTTGCGGGACTTAAAGACGCATTGCAAGAAGTCCACGGCCCTCGGTGAACAGCTTTTTGCGCTGCACGGGGAGCATTTTTCCGAGCGCGAGGCCAAGGCGTATTTGGTCCGGGTCGTCGATATGGCTGGCGACTTTTTTAAAAAAGAAGAGAACGTTGGGTTGGAACCGCTGATCGCCAAAGCGGCGGGCAAAAGCAAATTGCTCAAGTTCCAAGCGTTGGATTATACTGCGGCGCTGTTGGTTCCATTCGTCGGATCGCCGGTGGTGGAAGAGCCGGTCGAGGAGGAGGGTACAGTAAACGTCCTGAGTGGAACCTTTAAGGTGTTGGTGAGGACGAGCAATAGTGAGGCCTTGTCTGACCAGATTAATGGACTAGTTGAGGCATACGGAGGTCCAGATGATGAGATCTTTTCAGATGAAGCTCTCTTTTTTAGGGTATTTAAAGTCTTCCCGCAAAAAAGAATGAAGGCTAAGGGAAAGCTTCTTGCCCTGCATAAGGCGGTTCGACCGGCGCTTTTGGACGAGCTCAAACGATTCAACCGCGTCCGCTTCACCACGGAGCCTTCGGCCAAGGACTTTCGCTACACCTTGGATTATATTGTGAACAGGTACATGGTCGGCTACTATAGCTATGCCCAACGAGCGGGGTTAGGCTCCCAAGTTCAGTTGGTAGTGCAGGATGTACTCAAAGACAAAACGGTGATGGAGCAGGAACTCAACATCTATAAGAGTTTCATACCGGACTTCATACCGGATGATGAGTCTATTCTCGATGATTTTTACCAAGAAGCCGCTCGCACTGTGGCGCAAGAAGTGTCGCCGTTGTTTGACTGAGGACGCTCGTCTGCGTACGCTGAGTATGAAAGGAGATTGATATGCACTGGTCCTCGACAGAAACCAAGAGAGTGGCCGTCTGCCTGTTCCTTTCGGCCCTCCTGCATTTAACAGTGGTCTTGTTGACTCCTTCCATACCCGAAACTCAACCGTCCTTCCAAGTGGTTTTTCGTCAGCCGCCGCGACTAGAAACGAGGGCCTTCGATCCTACGAAACCCGCTTTGCACGAGCGGCAAATGCAGCGCTTGGTCGTCGAGGCTGCGCCACTGCAGCTTGCACAGGAAACCGCTGAATCCACTCCTCTTGAGGAGATTGCAGAGCAGTTACCACCCGAGGCACGCGACGCCATGGCTCACCTGGAAAAGAGGATACAGATAGAGCGGTCTGGCGATGTGAATACAGACTCCCTGCTCTTGGCGTTCGTGGCCGCCGAGGGGAACTATCGCGAGGACTACGTGCGCTTTCCCCTAGCCAAGATGGGTGCAGACCGCGACCAAGCCCTGGAGGTGGTAGAGCGGGCGATTGAGGCCATGGGCGGTAGGCAGCGTCTGCTCGAAATACGAGCAATGAGTGCGATGGTGTGGTTAGAGTCCAATGTAAGAGATTTGGAAAGGCCTTCTTGCCAAAGTGGTGTTTGCCTAAAGGTGGCTCCAGTGACCCCCTATCTGTATCCGGTGGCGACTTGGCACTACGAAGGATGGGGAAATCGAGCGGTCGCTAAAAAAGAAAAGTACAAGGTAGAGGTTTCGTTCGACCCTGCGGTCTCCAACCCATCTTATGTGAGCAAGAATCCCTCCATCCGGGAGCGGGGTACATTCGAGGCGCTCTTTGAAAATCGCTGGGGGCGGTATAGAGAGATCCTGCCTCCTGATTTGGCTGCAAAGCGCCACCGGGGCGAAGAGGTCCGCTGGCATTTCATCGACCGCTTTATGGGCGAGGGCGTGGCCTTGGATTATCTCGAGCAAGAGCGCCATAAGGACGGGACTTGCCATGATGTCTTGCTGGTAGATGACCGGAAGTTCGGACACTATTTCGAGGCGCTCTTTGACTGTCGCACGGCGCTCTTGGCCGAGACCAGAGAAAAGTTAACGCCCCAAGAAGAGCAATGGTTCAAGCAAGCCAATCCCGACTTTCTGCCGCCGACTTGGATCACTACTTACAATCGCTACCAAGAAGTGCAAGGCGTGTTGACGCCCCATTGCTGGGAACGGACGCTGGATATGCCGGGGGGGCGTACCAGCAAAAGACACTCGACCAGCCATATACACTTGGAATGGGCGTATAATGGCGCGGAGTTGTCAACAGCCGAGCCCACCCTCTGATCCTCACAGCTCAAAAGGAAAATTAGGGCGATGAAAATACGCGATATTGATACCATTCTGATCGACTCGCCGGGCCGCAAATGGACGATTGTGCAGGTCTTTACAGACGAGGGCCTAGTGGGTTTGGGCGAGGCCACGTATTCCAACAAGGAGCCAGTGGTCGTCGCCGCGGTCGATCACCTCAAACAGGAGCTGATCGGCGAAGACCCGGCGCGCATCGAGTACTTGTGGCACAAGCTCTATCTGCGCTCCTCGCTGAGCTGTATCTGGCGCATGGCAGGTCCCGTGTGGATGAGTGCTATGAGCGGCATTGATCAGGCGCTGTGGGACATCAAGGGCAAGGTGGCGAATCTGCCGGTGGTCGAACTGTTGGGCGGCAAGTTCCGCGACCGGGTCGAGGTCTATACGCACTTTGGCGGTGCCACGCCCGAGGATTCGGCGAAAATGGCGCGGGAAAAGATGGACGAGGGATACACCGCGCTCAAGGGTGGAGCGCGGTCGCGGAGTGGGGCCGACTTCGGTCAGTACGCGGACGATGGCCATCCGACCGAGACGGCAGCGCATTTCGCCGCGGTGCGGGAGGCGGTGGGGCCGGATGTCAAGCTGTTGATCGATTGCCACGGCCGTTTCACAGTGGCCCAGTGCATCCGCTTGGCCCGCGCCATAGAGTCATCCGACCTTTACGTGTTTGAAGACCCCGTGCCGCCGGATGACCTGAACGCCTATCCAAAAGTGCGGCGGGAAATCTCCATTCCGGTCATGGGCAGCGAGCGGCTGAACACCAAGAGTCACTATCGTCAATTGTTGGATCTAGATGGCATCGACGTGGCACAACCCGACCTGATGTACGCTGGCGGGATTACCGAGGTTCGCAAAATCGCGGCCATTGCCGATACCTTTCACGTTCCCATATCGCCGCACAACACCAAAGGCCCGGTCGGCATCATCGCGGCCGCGCATTTGATGGCCTCCATACCGAATGTGGCTCCCATGGAGTTCGTCACCGGCATTGAGTGGCGGGATGAGATCATCACCGAGCCGCTGCGAGTGGAGGACAGTTGCATCGTGCTGCCGGACGGACCGGGTTTTGGGATTGAGCTGGACATGGATGGGGTGGAAAAGCACCGCTGGCGCGTGGGCGATCCACACTGAAGCAGCCATGAAAAGCGTTGCGATTGTGGGCACGGCTCTGCTGACGGCATCGGCGGCGTGGTGTCAAGCGTACCAACTCGACGAGAAAGGGTTGAACGTCGCTCCGGAGCACTGGCCGGAGTGGGGCTTTCCGCCGGGCAGCTTGGACTTCAGCGCCGAAGGCGTCCGTCCGGCCTTTGTCCGCGATCAAGTCAACGCCGCCTTGGACGCCAGCGCGTTCACCTATGGGGATGGGGTGCAGGGTGGCATCCGCAGTGCTGGAACTGATCTCGCGGGGGCCGTCAACATCCTAGATGGCCGGGAGGATACCTTCTGGGAACCGGACGTGGTGGACCCGCTCGACAAGTGGTGGGTCGAAATCGACTTGGGGCGGCTGGTGTGGGCGCAGAAGGTGGTGGTGAAATTCGCCGCTGAAGGCCAAGGCGATCCATTCCTCCAGTTCAAGGTGCTCACTGCCAACGGCGACCCCGCCTTCCTGCAAAGCGAGTCCTTTAGCTACCTGCCAGCCGGCCACAGCGAGGGATTAAACAAATCGCAGCGCGTCTATGAGTTCGAGTTGCAGCCTACCCGCCAAGTGGACCCGGGGCTTACTGGTCGTCTGATTCAGTTTCTCCAGGTGGTGGCGACGGCCAGCGATTTGGGCCAGGCTGAGCAAATCAGTGCCGCGCGCTGGAACAGCCTGCCAGAGGAAGAGCGCGGCGATGTGCTCTACTTCCGCCGCGAGTCGAACGGCGTTTTGCGGCCGATAGACCAAGCGGCATACGAGGCCATTGAGGAGGAATGGCAAGGCCCGGTCGAGTACTATCGCCGGGAGAGGCCGCGACTGACCCAAGTCGAGGTGTGGACCATGGGCGACAACATTAGCCTTGGTGCCCTGGATCGCGGCGGGGAGATTATCGGCTACGGCAACTTGGGCGCGGAAAAGCTAACTGTGGACGGCGAGTGGGGATCCTTTTGGAGCGTGGAAGTGGGCTTTAGCGGCAATGATCCGGCGGTTGTATTTCAGGACCCGCATCGCAATATCTATTTCGACTTGGGAACCTGGTACTGGGTCAACCGCGCCGCTATCGTCTTTGGCGATAGGTATAGCCGAGCGTTTCCCAATTACGGGATCGCGCTTTCGGACGGCAGCCGCGCACCGGATGGCAGCTTGAGCTACGTCGCATTGACGGCGCGCGGCTTGGAAGGTGGGGAAGGAACCGCGCATCGCAATATTCTCTTTCAGGACAATGTGTTTCCGCTGACCAAGGCGCGTTACTTCAGGATGAATTACACCTTGGTCAGGGGGTCGGCTCGCCCGGCCATCCGCGAGATACAGCTATACGGACGCGGCTTCCTCCCCGAGGTATCGCTCACGTCTGAGCCGATCGAATTGGGGCGCGCCGCCCGCATTCTGTCGTCCATGCACTGGACGGCTACCGCGCCGCCCGGCACCCAAGTGCGCGCCCGCACTCGCAGCGGGAACCAACTCGGCCAGAACATCCGCTACTTTTCGAGTACGGGACAAGAAGTGACCGAGGCCAAGTACCGCAAACTGCTCAGCTTTCAGCGCGGCGATTCGACCGTTACCATCATCCCCGGTGCGGATTGGAGCCCGTGGAGTCTGCCTTATTCGGCTACGGGTGCGCCCATCACTTCGCCGAGTCCGCGCCGCTACGTGATGATCGAGGCTACCCTGCGCTCAGACGATCCAGACACGGCCGTGCTGTTGCGCTCCCTGCGCCTCGCGCTGGACGCGCCCCTCGCCAGCCAAATTCTCGGCGAGATCGCCCCGCACAGAGCGTCCCAGCGCGGACAGCCGCAGACGTTTACCTTGCTCTTACAGCCTGCGTTCCAAGACGGCAACAGCGGGTTTGACCAAGTGCTGGTGGAGCTGCCGCCGGGCGCGGAGATGGACCTGATCGACGGGGCCGTGGGTGAAGAGCAGTACGGACTCGATCGGTTAGAGAGACTGCCGACCGGCCCGGATTCGCTGTGGGTGCAGTTGCCTAGGCCGGTCGAGCAGGGGCAGGGTGTCGTGTCGCTGCGCTTTTCCGGCGCGCTCTACTTGGTGAGCAATGCCTTTGAGGTGCAGGTCGGGCAAGGAGAAGGAGCCGACCAAGTGTGGCAGCGAGTGGATGGCGGCGTCAACGCGGGCCGCGGTCTGACCGTGTTTACTCCCTTTACTAAGGCCGTTTTAGGTGAGGTGGTCGCGTCGGCCAATCCATTTACGCCCAATGGGGACGGGATCAACGACGTGGTAGAATTGGTCTTTCCGGTGTTCCAAGTGCAGGGAGCCAAGGCGTTGATCCTGGAGGTCTATGGCTTGGACGGACAGTCGGTACAGCGCATTGAGCAGGCGGCTGAGACGGCCGCGGGGGTCCAGAGGCTGATTTGGGATGGGCGGGACCGACTGGGTCGGCTGCTGCCGCCGGGACTGTACGTGTGTCGCGTCGGCGTAGAAGTGGACGCCGAAGGCGAGCAAACTACGAGCACCAAACTCGTGGCTAGCGTGTACTAGGTAGTTGTCTGCCATTTATGCGATTATTTGCCGAGGGACGCAGAATGTGCACACTGCCGACACCGTTCCCTCCAGACAGGTCATGCTGAAGAAGCCGTAGGCTGACGAAGCATCTTCTACCTATATAGCCTCCCCGGTAGTAGATTCTTCGACTCCGCTTCGCTCCGCTCAGAATGACAGAGTAATTTCTAGTGTCTGCATTTTCCGCAAATATAACCGGCGGCCTCTGTGCAATTATTCTGTGGACGTGTTGTGCCGCAGCCGAGCCGTTTGCGCCCTTCGTCGATGTTGCCGCCCAACTCGGCCTGACTCGCGTCCACGCGAGCGGCAGCTTGGAAAAGGGCTATATCCCCGAGGCCAAAGGCGGCGGTACGGCCGCGCTCGATTTTGACCGCGATGGCGATCAAGACCTGTACTGGGTCAATGGCAAAGGCGGTGGCCACGCGCTCTTCCGCAACGAGGGCTTGACCGGCTTTGTCGATGTGGGCGAGGCGCTTGGGACCGCGGGTCGTGGCTGGGGCATGGGCGCGACTAGCGCAGATTTTGACAACGATGGGGATCAAGACTTATACGCGACCCAATTGCGGGAGAATCTGCTCTACCGCAACGATGGCGATCGCTTTGTCGATGTGGCCGCAGCGGCTGGCGTGGCCGCGACCCATTGGAGCACGGGCGCGGCTTGGGCCGACTACGACCGCGACGGCGATCTCGACCTGTATGTGGCGAGCTATGCGGTATTCGATTCCACTGTGGTTGAACGCTTGGGTGCTCAATGGAAGGGGGTGGAGGTCTTCGTCGGCCCGAGGGGATTGGTGGGGGCTGCGGATGTGTTTTATCGCAACGACGGCGACGAGTTTGCCGACATCACTGCTTGGGCGCTCCTCAACCACCCTTCCCCGGGCTATGGATTAGGCGTCCTGTTTGCGGACGCGGACGCCGATGGCTGGCCCGACTTATTCGTGGCCAATGACTCCAGCCCGAACTTTTTTTATCGCAATCGCGGCGATGGCCGCTTTGCCGACCACTCTCTCCCGGCCCGCTTGGCCTATGGCCGCAGCGGACAAATCCAAGCGAGCATGGGGATAGCTTGGGGCGACTACGACAACGACGGACGCCCCGATTTGCTCGCCACGCATTTTGAAGACGAGTACAATACCCTCTATCGCAACGAAGGCGATGGCACCTTTGCGGATGTCAGCGCGGAAGCTGCCTTAGGGCGTGCGGGATGGGCGCACGTGGGCTTTGGCGCGGTTTTTTTAGACTTTGACCACGATGGAGAGCTCGATCTGTTGGTGGCAAACGGACATGTGTATCCGCAGATTGACAGCGCCGGCAGCGGCAGTGGGTACGCCCAGCCCAATCATCTTTTTGCCAATGTTGGCGACGGAACGTTTACTCAGGTCGCACTCGGCTCCGAGGTGCCCCGCGTCAGCCGAGGAGCCAACGTGCTCGACTTTGACAACGATGGCGACTTGGATGTTTTCGTGGCCAATCTCGACGATCGGCCCTCGCTGTTGCGCAACGATGTGGGCAACCGGCAGAATTGGCTAGGCCTGCGCTTGGTTGGTACGCGTGGCAACCGCGATGGCATTGGCGCTCGAGCGCGACTGGTCGCTGGCAAGCGGACGCAGATCCGCGACCTCATCTGCGGCAGCAGTTTTCTGTCCAGTGAGGACCGCCGTCTGCACTTTGGGCTAGGGCACGTCAGGCGGGTCGATACGCTCGAAGTGCGCTGGCCCGACCAGCACCGCGAAATTTTTACCGACCTGCCGGTCAATCGGTACTTGACGATAGAGGAGAGAAGTAGCGATTAGTGATCTGTTTCTATTAATCACTGATGTTACGCACCCGGGTAGGGGGCGGTTTGAAACCGCCCCCTACGGCCCGCGATCCTAGATGGAATCGGGCCGAAAACCAACCACCGGCCACGTACTGCGTAACATCACTTAATCACAAGGGTAAAGAAACATGCGTTTCTTAAATGCTTGTTCATTAATTGCGGCACTGTTAGCTGCTAGCCCAGCGACCGCCGAGCTGTCGCTCCACCAGCTCAGCGACGCGGTGTACGTGTTGCAAGGCGGTGGCGGCAATGTCGGGGTTTGCGTCGGCGACGATGGCATTCTTTTGGTGGATGACAAATTGGCGTCGCAGGCCGATGCGGTGCGCGCCGCGCTAGCCCGTTTTAACGGCCAGCCCCAGTATATTTTCAACACGCATTTCCACGGCGATCACACCGGCGGCAACCGCGCCTTTGGCCAGCACGCGACGATTTTGGCCCACGTCAATGTCCGCAAACGCTTGGCGACAGGCGGCGAATTTGGCAAGCGGCACGTTGAGCCTGCGCCGGCGGTTGCCTTGCCAGAGATTGCGTTTGAGCAGTCGGCGTCTGTGTTCTTCAACGATGAGGAAATCCGCGCCGTTCACTTTCCCCGCGCCCATACCGACGGGGACATCGCCGTATTCTTTGTCAACGCCCAGATCGCCCATCTCGGCGACCTGTTCTTCAACGGCATCTTCCCCTTCGTTGATCTAGAGTACGGCGGCGATGTCGAGACTCTGACGCAACACATTGCCGCGCTCATCGACCAGCTTCCCGCGGACGCGAAAATCATCCCTGGACACGGCCCGGTCGCTACGTTCGACGATTTAAAGGCTTACCACCGCATGTTGGTGGAGACTACGGATAGCGTGCGCACGCGCCGGAGTGCGGGCATGTCGCTCGACCAGATTAGCGCAGAGGGACTCGACCCTCAATGGGCATCGTGGGAGTGGTCTTTCGTGCCTGCACAGCGCTGGATCGAAACGGTCTATTGGAGCTTGGAAGCGGGGGTAGGGAGCGATTGATGAGAAGTTGTTGATACGGTCTATCGCCGACTATAATTTAACTCGATGGAATCAGACCTTTTTCGCTACGCCGTCTTGTGGAAATTTCTATGGAGGTGTTGTCATGTTAAAGTTTGCCGTTGTTGGATGCTTAGTGCTATGGAGCAGCCTCGCCGAGGCGGTCAAGTGGGATTTCGACGATGGGACGACGCAAGGGTGGTCCGCCAAAAGAGCGTTTGAATGGGGTGGACCAAATGAATTTAATCTGTTTCCAGGGGAGGTCGAAGACAGCGTATGGAGGATTGATGTCTCGCCCTCTCCAGATGTGACCTTGATTTCTTATCTCATCGGCTACGATTCGCACCTGTTTGATCGGGTACGGGTCCGATTCCGCACCGTGCATGACCGCCCTACGGTAGGGCGCGTGCGGCTTGCTTGGACCAACGAGCTCAACCTCGCGACACCAGGACGAGATCCAGAGCCGCCAGAAAGCCGGTTTGCGGTCCCCTCCATAGACTTTGTTTACACGACCGAATGGCAGGAAGTAGAATTCTCCCTCTCCGGCCAAGATGAGATCGTGTGGGTGGGGCTTTTACGGGATATTCGGCTGCGTTTTAGCTTGGATCGAAACGAAGCGGAGGAGCCCCGGTCGGTGGATGAGTTGATCGGGCATTTTGAGATCGACTGGATCGAGTTGACCGGTCCTGAAGAGCGCTCGCAGGGCGAATTAGCCCGGCCGCATGTAGAGTATTTTCACTTTAATGATCCCGGTCTTTTTGCACCCCCGGTCTTTCATCCGATTACACCGGGTTTAGGGTATGGGAGCAACGGCGTCTTGACCGACTTAGATGGCGATGGCGACTTAGACCTTTTCTCGGCTCATTATCTCCCTTATGAGGGGGGGGATTCCGTTTCGGGTTGGGGCTGGGTCATGGCCCTCAATGATGGTAGTGGGGCCTTTGAAATCGCACGCATCGAGTACCCTCTATACGAGGGACTGGGCCCTTTGTCTATACTCGCCAGTGATGTGGATGGCAATGGCCAAGACGAGATTATGATAAGACAAGCAGGCTTCATAGAGGCTTGGTCTATCGGGCCGGACCTCCAGGAAGAGATACTCAGTATAAGTCAGGACGACCTCGAATTGCTATGGGAGGATTTGTACTACAGCATCAGCAGCGCAGGTTTGCTTCCGGGGGTATGGGTAAAAGGCGATTTTGATGGCGATGGGCGTCAGGAGGCGCTTGTGGAACTCCAACGCAATCCCTATGAAGGGGACATGGGACTCGTTGTGAAAAGGCTGTCCGCAGAAGGGATGCTGTCCGAGGAGGTGCTGGAGGTGCTGTATGATGAGCATTTGTTTGTGCGTTCAGCAGTGGCGGTGCGCGATTTGAACGCCGACGGGGTAGATGATTGGATGTTTGTCGGCGGCAATCGGGCGTCGGGCTTTGGGGTGTTTGTCGAGTGGGGTGGGGGTTTGAATCCAACCCAAGAAAAGGAGATGTATCGCTTGGCTGGCGATGGGACCGGGGTGCTGTCTGGCGATGTCGATGACGATGGAGACTTGGACTTGGTGGTGTTGGATCCGGTCTTTGGCGGCGTGCATGTGCTCAAGAATTCGGGAGGAGGGCAGCCGACGGCGGTGCTGACGTCGGCGGGTGCTGTGCCGGCGCAGTATCGGCTGGGCGATAGCTATCCCAATCCGTTTAATCCGGCTGTTGTGATTCCCCTTGATTTGGCGACGGATGCGGCGGGGGTGTCGCTGACGGTGTACGACGTGTTGGGTCGTCGGGTGCGGCAGGTGTGGCAGGGGTCACTACCTGTGGGTACGCATCGTTTTACTTGGAATGGCCGCGACGAGGTCGGCAGGGATGTGGCTGCTGGCGCGTATTTCTATCGGGTCGAGGTAGATGGGCGCGTGGAAACCAAGAAGATGATGAAGCTGCCTTAGGACGCATCCCGTCGGCGCAGTCGCCCGTGGATTGAAGCACCTTGCGCCGAGGGTTTTTTCCAGAAAAATTCAGCTATTCGGCCTCTTTTGCCGCTCTTGACAGCGGGGGTGGGGCGTTCCATAATTAGGCGCGAACGCAGCGACCACTACTTACAAGCAAGGAGGTTTTTCCTTGAAAGATTTTGCATATTGCGCCCCCAGCACGTTGCGCGAGGCCGTGGCCCTCAAGGCCGAAAAGGGCGAGGCCGCCCGCGTCCTCGCTGGCGGTACTGATTTGATCGTCCAGTTGCGCGGGAATCGTTTTGCGCCCGATTGCATCATCGACATCAAGAACGTCCCCGAGGCCAACGAGCTTTCCTACGGCCCCCGCCGGGGATTGGTCATCGGTGCGGGCGTGTCCTGCTGGCGCATGTACAATGACCCCGAAATCGTCGAGCGATACCCTGGGCTCATCGATTCGGCTGCCATTATCGGCGGCATCCAAATACAGGGCCGCGCCACCTTTGGCGGCAATTTGTGCAACGCCTCTCCGAGTGCGGACACGATCCCTAGCCTGATTACCCACTCGGCCGTGTGCCACATCGCCGGGCCGGACGGCAAGCGCCAAGTCGCGGTAGAGGATTTTTGCACTGCCCCGGGCCGCAGCGTGCTCGCGCCCGGCGAGATTTTGGTCTCTCTCCAGATTCCGATTGCCAGGAAGAACACGGGCTCGCACTACCAGCGCTTCATTCCGCGCAACGAGATGGACATCGCCGTCGTCGGGGTGTCCTCCCATGTTACCTTGGCCAATCGCGGCAAGGAGTTTAAGGCCGCGCGCATTGCGCTCGCCGCGGTCGGCCCCACGCCGATTTTCGCCCGCGAGGCCGGCGACAGCCTAGCGGGCCAAGCCGTTTCAGACGAGGCTATCGCCGCCGCGGCGGCCGCTGCCCAGAGCGCGGCTCGCCCGATTTCCGATATGCGCGGCCCAGCCGAGTTCCGCACCCACCTCGTCGGAGTGCTGGTCAAGCGCACCCTCGCGGGTGCTGTCGCGCGGGCCCGCGGCCAGTTCGTCGCCAACGCCGTGCAGGAAGCGGCTGGCTAGTAAGGTATTAGCTGCACCGACCATTCGGTCGGTGGGAAACAATCTGCACCGACCATCCGGTCGGCGGAAAAAGCTCTTCACTCGCCGCAACAGGCGGCCCAAATTCGGAGTTAAGGTACATGAGCAAAATACACGTCCAAACTACAATCAACGGGGAGCCGACCGAATTTCTCTGCGAGCCGCGCCAAAGTCTGCTCGAAGTATTGCGCGAGACGCTCGGCTTCACCGGCACCAAGGAAGGCTGCAACGACGGCAACTGCGGCGCGTGTTCCATCGCTGTTGACGGCGTCCTCGTCGATTCTTGTCTGATGCTGGCCGTCGAGGCCGAGGGCAAACAGATCGGCACGGTCGAGGGCCTTGCCAGCCCGGATAGCCTGCACCCGGTGCAGCAGAAGTTCCTCGAACACGCCGCGCTGCAATGCGGCATCTGCACTCCGGGATTTTTGGTGGCTTCCAAAGCCTTACTCGACCACAACCCCAACCCTTCCGAGCACGAAGTGCGGCATTGGCTGGCCGGCAACTTGTGCCGCTGCACGGGCTACGACAAGATCATTCGCGCTGTCCTCGACGCCGCTGAGGAAGTGCGCCAAAGCGCCTGAACCCAACGAGGAGGAACGCCATGCCTGCCAACAACGGCTACAAAGTCATCGGCACCCGCCCCATCCGCCACGACGGCGTTGACAAGGTCACTGGGCGCGCCATTTACGGCGCCGACACCCAGTTGGCCGGCTTGCTCTACGGACAGGTCCTGCGCTCGCCCCACGCCCATGCGCGCATCAAGTCCATAGACACGTCTAAAGCTGCGGCCCTGCCTGGGGTCAAGGCCGTTCTCACGGGCACTGATCTGCCCGATGCCGGCGACCAAATGGTCGATCTCGGCGAAGGCCCGGCCCGGCTCAAATACCTGCGCGACAACGTGCTGGCCACGGATAAGGCCCTGTACAGCGGGCATCCCGTCGCTGCGGTTGCCGCCACTAGCGTCCACATTGCCGAAGAGGCCCTCGACCTGATCGAGGTCGAGTATGAGGAACTAGAGGCCGTGCTCGATGTGCGCGAGGCCATGCAGGAGGGCGCGCCCCAACTCCACGACGACATGACTACCCAAGAGTTTGGGGAAGACACCGGCCGCAAAAGCAACCTCGCCACCCACTTCGAGCACCGGCTCGGCGACCCGGAAAAGGCCTTTGCCGAGGCCGACGTGGTCGTGGAACGCGAGTTTCAGACCGCTACTGTGCATCAAGGGTACATCGAGCCGCACAACGCCACGGCGAGTTGGAACGCCGATGGCCAACTGACGATCTGGACCAGCACTCAGGGCTCGTTCACCGCGCGCGCCCAACTCGGCGCGGTCTTGGACATGCCCATTTCCAGGATCAAGGTCGTGCCCCAGGAAATTGGCGGCGGCTTTGGCGGCAAAATCCCGGTTTACTTGGAGCCGGTCGCCGCCTTGCTCTCCAAGGCGAGCGGCCAACCTGTCAAGCTGGTTATGACCCGGCCAGCCGTCTTTGAGAGCACCGGTCCGACGCCTGGGTCGTACGTCAAGATCAAGATGGGTGCTGACAAAAGCGGCAAGATCGTGGCCGCCGACGCCTATATCGCCTTTGAGTCCGGGGCTTATCCCGGCGGTTTGGTCGGCGCGGCTGCCATGTGCGTGTTTTCGTGCTACGACATACCCGATGGCCGGATCGACTGCTATGACGTAGTGGTCAACAAGCCGCGGAGTTTCGCGTATCGCGCTCCAGGTTCGACGCAGGTGGCCTTCGCCACCGAGCACGTAGTTGATTTGCTGGCCGCCGAACTGGGGATGGAGCCGCTAGAGATCCGGCTCAAAAACACCGCGACGACCGGCACCCGCCGCATTGACGGCGTGGTGTATCCAAAGATGGGCTGCAAGGAGGTGTTGGAAGCCATCCGCGACTCAGAGCACTACCAGAGTCCAGCGCCCGCTGGCCCCAATGGAGGGCGCGGCATCTCGGTCGGCTATTGGTTCAACGTCGGGCTCAAGTCCTCCTGCACGGCCAGTGTCAACGCAGACGGCACGGTTAGCTTAGTCGAGGGTTCGACCGACATCGGCGGCACGCGTACGTCGGTCGCCATGCAGTTTGCCGAGACTTTGGGCCTACAGGCCGAAGACGTCAAACCGCAGGTGGCCGACACGGACTCGATTGGCCACACGGACGTAACCGGCGGCAGCCGCGTAACGTACGCCACCGGCTGGGCCGCGTACAAGGCCGCCCTCGACGTGCAAGACCAGCTCTGCGAGCGCGCGGCTCAACTGTGGGAGGTCGAAGTAAGCCAAGTCGAGTTTGACGATGGCGTCTTCCGTTCCGGCGACAACGCGATGACCTTTAAGGAACTAGCTGGCCGCCTCGAAGAGACCGGCGGCCCGGTCATTGGCCGCGCCTCTGTGGACCCAGACTCGGGCGTCGGCGGCTCCTTTGCAGCCAATATCGCCGATGTCGAGGTCGATCCCGAGACCGGCAAGGTAGATATTTTGCGCTTTACGGTCATCCAAGACGCTGGCCGGGCGATTCATCCGGCGTACGTTGAGGGCCAGATGCAGGGCGGCTCGGTGCAAGGCATTGGTTGGGCGCTCAACGAGGAGTACTTCTACAGTGGAGACGGCCACCTCGACAACTCCAGCTTTCTCGACTACCGGATCCCGACCAGCCTCGACCTGCCGATGATTGAGACCATCATCGTCGAGGTCCCCAACCCAGGCCATCCCTATGGCGTGCGCGGCGTTGGTGAGGCCAACATCGCCCCGCCGCCCGCGGCCATCGCCGCGGCCATTGAGGCTGCTGTTGGCGTGCGGCCGCAGGAATTGCCTATGAAGCCCGACCGCATTGTCGCCGCGTTGCAGGCGCACGAGGAACGGGCCGCGCAGGCTGCCGGCGGTTAGCCCATCATGCCCGTAGCTTGGATTCCCTCGCTGATGCAGAAGTTGACCGCCGGCCAGCAGCAAGTAGAGGTAGAGGGCGCGACCGTGCGCGAGGTCGTTGCCGCGCTCGATGCCCGCTACCCCGGCTTCAAGGAGCGGGTTCTCGATGGCGACCGCATCAAGACCGAGATTGCCGTGGCGGTGGATGGCGAAGTCGTCGCCGCTGGGCTGCGGGCTAAGGTCGGTCCTGAAAGCGAGGTCCATTTCCTGCCCGCCATATCGGGGGGCGCGAGTTAGGCCGCCGTAAGGATGCAACGCAAAGGGGCCGGTACTCTAACAAGAGTACCGGCCCCTTTCTTTTTATTTACTGACGTTACGCATCCGGGGGTAGGGGGCGGTTTGAAACCGCCCCCTACCTTATTGGACAATTTCAGCGCCTTCCCGTCGAGCCAAAGCCACCGCTGCCGCGCTCCGTTTCAGCGAGCGTCTCGACCTCGACCCACTCGCCGCGCGTAACCGGCGCGAAAATGAGCTGGGCGATGCGCTCGCCCGGGGCGATGGGCTGCTCTTCGGTCGAAAGGTTGATCATGATGACGCCGACTTCGCCTCGGTAGTCGGCGTCGATTGTGCCCGGGGCGTTGAGCAGCGTTAGGCCGCGCTTGAGGGCCAAGCCACTGCGCGGCCTGACCTGTGCCTCGTAGCCCGGGGGGATTTCGAGGAACAGGCCCGTGGGAATGAGGCCGCGCTCGCCGGGCGCTAAGACTACTGTCTCTGATAGCGCGGCGCGCAAGTCGAGGCCGGCGCTGTGCTCCGTCTCATAGGTGGGCAGCGGTTGGCTCCCCTTGTTGATCACCTTCACTTGAATAGTCATAGAACTTCAGGCGTCGTCTCGTGCCGCTCGCGCCAGCGCTGTTGAAGGCCCCGCATGTACACCGCCCCCATCACATAGGAGACTGAGGCGATGAGGCTGAGTAAGCCGGCGAGAAATACGATCAGCACGCGCTGGGGCTTGGCCTTGATTTCGGGTGGTGTGGCTGGGTCGAGTATCTGCACGGTCGAAGTGAAGTCCTTGGCCTCGATCAGAGCTTGGGCCTCCTGTTGCTGCAGGACCAGCAAAAGGGACGTCTGCACGAGTACATCCTTTTCAAGGTTTGTGTACTCTTGGACCACGCTCGGGATCTGCTTCAGCGGCAGGAAGAGGTTTTCGTCCAGTGGTAGTCGCAGCGCTTTGTTTGGCAACAAGCCGTTGTCGGCGGGTCTGAGGCCATCGCGCAAAAAAGCGAGGGTCTCTCGCCGCAGGCCAATTTTGCGCTCGAGCTGTTTGACCTTGTCGTGGTTGGGACCTAGCCCCGATTGAATGAACAGTTGGTGCTCAATTCCAAGCTCCATTACGGCGGTCTGCATTGAGGTGGCCGTCAGAATCGCCGCGCGGGCTTGATCCGCGATCGAGATGGCATTGTGCTCGGACTGGAACTCCTCTAGCCGCTTCATCTTGTCCTCTAGCTTTTTATCTTCTTCTTGCAAAACCCCGCGGATAAAGTCCAAGCGGTCGGAGGCAGTCTTGTGCGCGAATCGCTTGTTGGTACTATCGAGCAGGGCGATGTAGTAATTGGCCATGTCGGCGGCCATTTGCGGGTCTTTGTCTAGGACTGATACCGCAAGCATGCCCTCTTCGGTCATGGCGGCCGTGGTATTGTCGGCGAGGGCCTCAATCGCGTCAGTCAGAGTGCGGGCCTCGTAGCGCTGCATCAAACCGAATTTCTCGACCATCCGCCGCCGCGTCGTCGCGCTCCCGATGGTGGCGAGAGAAATGTCAGATGGCGTGCCCCTCTCCCCGAGACGCAAGGCGGGTATGGGTAAGGACGCGAGCATGCTGGAAAAACCAAAACTCTGCTTCTTCTCTTGGGGAGGCAGAATTTGCACGGTGGCCTCGTATTCCTTTGGCAAGAGGAAGCTGAGGCCACCCGCCAAGACGCAGATGGCCAAGGTGCCGCCGATGATCAGCCAGCGGCCCGCGTGTAGTGCCGTGAGCAGATCGATGATGTCGATTTCTTTTTTTGGGGTATTCATTCAGTAGTGCTCCTTGAAATTATTTGTCTGAAGAGACCGCACCGCGAGCACGAAGGCTAGGATGCGTCGGGCTTGGCTTGGTCCATTGCTACCGCGACACCGTCTGCACCGCGATTACGAGGGCGAGGACCCTAGCGGCGGTGCCCACAGTCTCTTGGAAGAATGCCCAGTAATCGATGCGCTCCTTCTGGGGCACCCATATTTCGTCGCCGACCTCGACTATCAGATTGTCTTTGAGTTTCTCGCGGACGCCCGTGCGCGCCCGGACTAGGCGGGCATTGCGTTTGTCGGCGTCGTACAAGTACCCGCCAGCCTTGGTTATGTAGTAGCGCACTTTGCGGCCTATCTCGTAGTCGATCAGCCCGGCTCGCTGCACTTGACCACTGACGTTGATGGTGTGCCGCTGCATGGGGAAAAAGATCACATCGCCGCTGGCGAGCAAGATGTTTTGCCTCTCGTCGCCATTCACAAACAACCGCTCGAAATCGACTGCGATCTGCCCCTTTTCTTCGCGAGTTTTGGTCTTGAGATAAGCCCGATCCTCGATGTTCATGTAGGTGAGGCCCGCCACCTCGCTCTGTCTCTTTAGCTGCTCTAGCTGCGGGTCGCTTTCGGCTCGTACTCTAGTGCGGATTACTCGGGCACCTATGAGAGACGCCTCATCGGTTAGGCCGCCGGCCGCGGCCACCACGTCCTTGATGCGGGTAACGCCGGGTTCGATGCGGTAGCGGCCCTGGAACTTGACCTCGCCAGAGATCACGACCGTGTGCGTGGACTGCCACAGCGATTGCGCGCGGATGAAAACCGCGTCGTTGGGGCGCAGCTCAATATGGCGGATGGTTTCGTAGTTCAGTTCCTCCAGCGTCTCTTTGGCGCTGCCTAGCTCAATGACTTCGGCCTGATCGGTGCCCTCTTGAAAGCGCCAGAGTTCGGCGCTGATCAGCGGTTTGGAGCGGTTCAAGCCCTTGGCCAATGTCACGAGGTCTCCGAGGGTGTCTCCGGGTAGGAACTCGTATTCGCCCTCTTCATTGACCGCGCCGAAGATGGACACTGAATGCTTGCGAAACGAGACATGGACCATGTCGCCCATGCGCACGTAGGGATTGTGCGTGAGGTCGCCGGTGGCGAGGAACATGTCGAGATCCACGCGCTCGCTGGTGCCGTCGCGGTGGATCAGTTGGATGGAGCGTCGGCCTGTGTTGGGGTTAGTGGCTCCACCGGCATCCTGACCCGATAACTCGATATGTTGCAATCGGCTCCTAAAGCCGCCAGCCTGTTTGATTATATTTAAAACCCGCGTGGTCGGATAGATGGTGAAGCTGCCCTCGTTCAGCACCGCACCAGTGACGTACGCGGTGAAGAAGCGCATACTCACGAGGGAAATACTGATGTCCACGTTAGGATACTTGTTTTGGACTGCGGTTGAGAGACGCTCTTTGGCTGCGGTTAGCGACAGGCCCGAAATGTGAAACGAGCCGACGGTGGGGATGAGAACGTAGCCCTCTGGATCGACCTGCAAGGTGTAGGGCTTGTCGAATTCGCCCCAGATGTAAAGCTGAAGTACGTCGTTAGGGCCGACGATGTACGCGTCTGGGTCTATATCGCGATCCTGACCGATGCGCGTCTGATCCGCGCTTAAGCTGCCGGGCAGGCGCGCCTTACCGGCGGTCACATCCTGATTTAGGGCCGGCAGGTCGGACGCGGAAAGGGGCTGTAGTTTGACTTCTTCTTCGCCCAACCTGATCAGGCTTTCCAAGCTCTGGGCACTCGCTGGCCCTGCTAGCCCGCAAAAGACGAGGGCGCAAGCAAGGGCAAAAATACTCGTTGGCATAGCTCCTCCTATTTACCTAATTGCGCTGATATAGCCTTCCTAAATCATTCATAAGATAATCCGCAGATGGCGCAGATGGACGCAGAATGACGATCCTCATCTCGAATCGTTCAGGGCATTCAGGACTGCTATAGCATTTCCCATAATATCGATGTTTTCACGGCAGTTTGCCCAAATAGCGCGTCCAATTGGCCGCGGCCTCTTCCTCGGTGAACCCGATGAGTTCAGCTAGTTTGGTGGCGACTTCTGCCACCCGCGCTGGATGGCCCGCGGCCCCGCCGATGGGCACGGGCGCGTCCGTTTCCAACAGCAGCAACTCGCGGTCGATTTCTGCGACCACGGCTTGGGTCTGCGGATCGCACAGGACGGACGGACCGACGGACACGTAGATCCGCTCCGCACGGCAGATTCGCACGAGTTTTTTGGATTGGGTGAACCAGTGTAGCTGGGCGTTGAGCTTAGTGCGGCGGCGAAATTCCACGGCCCGCTCCAAAGTCTGCCGCTGGGCGCGGCGCGAGTGCAGGTTGATCGGCTTGCCGCACTGAGCCGCTAAGTCGAGTTGCTGCGTGAGGACGTCTTGCTGCTGGGACTGCTGCTCTGGACTAGTCGCCCATTTGTAGTCGAGGCCGACCTCACCGAGGACATCGGCTTCGGGCAGATGCGCGGCCAGATAGGCGAGCGCGTCCGCGAGTTCGGCGTCTGTAGCTTGGGTGACCCATGCTGGATGCAAGCCAAGCCCGGTCAGCACTTGGTCCGGGTACCGCTGCTTGAGTTCGAGTACCGCGCGCATGGAGTCGGCACTTTCGCTGACGGCGACGACCTGCCCCACTCCGGCTTGGGCTGCTGCTGCGAGCACGGCGTCGACATCGGCGAATTGGTCGAGATGACAATGGCTATCGACGAGCATCTAGATCAGCCCTGCGGTCTCGTCGCAGCCGAGCATCAAATTGAGGCACTGCACGGCATTGCCCGACGCTCCTTTGCCGAGGTTGTCGAGCCGCCCGACTAAAACCAATCCTCGCTCGGGGTCGCCCCAGACCGATAGCTCGACGAAGTTGGTATGGCTCAATCCCGTTAGGTCGAGGAATTTGTCGTCGCGCAGTATAGCGTCTTGGGGTGCGACTATCTTCACAAAGGGGCAGTCCTCGTAGTACGCGCGCCAGACCTCGTACACGGCTTCGCGATTGACGCGGGGACGGGCGAAAAGTTCCGTGGGTACCGGCGTGCTGACGACCATACCGCAGAACGAATGATCAACGGACGGCACAAAGAGCGGTTGCTTTTCGCACCCGCTGAATTTCCAGATCTCGGGCAAGTGCTTGTGCGCGCCGTCGAGGCCGTACAGGCAGAAAGGCTTGTGCCCGTCTCCTCCTTCGTATTCGGCGATCATCGTTTTCCCCCCGCCGGAATAGCCGGACACCGCATTGATGGCCAGCGGCGCGGTGGGCAAAAGCAGCCCCTGTGAGATGAGGGGCCGCACGGCGAGAATAAAGCCGACGGGATAACAGCCGCAATTGGCGACTTTTTGCGCACGGCGAATCTGCTCTTTGTGCGCGGGTGAAATCTCGGGTAGCCCATAGACCCACTCGGAATGGACCCGGCGCGCCGTGCTCGTGTCGATGACCTTGGTCTGCGGGTTTTCGAGCAGGTCGAGGGCCTCGGCTGCCGCGTCGTCGGGCAGGCAGAGCACGCACAAGTCCGCTCGGTTGAGAAACTCGGCCCGCGCGCGCCGGTCCCGGCGATGCTCTGGTGGAATGAGCAACACCTCCAGATCCTCGCGCCCGGCTAGCATCTGGCGAATGCGTAGCCCGGTCGTCCCCTCTTGGCCGTCTATGTAAACCGCAGGTTTTTTCATGGGGGAATTATCTTTGGTCCGCGTCGCGCAATTCCAACTTCTTGACCCGCTGCAACGCATCTTCGAGCAAGTCCCTATTGGTGGCGATCAAATCGGCTATGACGCCGGTGAGAAACATCTGAAACCCGGCCAACAGCAGGATCGCCGCCAAAATAAGCGACTGCACGTGCAGCATCCCTTCGTCAGTAAAAAATAAGAAGTAGAGAAAGCGCACGCCGAGGCCAAAGCCGGCGACAAAGGTCAAAATGCCGCATAGGGAAAATATCTTGAGCGCGGCGTAGCGCGCATAGGTGCGCAAACTGATCTCCCCGGATTTGAAGACGAACTTGCCGATGTTGGAAAAGAGGCGCGACTCGCGCGTCTTGGGGTTGGTGCGGATCGCGACAGAAGTCACGGCCAAATTTTTGTATCCGGCCTCGATTACGTGCTCGGCCGTGTGGTCGAAATTGGTAAAGGTCGAGAGCTGGAGCGCGCACTCGCGGCTAAAGGCGCGAAAGCCGCTGGCCACATCCGGCACCTGTAGGCCGGCGAGGCGACTAATCACCCGGCTGCCCAAGCTCTGTAGATAGCGCTTGAGGGCGGAAAAATGGGCAATGGCCTGCGGCTGCCGGTCGCCGATTACCATGTCGGCACGGCCGCCGAGGATAGGCTCGACTAACTTGTCAATGTCGCCGCCGTAGTACTGGTTGTCGCCGTCGGTGTTGACGATGATGTCGGCTCCCAGCCGCAGGCACTCGTCAAAACCGGCCTTAAAGGCTTGTCCTAGCCCCCGGTTGTGCGGGAAGCGGATTACGTGATCTGCGCCGCATTTGCGCGCCACCGCGCTGGTGAGGTCGTTGGAGCCGTCGTCGATGACCAAAATTTCGACTTGATCGATGCCGGGCACTTGGCGCGGGATGTCGCGGATTACAGCGGGCAGGGTCTGCTCTTCGTCAAAGCAGGGAATCTGCACGATTAACTTCATTCATTCATCCCCAGCTTTCCTGCCGGATCTGCTTTTTGTCCAGCCCGTGCTCCTGCAAGAGCGCGACCATGTTTTCGACGAAGCGCGGCTCGGGAGTTTCGCCCTTGGCTCGGGCCGCCCGGCGCTCGTAAGGCGTGATGCCCGGGCCGCAGCTATAGGCCATCACTTTGGAGGGGTCGGGTGCGACTTCGCGCAAGAGTTCCTCAGAGATGCGTCCGCTGCGGGCACCGCGGATGCCGCTTGGGTCTTCGCGGGTGATGCAGTGGATGACTTCGAGTTTGTCGGGGTACTGTGCCCGCAACTCCTCGAATTCCTCGAAGTAAATGACATCGCCGCGCGTCTTGTTGCTAAACAGCAAGGTGTGCCGGAGCGGGTCATCGCGGTGTAGGCTTTCCTTGATCAAGCTCCTGTTGGGCACAATGCCGCTGCCAGCGCATACGTGGACAATGTGCTCGGCGCGTTCGCAGACATCGGTGGGAAAGGTATATGCCCCGGTAAAACCGCTGATGACCAGCCGCCGACCCTCGTGGATGTAGTACGTCAACAGCGGCGACAGCAGCGGTGGGTACGGCGTCTCACCGCTCTCGTAGCGCTCCTCTTTGATGGTGATGGCGAGGTGCTCTTCGTGCGGCGCCGAGGCCATGGAATAGGCCCGCGGCTTTTCGCGCTGCCCCTTTTGATCTTCTAAATAGGCGGTGAAGTGCTCCAACTCGCCGAACTGATGCGGATCAATGGTGCAGAAGTGGCCGGCCTGGTATTCGACCGGCCCGTCGCCAGCGGACATAAAGAGCGTGGTGGTGTCTGGGGTGTCGCGGCGCACGTGGACGACCTCTACCTCCATCTCCCGGACTCTCCGCCTTGGCGTGCGCGCGGTTTGCGCTGAGGTGCTCATGCTAGTGCTTTCTGTCCAAGTGCGCTTTCATCTTCTCGATCAGTGCATCGTCGTCTGCGGACGCGGCCACCATCTCCTCGAATGCTGCGGCTGTTAGCTCCACTTCCTCCAGGAAGCGCTGGTCGGCCGGTCAGGGAAATACGTAGTCGCCGATGCGTTGCTGCTGGTGCGCCCGCGCCTTGTCGGCTATGCGCGCCAGCCAGGGAATATCGCCGATGATCATTCCTCGGGCCCGGGGCTTAAAGTCGAGAGTATTCCACTCGCTCATAGGGTACCTCCGCGTGGTGATATACAAAATTGCAACCGGCTTCTGAACTCGGCTGCACTTGAGTCTGTGCTCAGGCTCTGGGCCAGCATGGCCGCGCATTGTCGCAGCCGCGCTTGGGGCCTTTTCCAGTGTTGGCGCAGGGCCTGAGCGTGCGGCTCGCCGTCGAGGGCTGCGCACAACAGGGCTGCGCTGTTTAAAAGAAAAAAGATACGGTGATAATCGAGCGCCCGCGCACCGTCGCTGCGTTCGGACGCCTCGGCGTACAAACGCGCTGCGGACGCGTCGAGCAGCGAGCGCATGCGCCCATCCTGCCGCCCGCTACCCATACTTGAAGTATACTGCGTCAAGCGCCGTTCCGTCCAGTCCCAACCAATTTTGGCAAATTCGAGAAAGTAAATGCGCGTTCCTCCCGGCTCGACGATTGCGTTGCGCGCGTTGTAATCTACGCTGCCCAGCGATGCCGGTCGCGCCGCTAGCCAATCGTGCATGGCTTCGAGCAGCGATCGCAGCCCAGCGTCCAAGGACCGCTGAAGACGGCGGCATAGCTGTTCGATGCCAGTGTGCGCCCGGACTCCCGCTTCGTCCCAAGCGGCGGCAAGCGCCGCGCGGTTTGCGCTTGGGATGACCCTCGGCGCTAGCTGGTCGGCGCGTTGGGCACATGCGCGTTCAATAGCGCACAGCCCGCGTATGGCCTGTATCGTCGCCGCACGGTCTCCGTCATGGATGGCGTCGTCGAGGGTGCGATCGCCGACCCATTGCAAGAAGATGCAGTGCGCTTCCCGATCGATACCCAGCACGGCCGGCACCGGACAACCCGCTCTGTGCAAGAAGCCGAGCATGTCGCGCTCGACTTCCAACAAGTCGTAAGCCGTGCCCTGCGTCAGCCGGCCGAAGAGCTGATGCTTGACCACGACCTTGCGGCCGTCTGCGTCTTCGATGCACCAGACCCCTTCGGCGAGCGGAGCGATCACGCGGACAGGTGGATGACCCGCGCGCACATAGGCTGCGGTCGCCGCGTTGCCGGCGAGGCTCATGGTTGGCTAAAGACGATGATTTGGGCGACGATTTTGCCGGCTTGGTTGTTGAGGCTCGGGTTTTCGTTCATGGCCAAATTCAGGAGGCCTGCGCGGTCGGCAATAAAGTCGCAGCGGCTCCCCACGGCAAAGATCGGTCCGTCGTCGCCAATGCGGGCCACGAGTGCGCCGACATTGGCCCCCGGCAGTAGGTAGCCCGAGCCTGCAGGCAGATTGTACACGCCATCGGCACCGCACCAAGCGATTTGGTTTTGCATGTCCGGCGACCAAGTTTCCTCGGCATCAATGACGACCCGCTGGCCGCTCTCTAGCCGGATCAAGCTGTCTTGCCATTGCGGACTAGGCCGCACCGTACGCATAATTGTTACAGCCACAGCATCTTCTCGCTATCTAATTTAATTAAAGCGCGTATTGCGATTTCAATGGCGCTAAAGAAATCCTCCGGCCCCAAAGAGTCAAGCGCGGCCCTGCATCAGCGGCGCATTGCCCTGCTCGGCCTCGGCGTGGAAAACCGCGCGCTGGCTCGCTTTCTCCACGCGCGCCAGATTCCCTTTGCCGTGTGCGACGCCTGCGACCCGACCATTCCGGTGGAGGGCGTGCAACAGTGGCGCATCGGCGAAGGCTATCTCGATGACCTGACCGACTTCGACTTGCTGTTCCGCACACCGGGCCTGCCGACGCTGGACCCGCGCCTGTGCGAGGCGCGGCGTTGCGGCGTTGAAGTATCGAGCCAGACGCGCCTCTTTTTGCAGCTATGTCCCGCGCCAGTGCTCGGAATCACCGGCACCAAGGGCAAAGGTACCACGACCGCGCTGCTGCACGCGCTGTTGGCCACCGACTCTGCAGCGAGGGTGTTCAGCGGCGGCAATATCGGCCGGCCGCCGCTCGAATTCATTGACGAGTTGCAGGCGACCGACCGGGTTGTACTAGAGCTATCTAGCTTCCAATTGCAGGACCTCGACCAAAGTCCGCATATCGCCGTGGTTCTTTCCGTTGCCGAGGATCACCTCGACTATCACGCCGACCGAGCCGAATACGTTGATGCCAAAAAGCCTGTGTGTCGCTACCAAACGCCCGGTGATATTCTCATTGTTAATCGAGACTGTACTACGGCTCGAACCTTTGCTGACGAGAGTCCAGCCGCCCATTGGGCCTTTAGCACAACCACTTCGAGCATTCCGGGCGCGTGGATTGCCGACGGCCAGTTGTGGGCCTGCTGCCCTGGGGCGCAACCAATAGTCATTTGTCCAGTGGCCGACCTGTCCCTTCGGGGCCAACACAATTGGGGCAACGCCGCCGCCGCCGTTGCCGGTGCGTTGGCTTTTGGTGCGCCAGCGACCCATTTCGCCGAGGCCCTCCGCACCTTTGCGGGCCTTCCTCACCGCCTCGAATACGTCGCTGAGCGCGACGGCGTTACCTATTACAACGACTCACTGGCCACGACAGTCGATGCTACCTGTGCTGCCATCCGCGCCTTTGACGCGCCCCTGCTGCTGATTGCTGGGGGTGCTTCAAAAGGAGGCGACTTCAGCGCCTTGGGCACTGCGATTGCCGAGGCCAATGTCCGCGCCGCGTTGCTCATCGGCCAAGAAGCCCCGCGCATTGCCGCTGCCGTACAGCGGGCAGGTTCAGGTCAGCTCGTCCACTGCTGCCGCGACCTACCCCAAGCCTTGGACATCGCTCGCCAACTGGCGCAACTTGGCGACGTGGTACTGCTTTCACCGGCCTGCGCTAGCTTTGATCAGTTCGCTAGTTACGCCGACCGCGGCGACCTGTTCAAGCGATTGATCCGTGCCTCCAGCGTTGTATGAACCGCCCGATCTTTTTTACTTTCGTTTGTCGATGCCTCCTTACCTGACTCACCAAGAGACGAAAATGTCCATAGCAATGACCCGCGAGCAAGAACGCGACTTTGCCGAGCAGGGCTTTATCGTCCTCGAACACTTTCTAACGTCTGAGGAACTGGCCCGGCTCTCGGCGGCCGCCGATGAAGTGGTCGCACGCATTCAAAAGGAACAGGGCTTGGCGGCAAAGACGCATTTCCAAGTGCGCAACGCCCTCGCGCAGCACGATGCCTTTCTCGACTTAGTGGATCATCCGCGAATGCTGCCGCTGGTGGTCGATGCCATCGGCTGGAATATCCAGATCCGCACGACGCACCTCGACTACCGCCCGCCGTACCCGCACGACATGCAGCCCGGAGCTGTGGGCAGCGGACGGGGGGCCGATCAGGAGGCTGGCTATCGCAATGTCGTGTGGCATCCCGACTTGGCTAGTCCCGAGCTTTTTATCGGGCCTTCGCTCGATGGGCGCTTGCCGTTTATGGAGATCAAGGTCTTCTACGTCCTTTTCGACATGACCGAATCCAATTGCGGCAATCTGTGGTTGGTGCCGGGCAGCTACAAGCGATGCCCCCAAGAGTTGCGCGATATGAAGAATCAAGTGCCGACGGAACAGGCGCTGGAACTGCGGCTACCCGCTGGCTCGGCCGTGCTGTGGCGCACGGCAACGTGGCATTGCGTTGGCCCCAATCAGTCGCCGCGGACGCGCAAGATCATGCACGTGGGCTATCACTACCGCTGGCTGCGTCCGACCGACTACATCCAGCAGGACCCGGCGCTACTGGCGCGCTGCTCGCCGATTCGCCAGCAGCTTTTGGGTGCCCTGCCCAGTGGCGGCAATCCGCTGGGGGAAAACCCAGAGGTTGCGCCGTCGTCCCAGTATTGGCTGACCAAAGATGCCGCCGACGTGCCGCTGCGCGCTTGGGCCGAAGCGCGGGCGAGCGCGAAAACATCCTAACGAATGGAATAGAACCATGAGCGACCGCCCCAATTTGTTGTTTATCATGCCAGACCAGATGCGCCACGACTTTCTCAGTTGTTATGGTGCCCCCCACGTTTCCACGCCCAACATCGATCGCATTGCCGCTGAGGGCATCCGCTACGATCAAGCCTATAGCTTGCATCCGGTCTGCGTGCCGGCGCGTTGTTCGCTGCTGACTGGCCTCAATGCCTGGCGCAATCATGTGCTGACCAACGGCAACCACCTGCGACCGGACCACGCTGCGTGCGGCATCCGCACTTGGGCGGAGATGTTGACCGATCACGGCTACCTCACCTCGGCCATTGGCAAGATGCACTTCTACCCGTGGGAAGCCTCCTTTGGCTTTGAACATCGCATTGCCTGCGAGGACAAGGTGTGGGTCAACATCCAAGACGACTACTGGCACTATCTGCAACAGCGCGGCCACCGCAAGTACATGGGCAAGGAGCACGAAGGATACGACGAGCAGCGCGGTGCTTGCGTGTCGCTTTTGCCTTGGGATTGCTACTGGGATTACTTCGTCGGCGAGGAGGCGGCGCGCTTCATCCGCGAGTACGACGACGAGCGGCCCTTCGCCTGCATGGTGGGATTTCCCGGCCCGCACGATCCCTATGACCCCACGCCGGAATTTCTAGAAAAAGTAGATATCGATAAAATTCCCGATCCCGCCCCCGGCGATCCCATCCACCGCGATGTCCGCGAGGGGATCCATCCCCGGCCTCGGCCGGGTGTGCCGATATGGACTCCAGAGACCGAAGGCCCTTATACCGAGGAGCAGAAGCGCAAGGTGCGCGCCCACTATTCGGCTCTGATCTTGCAGATAGACCACGAGGTCGGCCAAATCCTCGCGGCCTTGGAGGAAAGCGGCCGTCTCGACAACACTATCGTCATCTTCTCCTCAGACCACGGCGACTTAGTCGGGGATCACGGCATAAATGCCAAGGGCAACTTTTACGAAGGTAGCTGCCACGTGCCCATGCTGGTGCGCCAGCCGGGTGGTGCCGCCGGTGCGGTGCTCGACGATTTGGTCTGCCTCACGGACGTCACCGCTACCCTGTTAGCCGCATCTGGTCACGGCGTGCCGGAGTACATGGACGCTAGGCCCCTGCCCGGCTTGGGTTTGGCTGGCGATGCGCCGCGCGACATGCTTATCGGCGGCTTACAATCCGGCTGGATGGCTTACGACGGTCGACACAAGCTAGTGAAATACGGCAACGGCGCGGCCGGGCTTTTCGATTTGCAGGAAGATCCCCAAGAACAGCACAATCTCGCCGAATCCGCAGCGCACGCGGCTACATACCGCCATTTAGGCGCTGCGCTCTGGCGCGAGGTCATGCGCTCCGTGCAATCCTCGCACGACTACAATGTGGTGTACTCTTCCGAAAGCGTCTCCCTGTGGGCCGACAAGGAGTTCGGTGCGGCGGGGTGGGAGCGCAGCTATCCGCACAAGGTGGATTAGGAGAGAGGCAAGTGCTGTCCAATATAGCCGATTTCGATTTCGTGCGAACTTGGATCAAAACGGAGGTGAATTCGGCCAGAATCGCTGAAGCGGGTGTGCCACAGAAATAGTTGGCGTGTGCCGTCGTAAGATTTGAATCGACGCCGTTCCCGTAGCTTCGTGTTATTCTGCAATGCTTCGCTTTCGTTGACCACTTTGGCTCTGGCCTCCCATGGGGGTGCACTGCCTCCAACATTGGGCCACTCGGCAGCAGCAGCATTGAGATTCGATAACTTGCCAACTATAGATCTTAACTTGCTGGTATTTAGTTTCTTAAGATGATCCTCTACGTCCGGCCCGAATAGGAGGTTCGAAAAGGCCAGTTTTCTATTATTCCACAATTCCGCATAACTCGTAATTTGGCCGCGAAAACTCTGTCGATGGCGTTCGTATATTGGAGACGCGTGGTTGGAACGTGCGAGATTGTCGATTTCTTCAAACGTTTCCTCTTTGCTTATATCGCCACTCTCATCATCCTTCAGTTCGTAGAAATCGACTTTAATTAGGCTGCTATCCCAGATTAGATCAGAAGGAAAGCTGACAGCAATTCCATCGGAGATAGCGCACAAGACGAGTGGATCGCCTTCTGGCGGTGGAAACGTCTTCCCTTCACACAATAGGAACCGATCCTTGATATCATCCTTTAATTCGTTTTCTAAAGGGGACTTGACAATGCTACGCATGAGAAACCGATACTCTTCCACCAAACCTTGCTGCCTCAGTGCAAGAATTATCTCCCAGAGTGAGCAGTTGCCTCGATAATGTATCTTCTGTAGAGGGCGACTTGTCCGCAATGTGTTTTGAACGACTTGTTTGAGAAATAGCGACGACATCCCTTTAGCAATATCCTCGAGCCAATCTATCGCAATACTCTGATCGGCGGCAACAATACTGGCGTCATTCAGCACTAACTCGCGCATATCATTCCTTTGGTGCAAGTAGCCTTGCCAGATTCTCATCGTGCTGATCGAAGAACCCGATAGGCCACAATGATAACCGCCCGTCCGAGTCTATCTCCGGCGAAGTGACGACAGTCTGGTTGCCTTTGCGCTCAAAGTAATGAAATGTGGCGTCTGCTGGTTCGATAAGGCCGTCCCGGACCGCGATCCGCACACCATCCATGAAGTGATCACTATGGGTTTCAGCGATCACTTGAACACCTGCCTTAGATGCACGGGCTGCCAATTCGGCTAGCTTGGTCTGGCCTCGGGGATGCAGGTGAGCTTCTGGATTTTCGATCAGGCATAGTGTGCCGGGATTTGAAAGCAGGGCGAGGATGACCGGCAGCGCATACGATAGACCAAATCCGACATTGGTCGCACGATACCGTCGGGAGGCCACATCGTCCTCCCGATCAAAAGTGAATCCGGCGATGAGCGCGTCAGCAGCCCTCACTTCTTCAAGTTGTAGATGAGCACCGGGGCACACGTCCTGTAGCCACTGGTCAACGATGGCGAACAGCGGACGGTCTCTTCCTGCAATGCAACGCGGGTCGTCTGCCTGTAGAAGGTCGTTTTGGTGGCGATTTAGATAATCCCACGCGTACTCGCCGCTTGTACCGAAATCATCGCGCCTACTTGGCACATCGGTGGAGATTGGGTACAACTGCCGGGATCCGACCCGGTCTGCATTTACGTAAACGAGATGGCCTCCAAACGGCGGCACATCGCACCATGCGCTAGGCACATAGGAGTGTTCCACGAATTTCCCCCGGAATACCTCTTCGCCGATCCGGTCCTTATCGAGAGGATGGTGCAAAATTTCTTCGCTAGGTCGGCCTTGGGGTGGACTAGCCTTGCTGGGCAACAGATCCAGCAGATCAGCCATAGAGCAGTCGAATTCCATTTCCCATGAACCTTCTATTCCGTCGCTCTCAAGTGCGAGTCCCAACACTTCGCGCTCGGCGTCTTCAAACAGCACATCCGCGCCTGTACCTACGGCTACCCATTCGCCGTTCAAAGCCAGTCTGCCAGCGAGCAATTCTCCCGTTTCAAACGATTGCCGGAGCACCTGCAACGCTTGGATGACGCTGCTTTTGCCCGTCCCGTTCAAGCCGCAGAGAAGGTTGAGCGGCTTGCAATCCAAGTCCAACTGCTCAAAGCACTTGAAGTGCGTCAGTTTGATTTTGCGAAGCATCAAACGAACTCCTTGATAGGCTGCCAATCGCTTGGAATCGCTGCTGGGTGCGTGGTGGCGATTCGGTTAGATGTTCAGATTCAGAGGGAATTAGTCGTAGATGGGCATCATGCGCTGAAATCACGACGCATCTAATCCAACGCCGTCGGCAGCAGCTCTTGATTGTAACCGACAATCAGGCGCGTGCCGCAGCGAAATGCGGGTGCCCGGAGCTTGCCAGAACGCCCCAACAGAAGCGAGAGCAATTCCTCGTCCGCAGGCCGTTGCGCCACCAAGTCGAAGCGGAGGACGCGCTGTCCTTGGGCGACGAACAGCTCGGTCGCGTCCTCGAGCAGGGCGAGGGCCGCCGTGCCCGCGACCGGTTCTTTGGTCGCACTCTGCACCATGCCGTCGGCAATGTTGTTCTGCACAAGAAACTCTTGTGCGCGCTTGCAGCTTGTTCAGCCGGGGCGGTGGTAGCGCCATTCCAAGGCGTGGACCATGGCTCAGATTCCTTCAGATGTTGTAGTGCAACCCGCACTCTTTGTGGTCGTCTGGGCCGTCGGCTTGTTCGTTGAACCACCGCCAACGACCGTTGCGCTTGGGTTCGTCGGGCCGGATCGGGGTGGAGCAGATGATGCAGCCAAAGCTCGGGTAGCCTTGGCCGTAGAGCGGATGCACTGGCAAGTCGTTTGCCCGCGTAAACTCCATTAGCGCTTCTTCGCTCCAATCGACCAATGGGTTGAGCTTGAGTATTTTGCGCCGGGTGCTGTACTCGTCGATCAAGGCCGCCTTCTTGGCCGTCTGCTGGCGGTGCTCGGACTGGTCCCAGCGCTGCCCCGAAATCCAGCAGTCGGCGGTCTGCAACAGCGCGTTGTTGGGCCATTCCTTTCGCACTTGGCAGCAGTGTTCCTGTTTTTCCTTGGAATCGAAAAACAAGTACTCGCCGTGGCGCGCGACCATCCGCTCGACATCGCCGCGCTTGGGCTGGATGACCTCAAAGTGGCAGCCGTAGCGCGCTCGGACTTCCTCCATAAAGGCGTACGTCTCGGGGTGGAGTCGGTGGGTGTCGATGGTGGCAAAGCGCAAGTTCAGCCCAAGCGCCGTCGCCATGTGGATCATCGCCACGCCGGTGTACTGGAAGCTGGTGTTGAGT